>NZ_CP088296.1:2563806-2905112 GCF_024666595.1 Sphingomonas sp. J315 | reverse complement strand
ATCCCGCCAAGCGAAATCACGACGATGTCGGTCAAGCCAGCGCCACAGTCGACGATCATCCGGCCGCGCGCTTCAGCCACGTCCAGTCCAGACCCGATGGCCGCAAGCATCGGTTCGGCGAGGAGCATCGGCTCGGCAAGCCCAGCATCGTGCGCGGCGCGACCCAGCGCGCGACGTTCGGCCTGTGTTGCGTCCGTTGGCACGCCGATGACCACACGAGAGGCTCGCAGCCTCCTTTTGGGCGTCAGCGGTTTTAGCGCGAACTTCAGCAACTCGCATGTTGCCCTTACATCCACCAAGACTCCGTTTCGCAACGGCCGAACGGTTCGCAGGCGATTGACTTCACGGCCGATCATCGGTTGCGCGTCGGCCCCAACGGCGAACAGCTTGCCGTCGGGTCCGACCGAGCCATCAAAGCAGCACACCGACGGCTGCTCGAATATCACGCCTCCAGCCTTGTCAACGACCAGAGTGTTGGCGGTGCCAAGATCGATGGCGAAGTCCGGCTTCTTCTTTGCCCACGAGAGTGCTTCTTCGAACATGGGTCACCTTGTGTTGGGGAGAGCCCCAATAAGGTCAACGCCCGGGGTCCGTCGAGGCCGATGGTTCAAGCGGCGGGGGGCGGATCCGTTTTCGGCCCATCATCCTCGCCAGGCAGATCCGGGTTGTCGTTGGCTGGCTGCCAGGGAGCGGAGGCGAACGTTCGTCTGGTTGCGGCCGAAACGGCGCGCAGCGATGCGCGACACGGCATTCTAATCACTCGGTCCTGACGGACCATCTCGATCAGCGCTGCCTCGTTGGGACGGGATGAAAAGTGCAACCGGATTCCCGGCAAATCCGTCAACCGCAGCGCGCATGCCTCCGATAGGCACCAGACATTTCCTCGCCATGAGGTTCCCGCCAAGACGCGTGCGACTCGCTCCGCTGCCCGTGGTGAGTGGACCAAAATACCGTCGATCGACGGCAGCTCTGTCCTCACTTGCAGCAACCAGCGTATCGCAACGGCCTGCGCGGTGTAGACGATCCGACGTTCCACCAGATAGCCAAAGCGCCGGAGGAATCCCTTGAGGTCCCCAGCCGTTTCGCGCGCGCCAAAGTGAACGATGCGGGCAGGCGGAGCCAGGTCATTCAAGATCAGTCGTTGCAGGTCTCGAACGTCGCCACCGGCAGAACGGACGTCGGAATACCCTGCATCCCGAGCGGCGCCAGCGGTAGCGTCCCCAACTACGAACACAGGTAAAGCCTTGTATTGCGCGCGAGCGGCATGGTGCCGAACACCATTCATGCTGGTGAACACGATGGCGTCCGGAAGCAGATCAGGCTGCTCGGTCGAGAACGGTCGCACACCGAGCACCGGCACGCTTACAACGTCATGCCCGAGAGCTTGTAGACGGGCCGCCGTGGAGCGATTGTCCGGCTCGGTTCGGGTCACCCAAATGCGCATGGCTTTCCCATCCTCAAAAGCGGCGAGATTGGGCGCTGGCGAGAGAGGCTTGGCGATGTGATCGTCAGCACGCGCACCTCTACCAATCGTCCTCGCTCCATCGGCCAAAGCAGCGATTGATCTGGTCGAAGGCCCAGCAACGCGGCCCCAAAGCGGGTTCCAACGCCAAGGCGACGCTCACTGACGTCAGTTCCGTGCACCAATGTTGCCTGCAATGTTCGGCCTTGGACCGAGTAGACTAGGTCGCTTCCACATCGCGCGAGCGTTTCGTCGTTTTGAGCATCGGGTATTCGCGACATCGCCAGTTTCGCCGAAAGCAGACGCGCGACCAGTTCATCATCCATGCTCAAAACGACGCCATGCAGATAACGAGCGTTGCCGGCATCGATCTCGACATCAAGATTCTTGTGAAGCGCGGTCCAGATGTGCACCAGCGAGTCAATGACGGAGGGACAGATAGCATTCACGTTTAACCCTCCCTAGTGAACCGTGCTGGTCGCGCTGCGACGCGCCTTTGCCAGCTCTGCAACACTGCTCGCCAACGCACGCGCGCGTGGGAAGACTTTCCTGTCCATCTCCTGGAAATCAGGATCCGAACACACGAACCGAAATCCTCCGGGAACGCGAATGGCGATCCCTACAACCCGATGGTCGGCCTCGACCACGAACCTGTCCATTTGAACCTCCGCGCACGATCGCGGCCAGACCCAAGTCGGCGCACGCGATCGGTAATCACGATTCCAGCTTAAACTGGGGAGGGGCCCTAGGTCAGATGCCTGCAGCTAGCAGGTTCAGCCCAGGGCAGGCAGGCGCTCGGTGCTGCTGCCGGGATGCACTTCGATGTGCCGGATCAGGACCTGCGAGGACATCCGCCGATCATGGCCTATCTGGAAACAAAGTCAAATACGTGGAGCAGCTTGCCCAGCAAGGCAAAGCCTCTAGATAGGTCCGATGTCTACGGCTTCATCTGATGTGCCACCCCGCCTTCATTCGGAGCGCAGTCCGAAACGCTAAGCTCGCGGGTACCGCGGCCCGCCGGATCCGCTCCACGGGATCACCATACCACCGTATCGAGAGGCGCTGCAAACGGCGCCGCACGCATCATGAACTCATCATCAAGCGAACCTCAGGCCATATCAGTTCATAGCCGCATTAGGCTTTGGCACTCACCTTATCTGTTGCTGGCATGCACCGCGCTCTTCTGGGCCGGCAATTCCATCGTTGCGCGTGGCGCGCGGGACTTCGTCCCTCCGGTCGCCTTGTCATTCTGGCGTTGGACACTCGCGCTGTTGATCCTCCTGCCGATCGCGTGGCCGCATCTTCGCCGCGACCTCCCAACGTTGCGCGCCTCATGGCGAATGATGATCGTGCTCGGAGCGCTGGGCATCGGAGCGTTCAACACATTACTCTACACTGGTCTTCAAACCACGACGGCCGTCAATGGTCTCCTCCTACAGTCACTGCAGCCCGGTCTGATACTCCTTCTCGGCATTCTGATTTTCTCCGAACGAGTTCGACTGCTGCAAGTCATGGGAATCGCTCTGTCGATCGCCGGTGCGCTCGTCATCATCTCGAAAGGTGATATCGGCTCGCTGCTCGCACTCAGGATGAACACGGGCGATCTCGTCATCTCTGTCGCTGTGGTGATATGGTCGCTCTACTCGGTGCTGCTTCGCAAACGGCCAGGCGTGCATCCCCTGAGCTTCCTGGCGACCACGCTGGCAGTGGGCGTTGTCGTTGTCCTTCCATTTTACATCGCCGAGATCGCTTCGGGTCGGTTGATCGAGAATCGATCGGAAAGCTGGATGGCGATCGCCTATGTATGTGTGTTCCCGTCCTTAATTGCTTACCTATGCTACAATCGCGGGGTCGAACTCCTCGGGTCCGCGGCAGCGGGTCTCTACCTCAACATCATGCCGGTCATGGGAGCGCTGCTCGCCGCCATCTTCCTCGGCGAAGCTATCCGCCCGTCTCACTTCGCTGGCGTGACACTGATCGGCGCTGGCATTGCCTGTGCATCGGTGCGCAAGGCGGTGGTTGGCACCAGGGCTTGACTTCAAGAAGGCTTAGTCCATCTTGATCGCTTCATGTCGACCGTCCGCGCCCTGATCGAAACGATCCCCTGCAGGTAGCAGCACCCCGCGCCTGAATCCCTAGGCGCGCAGATCAGCGCCTAGGATCTCCGGTCGGTCGCCCCACGCGACCGCCAACTGGGCGCCGTTCGGTCAAAGGCAACACTCCCTCCCCAAGCCGCGCGGCGCCCTTCCCGGAGGGCGGCAGCCCCCGCTTGCATCATAAAGGGACCTTCCATGACGGAAAAGACTATCGCCTATTACAGACGGCGCGCTCGATATCATCTCGCCAAGTCTGCGTTGTCGGAAACTGGGATCGCATTGATCCATCGGCGCTTCGCGCAGTTGTACTTCGACAGAGCGACCAAGCTCGACCAGACGCGCGGACCTGCGTCTAGCGACGGACGAGATGCGGACCCGTTTATCGCTGCGGTGCCACTCTGACCTACATTTCGAAACGCTGGGAGCGTGACCGCCACGCCCCCAGCTCACCGAGTAGCCTCATGAAATCCACAATCTTCGCCACGGCCTTGTTGCTCATGCTGGCCGGATGCTCAGAGATCCCGAAAGATCCAGAAGGCACAATCGACCGCGTCCGGCAGACGAAGGTGTTACGTGCCGGGGTCATCGCGGAAGGCAATGCGCCACATGATCCATCGCTTGATCGACTCGTGGGCTTGGTGGCCGCGGACACTGGAAGCCATCCCGACATCGTGCGTGGCTCGACGGAGACGCTGCTGCCCATGATCGAGCGAGGCGATCTCGACCTCGTCGTTGGCGAGCTCGCGCCTGATACACCCTGGGCCACCCGTGTTGCCATCATGCCTTCGCCCGAGCAGATGAAGTCGAAAGATGGTGATACACAACCGGTAGCTGTGGTCCGCAACGGGGAGAATGCCTGGATCGCGCTCATTCAGCCGCGTGCGATGCTCCTGAAGCGAGCAGCGAAGTGAGCGACCGCCTTCCCGAACATGTCCGTCGCGACCTGCAACGCGCGCGACGGCTGGAATGGTGGACGCTCATCTGGATGTCATCGGTTGTTGTCGTCATGTGGCTGGTGATGGGCTCCAGCCAGGCAATGAAGACCGCGTTGATCGAAGATGTGCTCAGCCTCGTCCCCGCCATCGTCTTCCTCGTGGCGCTGCACTTCGAGCAAAAGGAAGCGAATCGCGCATTTCCTTTCGGTTTCCACCGCGTCCAGAGCCTCTCATCCCTGATCGCGGCGGTCGCTCTATGCTCTGTCGGCGCGATCCTCGTGTTCGACTCGCTGACCTCGCTAGTCGCGCTCGAGCATCCGACCATGCCGCCGGTGAGCATTTCAGGCCGCGACATATGGCAAGGCTGGGTTATGATCGCGGCCCTCGTCTACTCGGTCGTGCCGCCAATGATCCTGGGTCGGATGAAACAGCCGATCGCGCGTCGTCTAGAAGACGAGGTGCTCGATACGGACGCCATGATGCAGAAGGCGGACTGGATGACCGGGCTGGCCGGTATCACGGGCGTCCTCGGCGTGGCGCTCGGCCTTTGGTGGGCGGATGCCGCTGCAGCTGCATTTATTTCATTCAGCATCCTCAAAGACGGCATCACCTCGTTACGCGTCGCTACGGCCGAGCTCGTCGACGGCACGCCGCGAAGGCTCGGGAAGGTAGAACTGGCGCGTGACGCGAGAGCGCTACAGACAACGCTTGAGAGAATGTATCCTAAATCATCCGTTCGTCTTCGCGCCACAGGCCGATTTATTCATGCCGAAGTGCACGGAGCGGCACCTACTCACGGGCTAGAGCTGAACGAGATATGGCCCGGCGATCCGGACAAGTCATGGCGTCTGGCACAAGTGAGCTTCGTGCCCGATCTGAGCGAAAAAGCGTGAGTGAGACTCCGATCATCGAGCGCGCCATCCAACTGGCTAAGGGGGGAGCGTGCAAGGACATTCCCGACCTCGAGCGAAAGCTTGCTGCCGAAGGCTATGCGTCGATCTCCGCGTACCTAAGCGGCTCCTCGCTCCGGAAGCAACTGCGCCAACTGATGAAAAGCCATTCGATCTGACATTCAGCCGAACTAAGTGAGCGAGAGCGCCGGTCGGCTAAGGGAGGGTCCCAATCCCGAACCGGCACTTTTCAGTTAGGCAGCTGCTGACTTTTGAATGACCTTCTCGATCACCAGCGTTCGCTCATTACCCTCGCGATCGGGCCAAAGGATGGACTGACCCTCTCGCAATCCGATAAGCCCCGCTCCGACAGGAGTTAGGATCGACACCTTGCCTGCAGAAATGTCAGCGTCCGGCGGAAAGACCAGCTGAACTGTGCGGCGTGCACCGGTTCCTTCGTCCACAAATTCGACGGACGAGCCCATAGTGACCACATCGGCGGGAATGGTTGCTGCTTTGTGCAAGCGGGCGCGGGAGGTTTCGCGGATCAACAACTCGCAAACCTGCGGAAGCCGGTCCTCGACGCTAAGTGCAAGGTCGGACAGCTTGTCCGCCTCCTCTTCAATCATATGGATTTGCGGCCGCTTGGATGCCGCTTTCGTAGCGCTCATGATAAATCTCCAGGATTGCCGACGCCAGATTGAGCGCTCAGCCGTTATATCGCGATGTGAGGGGCCCCGAGCTCTTCGGGACATGCCTTGGGAGAGCCCGGGGCTACATGCCCGCGAGGAGTTGGCCTGCGTGGAGGCGGCGTCGGAGATGGCGCACGCGGAGCTTCATCGTCCCAAGATGTGCCTGCGGCCACCGCATGTCAAACGCCATCTCGACCACTTGCACCAACTGCTCGCGCGACCCAGCGGCAGAAACGCTGCGACATCAAAACGATGAGGAGCCAAAAACTCAGCGAGCCCAAAAAGGAGCCGGCGCGGAAGTTATCCTCTACTCCGATCTTGTGGATGACCGATGTGTTCGGGTTGTCCGCTAGGAACGGTGCAGGCCATCCACCTAGCTCGCGCGGCAACCAATTCTGCTCCAAAGGGCCTTCGAATCCATACATGGCTCGTTCGTCTGTGGACGGGTTGATCCAGATCGTAGCGATCGTGATCGCAAGCGCGGCAATGACGGACAGCAGCAGTTTCAGCATAGATGACTAACTCGTTGTGTTTTCTTGACGATGTAGCACGGGACTTGCTTAAATTACTGGTAGGGCTAACCTTAGCGGCATGACACGCGGGTTCCACCAAGGCAGGGATCATCCCCTCAAATTCGGCGACTGACGCCGGGCGCGTTCGATCCCGCGTCCGGCTAACGGTCGCGATCTCTACTGAACCGTAGATCGCCAATGGGCGGAATGGGCGCCGTGCCTTGATCGGTCCGCCGGAGGTTTTCCGGAGTCATAGAATGTCATCTCGCATTGGTCGGCGGACATCCCTGCTGCAACCTCGGCGCAAGAAGACGCGCCGCAGGCACAATGAGTTTGGCATCAGCGCCGCCGCCTACCCGGACGGCCGTGTTGCCGTTCTCCTCTCACGATATCCCGTGCTGTCGCACACCGACTTCCGGGAGGTGCTCGCCTTCGTTCGGAAAGCCACACCGTCACAGCTTCGGCGGCTTCGGTCCAGCGAAGTCGTTCGGAGCAAGCTCGACCAGTTTCTGTGCGACCACCAGATTTTTCCTGCTCGGCGGCTGATCAATTCCGCCCAGATCGCGGTCGCCATCATCACGATCATCTCGCTGTGCTGGCTTTTTTGGGAACATCGGCCACAACCGCTCTCGCCACGCGCAAATGCGGCAGTTTTGGCCAATGCCGCTTCAGGCCTTGCGATGGCTTCTCATAGCGAAGCTAGAGTTGATCCTTGAGACGCCAGGAAGCCGTGACAGCACATCACGATGGAAAAGTGCGTAATCCTCCATGTCGGAAACACGCAGACGGAGCATGTAGTCCCCAGCGCCGCTTAGCAGATACCATTCCCGGATCTCGGCATGATTGCGCATCGCCGCTTCAAACCGCGCCAGATACTCCTCGGTTTGTCTTTCCAGCTCAACCTGCACAACGGCATCGATGCCTTCTTCCGGATCGCCGCTGGAGATGATTGCCGTGTATCCGCGGATTACACCGCTGCGCTCGAGGAGCTTCAGCCTTCTGAGACACGCCGACTCAGATAGCCCGACCTCTTTCGCCAACGCGCTGTTCGTGGCGCGCGCATTCAAACGGAGTTGGTTCAGGATTCTGCGGTCTATACTGTCGAGTGCGGTCATCGCGCATTCCTCCAAATTATCGCAATATATGCAACCTTCTGCCCAAAATAGCAGAGTTCTACGCAGAATCGGTTAAAAAAGCGCATCGGCTTCGTCCAGACTGCCTTCGGGGAAGTGATGGACATGATCGGGTGCCCAACATTCTCGAGCCGGCTCGTTATCGATCTGAGCGCCTTGCGTGCGAATTACCGCGTGCTGCGCGACCACGTTTCGCCGACGGAGTGCGCGGCCGTCGTCAAGGCCGATGCTTACGGTCTCGGCGCTAGGCCAATCGTGTCTGCGCTGTATCGCGAAGGGTGTCGCACGTTCTTCGCCGCTCAGCTGTGCGAAGCGATGGATTTGCACCCGACATTGTCGGTGGATTGCACCATATTCATCCTGAACGGCATCGATCCCGGGGGTGAGGCTGCCTGTGCAGATGCCGGCTTTGTCCCCGTGCTCAATTCGCACGTGCAGATTGAACGGTGGCGCTCTGAGGCACGCCGGCGCTGTTCCGCGTTGCCTGCGGCGATCCAGATCGAAACCGGAATGTCGCGGCTGGGCATATCGGAAGCGGTGGTCGAGCAATTAGCTGAGGATCGCTCATTATCGGACGAGCTGGATTTGAGACTGGTCCTGACGCACTTGGCGTGCGCCGACGAACCTCGTCTCCCGGTCAACGAAGAGCAACTGCGCCGCTTCCACAAACTCGCCGACAGATTTCCCGGTGTCCCGCGTTCGATCGCAAACAGCTGCGGGACATTCTTGTCCGGGGCTTACCATCTCGAGCTGGTCCGCCCGGGCATCGCGCTTTACGGCGTTCTGCCACAATCCGAGTACCTCGGTATCATGCCGGCTGTGAGCCTTCGCAGCCGGATCATCCAAATTCGCCAACTTCCTGGGGGCAGCGCGGTCGGTTACGGCCACACTTACGCGACGCCAAATTCTCGGCGGCTCGCGACCATCGGTGTCGGCTATGCCGATGGTTGGCCCCGTCGTCTTGGTAACGTCGGCGCCGCATGGTTCCGTGACATCCGGTTACCCATCGTCGGTAGGATTTCGATGGACAGCATGACCATCGACATTTCGGATGTAGCTGCCGGCGACCTGCATGAAGGTGACTTCGTCGATCTCATTGGTCCTATGCAGTCGCTTGAGGATGTCGCCGGCGACGCAGAGACAATCCCCTACGAAATCTTGACGCAACTGGGGCGTCGCCATGCGCGCGTCTACCTTGATGGCAATGCCGGCACTGCGCTGACGCCGGGAGACGGACGATGAAAGCCGTTATTCTGGGGGCTGGCGTGATTGGCATTACGTCAGCGCACTATCTGCGGCGGGCGGGACACGAAGTCGTTGTAATCGACCGCCAGCCCGGCGCGGCACTCGAAACGAGCTTTGCCAATGCGGGCGAAGTCTCGCCGGGTTACGCGTCGCCATGGGCAGCGCCGGGCATTCCCATGAAAGCGATCCGCTGGCTGATGTTGCGGCACGCTCCGCTTATCGTCCGGCCCGCAGCCGATCTCGCTATGGTCACTTGGCTGGCTGCCATGCTCCGCAACTGCACGGAGGCCAGATATGCGCTGAACAAGAGTCGGATGGTTCGCCTAGCCGAGTTCAGCCGTGACGAGCTCATTCACATTCGTGCTTCTCTAGGCATCGCATATGACGAGCGATCACGCGGGACGTTGCAACTTTTCCGGACAGCCAAACAGTTGGATGCAAGTGGCAAAGACATAGAAGTGCTCAGGTCATACGGTGTGCCGTTCGAGTTGCTGGACAGGCAAGGGTGCGTAGCTGCCGAACCAGGTCTCGCCGCCGCGCGAGATCGTATCGCGGGCGGGCTGCGCCTTCCTAACGACGAGACGGGAGACTGCCACCTCTTCACCGCGCGTCTCGCGGAGCGGCTCTCGAGTGCCGGAGTTGAGTTCAGTTACTCGACGGAAATCCTTGGTCTTGAAGAAGAGCACGGCTCGATCAGCGGTGTGCAGACCAGCAAAGGTGTGATCCGCGGCGATGCATACCTCCTTGCGCTCGGCAGCCACTCGCCGTTGCTCGCCCGCCAAGTTGGCGTCCGACTCCCCATCTACCCGGTCAAGGGCTACTCCATCACCTTGCGCGTGGCCGACATGGACTCTGCGCCCGTATCGACGTTGCTGGACGAGACATACAAGATCGCCATCACCCGTCTGGGCAAGCGCATCCGTGTGGGCGGCATGGCAGAAATCTCAGGCTATGATCGCTCACTTCCGTCGCGGCGCGAGGCAACGCTGCTGCATTGCGTGCATGATCTATTTCCGACAGCCGCGCAGGATGGTCCAACGAACTTCTGGAGCGGCCTGCGCCCTATGACACCTGATGGGCCGCCCATTATCGGTCGCACTCGGCTGTCCAATCTGTTTCTGAACACAGGCCATGGTACCCTCGGATGGACAATGGCATGCGGCTCCGTTTCGGTCGCTGCCGCCGTGATGACTGGAGAGCGACCAGCGATCGACATCGCCGGGCTCGGCCTCGACCGTTATTCAAACTGACTGCACAAAAGGACCACCAGATGTCGATCAAACGTTTTGAGAGCGGAGCAAGGATGAGCCAGGCGGTTACCCACGGTGGCATCGTCTATCTCGCAGGCCAGATCGGAAAGCCCGGTGAAGATGCAGCTACGCAGACGCGCGCTGTTCTCGCCTCGATCGACCGCCTTTTAGGCGAGACAGGCACTGATCGTAGCCGGCTGCTGCAAGTGACCATCTGGCTCGCCGACATGGCAGACTTCGCTGCGATGAACGAAGTGTGGGAAGAGTGGCTCGGAGGCGAGAGTGCGCCGGCACGTGCCACTGGCGAGGTCAAGCTCGCAACTCCCGACTATAAGGTCGAGATCATCGTCACCGCTGCTCTGCCCTGACCGGCACAGCCGCAGCTCACTGAACTAACGGCCGTCGCAAGCCACGGTGGCAGCGCATTCATGCTTTTCGATCATCCTTTGAAATTCAGCCAGTAGGCCGTACGCGCAACGTTCGCGCGTCCGGCGAGCCGCGCCTCGCGCGAAAAGATGGCAGTTTCCCGAATGGGACAAGGCCCGCGGTGGTGAGGTAGCTTGTCCGGACGGGGACTTCCGCCTAGTCCGAGTCGATGGGGAGAGCAGCGGGAAGCACATCGATCGTCGGAGAGCGCGCCCCCTATTTCTGGGCGGGGTGCGCCGCGATCAGCGCCGGGGTGCTGCTGCATCTGCCGATGCTGGCAATGGCGCACAGCATGGGCAACCATCTCAATGGGATGCCGATGGACGCCAGCATGGGGCTGGGCATGGCCCTGATCGGGATCGGCGTGCCGCTTGCCTGTTTCGGGGCGTTGCCCAAGGTGCGCGGTTGCCATGGCGATCATGCCGGTACCAATTACGAGGCTCCCGACACCACTCCGCTCGGCCGCTGGCATGCGGCAACCCTGCTGGTGCTGACGCTGGGGCTGATCATCGACGTCATGAAGCCGGCGACGCTTGGCTTCGTGCTGCCCGGTATGGCCGCCGAATACGGAATTGCGCGCTCGCAGGTCGCGCTGCTGCCCCTGGTCGCGCTCACCGGTACCACTGTCGGCTCGTTCCTGTGGGGGTGGCTGGCGGACATCTATGGGCGTCGCGTATCGATCCTGCTTTCGACCATTCTGTTCGTCTCGACCGCCATCTGCGGGGCGATGCCGGCTTTCGCCTGGAACCTGGTGATGTGCTTTCTCATGGGCATATCGGCAGGCGGGATGCTGCCTGTGATCTACACGCTGCTCGCCGAGGTGATGCCGCCGCGCCATCGCAGCTGGGTGCTGGTGCTGGTCGGGGGCATGGGGCTGGTCGGAGGCTATCTCGCAGCGAGCGGGGCGGCCTATGTTCTCGAGCCGAACTTCGGGTGGCGCGCACTTTGGCTTCAAGGCTTTCCAAGCGGATTGCTGCTGCTCGCCTTGGCTAGGTTCATTCCCGAGACGCCGCGCTTTCTCGCCGAACGCGGTCGCGTGGCCGAACTGGCGCAAATGCAGAAACGCTTTGGCCTCGCGCCTAAGCCACGACCTATCGAGGCCCCGGCCGATACGCCAACAAGTACCGAACATCACCGCCTCACTGCCGCGCTGGTCATGACTGCGCTGTGCTGGAGTTTCGTCAATTTCGGGCTGCTGCTGTGGCTTCCATCGGACCTGCAGGTCCGCGGCTATAGCGCCGAAGTGGCGAGCGGAATTCTCGCCAAATCATCGCTGCTCGCATTCCCCACCGTCTTGCTGGCCGCGCTGTTCTATGCCCGTCGGAGCAGCAAATGGACACTTGTTGGCACAGTCAGCCTGACCTTTGCCGGCCTTATCGGTGCGATGCTGCCCCCGTGGCTGCTAAGCTGGGAACCGGTACTGATCGCGGTTATCGCGATGCTGATCATCGGCACCAACGGGACGATCGCGGTGCTGCTGCCCTACACGGCGGAAAACTATCCGCTCGGCACCCGAGGTCGAGCGACGGGGTTGGTCGCGGGAAGCAGTAAGTTCGGCGGGGTCGCAGTACAGGTTGCGGCCCTCGCGGGCTTCGCCCCGACGCTGGTGGGTGCAGCGCTGGCGCTGGTGGTTCCGACGGCGGTTTCTGCCGGAATGATCGCCTGGTTCGGGCGCGAAACCCAGGGACGCAGCCTCCGCGAGTTGGAAGCGGAGTAGAGCGACGCTCGATCGCTTATCAACTTGCCCCTGCAAATCAGGTTTCTAGCGAAACCCTTTTCCCCGCCGCCTGAGTGAGTGGCCGCTTTTGGGACTGATCGGAGGGATGGCGAACGACGGCACTTAGGGCGCAATGCAGTCACGCGTCCTGCTCGGGATCGCCGCTAGCTCGAAGCGTCAGTCCCAGCGTCCATGATATCCATGAAATTGCGAGCAGCCTCGCGCTCGGCAGCGTTCTCGAACGTCGATTCCAGGTCCGGCGCCGCATCGAGCATGAACAGGATTGCCCAAAGGGCGAAGCGCCGCGCGGGATCGGTTTCGAGCCCAAGATCGACCCGCACATGTTCGACGCCTGCCGCTAGCGCCTCGGGTGACACAGACGCGAGATCACGGCTGGCAAAATAGCGCCGATCAACTGGTCGTCAAACTGCCTTGCCGCCCTCTGCGGTTCCGATCCAGTCCACGTCAATCCGATCGAAACCCGAGCGCGTCCCTTCGACCGTGACGCGCTGGCCTACCAGCTTGCGTGCTTCGCGGCCGATGTCGAGGGCGTAAACGCCGCCGTCATCGATCCGCAGGACATAGCCGCGCTGGGACTCTGCAAGCCGCCCGGTAAGTCGATGGCGCGTTCCGTTGGGCATGGCTCAGTGAACCGTCCCATCGGGTTTTGTCTGTTCGAGCTCCTTGATCCGCTCGAGAATACCGAGAAACGTGTAGTGGCCTGCGATTTCGCCTTGCTCGAGCAGCGCGTCTGCGCGCTGCGCTGCCACCAGCCAGGCCTGATCGCCATGCTGCTCAATCAGCAGGTTGGCGCAGGCCCAGAGTTCACGATCGTCGATCATTGAACCCAGGATAGCGTCGCGCCGATTGCCTGCATAGCATTCCGATACTGCGGATCTTCCGGTAGGGCGTTCGGATGAGATCGATGTTGCTTCCGTTGGCCGCCGCGCTTTCACTTGGCGGTTGCCTGGCGCCTGCCTCCGGGGGCTCCGACGCGCCTGCACCGCAGACGATTAAGGTCGTGACCTGGAATCTCGAGCATCTCGCGGAGCGCAATGGTGAAGGCTGTCGACCGCGCAGCGATGCAGACTATGCTGCGCTGCGCGCGCATGCCGTCGCGCTTGGTGCCGACGTGATTGCGTTCCAAGAGGTCGAGAGCCGCGCAACAGCCGAGCGCGTATTCGATCCTGCCAGCTATGATGTGGTCATGTCGGCGCGGCCACAGACACGCCGTGGCGACTCCTGCTATGGCGCGCCCGGCCAGCAGATCCGCCACCAGGGTGTGGGGTTCGCGGTCCGCAAGGGGCTGCGCTGGACCCGCCATACAGATTTTTCCGCGCTAGGTCTCGGCAACCCGGACCTTCGCTGGGGAGTCGACATCACCATCGAGGGTCGGCGACCGCTGCGGTTGCTCGGCGTGCATCTCAAGTCAGGATGCAACTCGGGCAATGCGCCCACCGATCGCGACTGTCCGGTCCTCTTTAGCCAGTTGCCGGTTCTCGAGCGCTGGATCGATGCGCGGGCTGGCGAGGGTTATGCATTCGCCGTGCTCGGCGACTGGAACCGCCGCATCGCCGCGCGCGGCGACGCCTTCTACTCTGAAATCGACGACGGCGATCCTGTCGGGGCCGATCTCGATATCGCAGGGGGACGGGCGCGCGGCGGCCTGCAAAGCGCGCTATCGCGAGTTCATCGATCACATCGTCACGGGAGCGGTAGCCACTTCGTTGGTTCAGCCGGGATCGTTCGACGAATATCGCTACGGGCTTCCGGAAGCCCAGCATCCTTCGGATCATTGCCCGGTCTCGGTAACCTTCCGCCTGTGACGTGCGAGCGATGCGCGCGCACTGCGAATGACACTGCTGCGGTGGCATGGTCAATCTGACTTCATCGACCGATACGGGTAAGTCCGTACTGCGAATGTGCCGCCGGATGCGATATTCTTCTGTCCGATTCGGAGGAAATCTTTGGTCAATCGTCAGGTCTCGCTGCACCCGCAGGAGCGCGAGCGAGCGTTGCTCGACGCGATTTGCGACGCCGTGCGCCACAATGAGGATGGCCGCGTGACCAAACTCGATCGCGAGCTTCGCGCGCTTCCGCCGGTCCCATTCTCGCGACGCTGAACATGGTGGGACGACGCGTGGCCAACTGGCTTGCCGCGCTCGTTCGGTGTCGGGACGGGGTCGAAGTCGCTCGCTAGCCTTCGCCGGGACAAGCATCGCAGACCACAAATCGTCGTTTCCGGGCCAGGATGCCCTGATCCGTACCCTGCATGCCCCAGCGGATGACTGATGCCTCGTTCTGATTGGCGGGAAGATGCGAGCCGTGCCCGGCGAACGAGTCGCGCGGGCGGAGGCTTACATGACCCCGACCAGACTTCTCATCGGCCAGATCCTGCTCGTCTTCGCAATCGTGCTGTGCGGCATCTGGTTCGCAACCCAATGGACCGCAGCGCAGCTGGCCTATCAGCCCGAGCTTGGTGCCCCATGGGCGAAGCTGTTCGGCGTACCCCTTTATCGCCCCTGGGCGCTGTTTCGCTGGTGGTTTCATTTCGAAGCCTATGCGCCCGCGATCTTCGATCGCGCGGGGATGATTGCCGGAGGAAGCGGATTTGCCGGCTGCGCCGCCGCGATCGCAGGTTCGCTCTGGCGTGCGCGCCACAGCAAGCGCGTCACAACCTATGGATCGGCGCGCTGGGCCACCCGCCGCGAGGTCGAGCGCGGCGGCCTGCTCGGCGACGCGGGCGCCTTTCTGGGCCGCCTCGGCGACCGCTATCTGCGCCATGACGGTCCAGAACATATCATGGCGTTCGCGCCGACCCGTTCGGGCAAGGGTGTCGGCCTGGTTGTCCCGACCCTGCTCGGCTGGAGCGGATCGACCGTCGTCCACGACATCAAGGGTGAGAACTGGCAGCTGACCGCCGGCTGGCGCGCGCGCTTCTCGCATTGCCTGCGGTTCGATCCGACCGACACGGACTCCACGCGCTACAATCCCCTGCTCGAGGTGCGCAGCGGCGAATGCGAAGTGCGCGACGTCCAGAATATCGCCGACATCCTGGTCGATCCCGAAGGCGCGCTCGAACGCCGCAACCACTGGGAAAAGACCTCGCACGCACTGCTGGTCGGCGCGATCCTCCATGTCCTTTATGCCGAGCGCGAGAAAACGCTCGCACGGGTCGCAACCTTCCTCTCCGACCCCGAACGCTCCTTCGCCGCGACGTTGCGCGTCATGATGACCACCAACCATCTCGGCACGATCGAGAACCCCCGCGTCCATCCCGTTGTCGCAAGCGCCGCACGTGAGCTGCTCAACAAGTCGGACAATGAGCGCTCGGGCGTTCTCTCGACCGCGATGAGCTTTCTTGGTCTCTATCGCGACCCCACCATCGCGGCGGTTACCTCTGTCTCGGACTGGCGGATTGCCGATCTGGTCGCGGCACGGGCCCCGGTGTCGCTCTATCTGGTCGTACCGCCCTCAGACATCAGCCGGACCAAGCCGCTGATCCGCCTGATCCTCAATCAGATCGGCCGTCGCCTGACCGAGGATCTCGAGGCGGCCGGGAAACCCGGCCGCCACAAATTGCTGCTGATGCTCGACGAGTTCCCTGCTCTCGGTCGGCTCGATTTCTTCGAGACCAGCCTCGCCTTTCTCGCCGGCTATGGTGTTCGCGCCTTCCTGATCGCGCAGAGCCTCAACCAGATCGAAAAGGCCTATGGTGAGCACAATTCGATCCTCGACAACTGCCATGTCCGCGTCGCCTTCGCGTCCAACGACGAGCGCACGGCAAAGCGCATCTCCGATGCATTGGGTACCGCGACAGAGCAGCGCGCGATGCGCAACTATGCCGGGCACCGCCTCGCGCCCTGGCTCGGCCATGTCATGGTCAGCCGCCAGGAGACCGCCCGCGCCCTGCTGACACCGGGCGAGGTCATGCAGCTTCCCGCGCAGGACGAACTCGTGCTGGTCGCGGGGATCCCGCCGATCCGGGCGCACAAGCTGCGCTATTATGAGGACCCCAATTTCATCCAGCGCGTCATTGCGCCGCCCGAAGCGGGGAGCGGTCGGCATGATCTGCCAGAACCTCGCAGCGATGACTGGTCGTCCCGCAGCGCGCCCAGTGAGACGCAGCCCGACGTCTCGGATGAAGCGGTTGCGGCCAGCGGGCGCGAACAGGTGCGCGAGCCCGAGCTGGCGCTTGAAGGTCCGCCGCTTGCTCCGGCGCAAAACCCCGATCCGCTCGGCGGGCTGTGCGACGAGGATGGCGAGGCCGTCACCGACCAGCGCGCCATGGATCAGGCCCGCGCACTCGGCACCGCGCGCAGCGTCTACGGCCTCGAAGCCGCGGGCCGCGGCGGCCCCGATCTCAGCCTTGGAGACTGAGCCATGGCACGCAAGGTCCGCTACCAGCTGTTTCTCTCCCTCCCTTTGAGCGAGCGGCTCGAGGCGCTCGCCGCCAAGCCCGGCGTCACCCGCTCCGCACTGCTCGCCCAGGCGCTCGAAACCTGGCTGACCCGGCTCGGCACCAATGAACTCGATGACCGGTTCGGCCCGCGCCTCGACCGGCTGAGCGCCGCGCTTGGTCGGCTCGAGCGCGGGCAGGAAGTTCTGCTTGAATCGCTCGCTTTGTTCATCCGCTACGAGCTCGCGATCCACGCGCCGCTCGCGGAGAATGATCATGCCGGGCGCGCGATCGCCCGCGAGCGGTTCGAGGCGTTCGTGGCTCAGGTCGGGCGCCAGATCGCCGCCGGGCGCCACACGCTCGACAATCGCGCGCGAGACGGACGATGACCGGCACCCAGGTCACCGAGCGTCCGCGCGCGATGCTGCGGACCGCCTTCGGTCCCGCGATCGCCGCCGCCCTCGCCGATCCGCTGGTCGTCGAGGTGATGGTCAATCCCGATGGCGCGCTGCGGCTCGACCGGCTCGGCGAAGGTCGCAGCGACACCGGGCTCAGGCTCGATCCGGCGCGGGTCGAGCGGATCATCCGCCTTGTCGCCAGTCATGCCCGGACCGAGGTCCATGCGGGCGCACCGATCCTCTCGGCCGAACTTCCACCCTATGGCGAGGGCGCAGGCGAGCGGTTCGAGGGTGTGCTGCCTCCAGTGAGCTCTGCGCCCTGTTTCTCGATCCGCAAGCCGGCAAGCTGCATCTACCGGCTCGACGACTATGTCGCCGACGGGCTGATGGACGCGGACACCGCGCGCACGCTCGCGCAGGCGGTTGGGCAACGCGCCAATATCCTGGTCGCGGGTGGCACCAGCTCGGGCAAGACGACCCTCGCCAATGCACTGCTCGCCGAGATGGCGGGCCGCGACGAGCGGGTGATCCTGATCGAGGATACCCGCGAGCTGCAATGCCCCGCCCCCGACAGCGTCGCGCTGCGCACCCGAGCAGGGATCGTCAGCATGACCGACCTTGTGCGCTCGACGCTGCGCCTGCGTCCGGACCGGATCGTCATCGGCGAGGTGCGAGGTCCTGAGGCGCTCGACATGCTCAAGGCGTGGAACACCGGCCACCCCGGCGGCATCGCGACCGTCCACGCCAACAATGCCGCAGCCGCGCTCCACCGCATCGAGCAGCTCGTCCAGGAGCGCGTCGTCACCGTGCCGCGCCAGCTCATCGCCGAAGCGATCGACGCGATCGTCTTCATCGCCGGGCGTGGCCTCGATCGCCGCGTCGAACCGCCACTGCGGGTGACCGGGCTCGATGTGCAGGGCGGCTTCGTCCTCACCCCCTTCCCTCCCGCCCTCGATCAACAGGAGACCGAACGATGACCCAGACCATTCGTGCCCGCGCGCTGGCACTGCGCGCCGGTGCCGCCGCCTTCGCAGCCGCCATGCTTGTCACCGCCGCCCGGGCGAGCGGATCGGGGATGCCCTGGGAGGAGCCGCTTCAGAAGGTGCTGGAGTCCGTCCAGGGTCCGGTCGCCAAGATCATCGCGGTGATCATCATCATTACCACCGGCCTGACGCTTGCCTTTGGCGAGACGGGCGGCGGGTTCCGCAAGCTCATCCAGATCATCTTCGGCCTTTCGATCGCCTTTGCAGCATCGAGCTTCTTCCTGTCCTTTTTCAGCTTTGGCGGCGGGGCGCTGGTCTGATGGCGGGGGCATTCACCGACACCAGCGAAGTGCCGGGGTTCGAGGTACCGATCCATGCGAGCCTCGCAGCCCCGCTGCTGCTCGGCGGCGCCCCGCGCGGCATCGCGATCGTCAATGGCACTCTTGCCGCCGCGATCGGGCTCGGGCTCCAGCAATGGCCAGCGGGCCTCGCGCTCTGGCTGCTTGGGCACAGCCTCGCGGTCTTCGCCGCGCGACGCGATCCCGATTTCGCGCCGGTGCTGCTGCGCCATCTGCGCCAGCGGGCGTTTTTCCCATGCTGAACCTGCGCGAATATCGCGCCGCGCCCAACCGGCTTGCCGATCATCTGCCCTGGGCGGCGCTGGTCGCCGACGGCGTCGTCCTCAACAAGGATGGCAGCTTTCAGCGCAGCTTCGCCTTTCGCGGTCCCGATCTCGAAAGTGCCACGCAGGGCGAACTGGTCGCCGCCTGTGCACGCGCCAACAATGCGCTGCGCCGTCTCGGTACGGGCTGGGCGCTGTTCTTCGAAGCCGAACGCCGCGCGGCGATCGAATATCCTGAGAGCCCCTTTCCCGATCCCGCGTCCGCACTGGTCGATGCCGAGCGCCGTGCCGGGTTCGAGGCGGAAGGCGCGCATTTCGAAAGCCGCTTTCACATGACTTTGGTCTGGCTGCCGCCCGCCGATGCGGGCGAGCGCGCCGGTCGCAGGCTGGTCGAGCGCCCTGCGGCCGACGCCGCCCGCGACTGGCGTGCGGATCTCTCCGCCTTTGTGGCGCAGACCGACCGGATCGCGGATCTCTTCGCGAGCTTCATGCCGCAGATGGATGCGCTCGGCACCGGCGAACTGCTCACCTATCTCCATGGCTGCGTCTCGACCCGGCGACATCCGATCGCGGTGCCCGAGACGCCGATCTATCTCGACGCGCTGATCGTCGATGAACCGCTGGTCGGCGGGCTCGAGCCGATGCTCGGGGCCGAACATCTGCGCACGCTCACCATCGCCGGCTTTCCCAATATGAGCCGTCCGGGTCTGCTCGACGCGCTCAACCATCTCGATTTCGGCTATCGCTGGACGAGCCGCTTTATTGCGCTCGACAAGTCCGATGCGAACCGGGCGCTGACGCGGCTGCGTCGGATGTGGTTCAACAAGCGCAAGTCGGTCGCCCAGCTGCTGCGCGAAGTGATGACCAATCAGGCATCACCCCTGCTCGACAGCGATGCCGACAACAAGGTCGTCGATGCCGATCTCGCGCTCCAGGAACTGGGCGGCGACCATGTCGGCTGCAGACCGACCGGATCGCGGATCTCTTCGCGAGCTTCATGCCGCAGATGGATGCGCTCGGCACCGGCGAACTGCTCACCTATCTCCATGGCTGCGTCTCGACCCGGCGACATCCGATCGCGGTGCCCGAGACGCCGATCTATCTCGACGCGCTGATCGTCGATGAACCGCTGGTCGGCGGGCTCGAGCCGATGCTCGGGGCCGAACATCTGCGCACGCTCACCATCGCCGGCTTTCCCAATATGAGCCGTCCGGGTCTGCTCGACGCGCTCAACCATCTCGATTTCGGCTATCGCTGGACGAGCCGCTTTATTGCGCTCGACAAGTCCGATGCGAACCGGGCGCTGACGCGGCTGCGTCGGATGTGGTTCAACAAGCGCAAGTCGGTCGCCCAGCTGCTGCGCGAAGTGATGACCAATCAGGCATCACCCCTGCTCGACAGCGATGCCGACAACAAGGTCGTCGATGCCGATCTCGCGCTCCAGGAACTGGGCGGCGACCATGTCGGCTTTGGCTACCTCACCATGACGGTGACGCTGGCCGATCCGGACCGCGCACGCGTCGAGGAAAAGGTCCGCGCGGTCGAACGGGTGATCAACGGGCTCGGCTTTGCAACAATGCGCGAGAGCATCAACGCGGTCGAGGCCTGGCTCTCGTCACTGCCCGGGCACGTCTACGCCAATGTCCGCCAGCCGCTCGTCCACACGCTCAACCTTGCCCATCTGATGCCGCTCTCAAGTGTCTGGGCGGGACCTGCCGGCAACCGGCATCTGGGCGGCCCGCCCTTGCTCTACGCCCAGACGAGCGGATCGACCCCGTTCCGCCTCTCGACCCATGTCGGCGATGTCGGCCATATGCTGATGGTGGGACCGACCGGTGCGGGCAAGTCGGTGTTGCTCGCGCTGCTCGCCCTCCAGTTCCGCCGCTATCCGGGCGCGCAGATCTATATCTTCGACAAGGGCTTTTCGGCGCGCGCGGCAGTGCTCGCCTGTGGCGGCGCACATCATGCGCTGGGCCTTGGCGGCGAGGACGCTGGCGCGCCGCTCGCTTTCCAGCCGCTCGCGCGCATCGACCGGCCGCATGAACAGGCCTGGGCTGGCGAATGGATCGGCGCCCTGCTCAGCTATGAAGGCGTGGCGCTCACCCCCGAGATCAGGGAAGCGGTCTGGTCGGCGCTCTCGAGTCTTGCCACCGCGCCGGTCGAGGAACGCACGCTGACCGGCCTGTCACTGCTGCTCCAGTCGGCGGCGCTGCGCTCGGCGCTGGCGCCCTACACGCTCGAGGGCCCGTTCGGACGCATGCTCGATGCAGCGCAGGACGATCTTGCCCTTTGCGACCTGCAGTGTTTCGAGACCGAGGCCCTGATGGGACAGCAGGGCGTCGTCGCTCCGTTGCTCACCTATCTGTTCCACCGCCTCGAGGAGCGGTTTGACGGCCGCCCCACCCTGCTCGTCCTCGACGAGGCGTGGATCTTCGTCGACCATCCGCTCTTCGCCGCGCGCATCCGCGAATGGCTCAAGACCCTGCGCAAGAAGAATGTCGCGGTGGTGTTCGCTACCCAGAGCCTCGCCGACATCGCCGACAGCCCGATCGCGCCCGCGATCATCGAAAGCTGCCCCCAGCGGATCCTGCTCCCCAATGCGCGTGCCCAGGAACCACAGGGACGCGACGCCTATGCGCGGTTCGGACTCAACGACCGACAGATCGAGCTGATCGCCCGCGCGGCCCCCAAGCGCGACTATTATCTCCAGTCGGCACGCGGAAACCGCCTGTTCGAACTGGGCCTCGGACCGATCGCGCTCGCGCTGTGCGGCGCGTCGGACGCGCAGACGCAGAAGCGGATCGACGCGATCCTCGCCGAACACGGCCCCGACCAATTTGCTGCCCGCTTCCTTTCCCTTGCCGGCCTCGACTGGGCAGCCGCGCTCCTGGCCGGTGCCCCTGCCCCGCTCTCCAAGGAGTCCTGACCCATGATGCCCCGTCCCCTGTTCAGAGCCGCCATCACAATCGCGCTTGCGACGCCGATGCTGGCCGCGCCGGCCTCCGCGCAGATCAGCGTGTTCGACCCGACCAACTATGCGCAGAACCTGCTCACTGCGGCACGCGCGCTCAGCCAGATCAACAACCAGATCCAGTCGCTCCAGAATGAAGCGACGATGCTCGCCAATATGGCCAAGAACATGAAGCCGGGTGAGTTCCCGCAGTTCGAGGCGCTCAAGGCGCGGCTTGCGCAGATCGACACGCTGATGGACCGCGCGCAGGGCATCAGCTTTCGCGTCGATCAGCTCGACGCACAGTTCGAGCGGCTGTTTCCCCGCGTCGGGGTCGATGCGCTCGACACCGATGCGCGGGTGGCGGGCGCGCGCGCCCGGCTCGATACCGCGATGCAGGCCTATCAACAGACGATGCGCGTCCAGGCACAGGTCGTCGAGAATGTCCGCGCCGACATGGGCTCCCTCGCCGCGATCAGCCAGCGCAGCCAGGACGCGCGCGGCGCGCTCGAGGTCAGCCAGGCGGGCAACCAGCTGCTTGCCCTGCTCGCCAAGCAGCAGCTGCAGCTTCAGAGCCTGACCGCGGCCCAATATCGCGCCGAGGCGATCGAGGCCGCACGCCGCGCCCGCGCCCAGGCCGAAGCGCGCGCGGCCACCAGGCAGTTTCTCGGCTCCGGCACCGCCTACACCGCCCCGCCCCCGGGCGGCGACTAGGCGCGCGCCGGCGGGCGGCGGCGGGTCTTTGCCTCCCTGCCGCCGTCCACCGCGAGGCGCTCCTCTTCGCCCCCCTCGGGGGCGCCTCGCGGACCTCTTCACTCAAGGCTCGGAAATGGCGAGACATGAACGACCTCAACGTCATCGACCGGTTCATGGCCGACTTCATCCGCTACATCGACAGCGGGTTCGGTCTGCTCGGCCCCGATATCGCGTTTCTGACCGCGACGCTGATCGGGATCGACATCACGCTCGCCGGGCTGTTTTGGGCATTCACCCCCGACCAGGATGTGCTCGGCCGCCTGCTCAAGAAAATCCTCTATGTCGGCGCCTTCGCCTTCATCCTGAGCGAATTCGCGACGCTGGCCGACATCATCTTCAATTCCTTCGCGCGGGCCGGTCTGACCGCTGGCGGCGGCACGATCTCGGCGGAGGATCTGCTGCGCCCCGGACGGCTTGCCGGGACGGGCTTCAGCGCTGCCTGGCCGCTCCTCGATCAGGTCGCCGAAATGATGGGGTTTGTCAGCTTCTTCGAGAATTTCCTGACAATCGCGGTGCTGCTCTTCGCCTGGGCGATCGTCATCATCGCCTTCTTCATCCTCGCGGTGCAGATGTTCGTCACCATCCTCGAGTTCAAGCTGACCGCGCTCGCCGGTTTCGTGCTCGTGCCCTTTGCGCTGTGGAACCGCACCAGCTTTCTCGCCGAACGGGTGCTGGGCCATGTCGTCACCTCGGGCATCAAGGTGATGGTGCTCGCCGTCATCATCGGTATCGGTTCGGGCTTCTTCGTCGAGTTCAGCGAAGCGCTGCAGGGGCGCGAGCCCGATATCGGCCAGGCGATGAGCCTTGTGCTCGCAGCTCTTACCCTGTTCGGCCTCGGCATCTTCGGGCCGGGTATCGCGACCGGTCTGGTCGCGGGCGCACCACAACTGGGCGCGGGTGCTGCGCTCGGAACGATGGCAGGTGCTGCCGGCGTCACCATGATTGCGGGCGGTGCCGGGATCGGCGCTGCACGCGCGCTTGGCGGCACGGCTCTCGGGGCGGTGCGCGCTGGCACCAGCATGGGAAGCGCAGCGTCCAGCGCCTATCGGCTCGGGCGCGATACGGCAGAAATGCCCTCGGCCGCAGCGGGCCTTGGCGGTGTCGCCCGTGCCGCAACCAACACGGTGCGCGCGAAGCTCTCGAGCGGGCTTGGCCTTGCGGACGCCGCCGAACGCGGGCGCGCAGGTGCCTGGCACGCGCTCAGCGGCACGTCTCCCTCACCGGCGTCTGGCGAGGCTTCGGCGACGCCGGGATGGGCGCGCGCGATGCAGGCGCAGCAGAGCGGCCGTCACCATCGTCAGGTCGCGCTCCACGCGCTGCGCTCGGGTGACAGCGGCGGTGCCTCCGCCACCCCCGACATCAAGGAAAAGGACGACTGAGCCATGATCTTCAAGCGAAGCATCCAGCGCTATGGGCAAACCGGCGAGCCCGACACACCCTTCGCCCGTGCGGGCCAGCTCTGGGACGAGCGGATCGGGTCGGCGCGTGCGCAGGCACGCAACTGGCGGCTCATGGCGTTTGGTGGGCTTGCGCTCGCCTCGGGCCTAGCGGCGGCCCTGGTCTGGCAATCGATGCAGAGCCGGATCACGCCCTATGTGGTCGAGGTCGACAAGCTCGGCGAAGCGCGCAGCGTTGCACCCGCCGGCCGCGACTATAATCCCAGCGATCCCCAGATTGCATGGCATCTCGCGCGCTTTGTCACCGCGATCCGGACGGTGTCGCTCGATCCGGTCCTGATGCGCCGCGACTGGCTCTCGGCCTATGATCAGGTGACCCAGCGCGGCGCGCGCATGCTCGACCAATATGCCCGCGCCGCCCGGCCGTTCGAGCGGATCGGCGAGCGCACCGTCTCGGTCGAGGTGACGAGCGTCGTGCGCGCCTCCGACCGCTCGTTCCAGGTCAAATGGACCGAGACCCGGTTCGAGCGCGGCGACGAGACGGGCAGCAGTCGCTGGACCGCGATCCTGACGGTTGAGGTCAAGCCGCCGAAATCGGCCGAGATCCTCCGCAAGAACCCGCTCGGCCTCTATGTCGATGCGATCGACTGGAGCCGGGAGCTCGATGTTCCGGCGTCCGCCCCGACGCCCCGCTCGGCCCCATCCGCCAACCTTCCGCTCGGTTCGCCGCTCGACCCCAATCTGGCGGACACGCCCCTTCCCTCGCCACTGGAGACACGGCCATGATCCTCCTCTCATCTCTTGCGCTTGCGAGCGCAGCGTCTGCCCTGATCGCCACGGCGCCGCTGCCCGAGCGACCAAAGCGGACACCGGCCGGCGAAGTCGCGGCGGCGAACCGCGCCGCGACCCGCACCCCTGCAGACGCAGTGCAGATCCATGCCGCGCAGGTTCACAGCTGGAGCGAGGGCGCGATCTATCAGCTGCTTGCCGCGCCCGAGCGGGTGACCGACATTGCATTGCAGCCCGGCGAGACGCTGATCGCGGTCGCGGCGGGCGATACCACACGCTGGGTCATTGGCGACACGACCAGCGGCGCAGGTGCGATGCGCCGCACCCATATTCTCGTCAAGCCGATCGCCTCCGGGCTGACCACCAACCTTGTCATCACCACCGATCGTCGCAGCTATCACCTTGCGCTGGTCAGTACGCGAGCAAACGCTATGACGCGCCTTTCCTGGACCTATCCGCAGGACGCGCTGATCGCGCTCGACCGCGCGGAGGCGCAGGCGCGGGCAAGCGCGCCGGTCGCACAGGAGATGGCGCTCGATCGCCTGCGCTTCGACTATCGGATCAGCGGCGACAAGCCCGACTGGCGACCGATCCGCGCATTCGACGATGGTCGCCAGACCTTTATCGAGCTGCCTGCCAGCGTCGCGCAGGGCGAAGCACCGCCGGTCTTCGTCATCGGCGAGACCGGGAATGCCGAGCTGGTCAACTACCGGCTGCGCGGACGCTTCTATGTGATCGATCGCCTGTTCGAGCGCGCCGAGCTGCGGCTTGGAACGCGCAAGCAGCAGGTCGTAGCGATCACCCGCGAGACATCCGGGCGGGGCCGCCGGTGATGACCGCGACGCCCGAACCAGCGGCCCCGCCGCCGCCTCCCCGCAGCGCCAGAGCCAAAGCTCGATCCGCAGAGCCTGGTCATGCGTGCGCGGCCCACGCGCCCGGTCCGGTTCCGGCGCGGGATCATCATCGCGGGGGCTGGCGCCGCCGCGCTCGTTCTGATGAGCATCACCTGGTTTGCGCTCAGCCCGGCAGGGCTCGGCGATCCGCTTCTCGTCGAACACGAAGGAGGGCCCGCCAATCGCCCGACAGCCGATACGCTTGCCGGCCTCCCGTCGAGCTATGGCGATGCGCCGAAGCTCGGCCCGCCTTTGCCGGGCGATCTCGGCAAGCCGATCCTCGATCACCAGCGCGCAATCGGCGCTGCGCCAGCCCCATCCGATGCGGCCGAGCGGGCGCGCGTCGAACGCGAGCGCCGCGCGGAAGCGCAGCGGGCAGCGCGCCAGTCGCCGCTGCTGGTCGCCACCGGCACGCGATCGACTTCGGCGAGCGCAAGCCTGCCGGCACTCGCCCCGGCGACCGACGCCAGCGTCGGTGTTGCCCCCGCCATCCGCGTCTGCAATTGACCCTGCACGCGATGCCAACGGGCAGGCACGCAAGATCGCCTTCGCGCACAGCGCAGCGGAGGGAACACGCATCAATCCGCATCGCGTCGAGGCGGCACCATCGCCCTATCTGCTCTCGGCAGGGAGCGTCATCGCCGCCAGCCTCATCACCGGGATCCGCTCCGACCTGCCCGGGCTCGTCACCGCACAGGTAACGCAGAATGTCTTCGACAGTGCGACCGGGCAGATCCTGCTCGTGCCGCAGGGCGCGAGGCTGATCGGAAGCTATGACAGCGTCGTGGCGTTCGGCCAGTCGCGTGCCCTGGTGATCTGGCAGCGCATCGTCTTTCCCGATGGTGCCTCACTTGCTCTGGATACGGTCCCGGCGAGCGATCCCTCGGGCTATGCAGGCCTTGCAGACAAGGTCGATTTCCACAGCTGGTCATTGCTCAAGGGAATTGCGCTTTCGACCCTGCTCGGGGTTGCGCCCGAGCTTGCGCTCTCAGGCGAGAGCGATCTCGTCGCTGCGATCCGCCGCTCGACCCAGGACAATGTCGCGCGCGCTGGCGACCAGATCACGGCGCGCAATCTCAACATTCAGCCGAGCATCACCATTCGTCCCGGCGCGCCGGTTCGGCTCGTGGTGCATCGCGACCTGATCCTCCAACCCTGGCACTGAAAGGAGCTTCCATGCCTGACCTCCGTCTCCCCCGCATTCCCGACCGAACCCCGGTCAAGGTCACGATCTCGATCCTGCCCGATCTCCAGGCCGCCCTTGCCGACTATGCCGAAGCCTATCGATCCGCGTACGGGCAGTCCGAGACCGTCGCCGACCTTATTCCCTATATGCTGAAGGGCTTTCTCGACAGCGACCGCGGGTTCAGTCGCGAACGCGCTAAGCTCGGCGCGCAGGGGCGCGTGTCGTGACCGACGCGCCAGCCCCCAATCGCATCCTTCGTTTGCGTGATGTGCTCGAACATACGGGGCTCAGCCGCTCGACCGTCTATCGCCGGATGCAGGAGGGAAGCTTCCCCGAAAGCATTCAGATCGGCACGCGATGTACAGGCTGGCGCCAGTCTGCGATCGACGCCTGGCTGAAGAATCCGATGGGCTATGGTCGCAGCGTAAGCGCCGATGATCGATAGGAGCCATGTCTATCGATCATTTTCGGCGGGATTTTTGATCGATAGGCGAGCCTCGCTCGAACGTGCGGGGATCAGATATGCTCGATCTGACGGACCCGGCTTCTGATCGCCGCACCGATCGGATCGATGAGGGCTGCCAGGCTGTCAGTTGCCATCGCCGCGGCTGCAACATTGAATGCGTCTTCCGCCTGGTCCCGCAGCTCGTGGAGAATTTCGCGCGTCAGATCCTGGTCATATCCGGCCCTTGCAGCGGTCTGGATGAAGTGCCGCGGCGAAATCTCGTCGAGCCGATACCGGCGTCGGTCCCCGATCGCCATCGCCAGTCGCATCTGGCGGCGATTGACCTGATGCGATGCAGCGCTCGGCTCAGCGGAAATGACATCGTAAAGCGGGGTCGCGTAAAACCCACCCGCTGATTGAAGGAACAGGCTGAAGTTCTTTGCATGGCCGTCGGTGGCGCCAATCAGCCAGAACGCGATCGTTGCCTTCATGAAGGCGCGTCGATCATCATGCGGACGGCCGCTGCCCTCGAAAAGCTTCAGGACATCACAAACCCCCGGCCCCCCATGGTCCTCATATTTGCGCGTGGGTGGGACAGATAGCGCCTGGCAGACGTCTTCCTGCGGTACGCGGTGGAGGCGCCCGTCACGCGCCCATGCCCGGTCGAAACGTTCAACGACAAGCGCAACTCGATCGTTGAAATGCTCGATCGCCGTGGATGCGGTCGGAAGGCCGAGATTAGCCAGAAACTTGAGACAAAGGTGCTCGTTTTCGACACTGTTCGAGAGATCGATGCCATTGGGCAACGTGCCGATCTGCGGCTTGAAAATATGGGTGGTTGGCGTCGTTCCCAATGGCTTGTTCCACCGTCCATTCCACCTGAGCAATGCGGTTTTTTCCTGCGCCCCTGCAATTGAGATACGAAAGGCGTCATCAGGCTCCAGGCCCAAGGGAGACCGTCCGAGATTTGCGATCATCGCTTCAATCGCGTCGTCGTCTACCGGCTCGGCTTCGATGTTGTTGAGCGGCCCGGGCTCCTGCCCCTCCGGCAGGAACTGAAGCGCCCCGACGCAATCACGACCAACCGCCTCAAGGAGGCTATAGGCGTCAGCGCCCGCCGCACCGACACGTTCTGCAATTCTTCGACGGATGCTGTCATTGTCAGGGAGCAGATTGTCGAAAACTGCCGTTACGCTTGATCCACTATAGGCAAGTGTGTCGAGCGGCATCGACAGGGAGACCGGGAGTGCATGGTCCCAGTCCAGCCAGGTTTCCGCATAAGAGAAACTGACCGCCCCGTTTGCAGCCCGCGCCAGCTTTCCAACGTGGCGCCCGTTGAGAAACACGCCGAGGTTCGAGGAGCGGCGCGCCATCAGAAGATATCCTCCAAGGGCGGAGCAGAAATGCTGCGCGCCCGCAACTCGAGTTCAAGCTCAAGGAAGGTCAGGACAGCAAAAAGGGTTTCGAGGGAACCTCCCTCCCCTTTTTCAAGATTGGAAATGGTCGCCTGTCGAAGGTTGGTTCGTGCGCCCAGCTGTTGCTGCGTGAGTCCGGCTGCACGTCGGGCCCGCCGGATGGCGTTGCCAAGGGTTTTCTGAGACCTTATCAGGGATCGCATATCAGCTCTCGATACGTTTTTGCGTATAATTCGTTGATATACGAAAAAGCGTATAGTGCAAGAAAATACGAAAAAACGTATAATTGCTCTACGTCGTCGGATCTCTGTACGCATTTCCGTAAGTCGGCGAATAGGAAAATGCGAACTTCAATCCCACCGACTGCCCACGGCCCTTGAGCTCTTGCGAATTGATCCGCGGTTTATTCACATTGCGCTGAACCGCGCCGGCTCGCAACCGATCGAGAAAATCGCTCCACCATTGATGCATGGCCACGCGCTCGGCCCAATAGGCTCCGCGATTGTAAATACCTCGAACCGCATCCGCATCGGCATGGGCCAGCGACCGTTCGATTGCGTCCGGGCTCCATTTCCGGCTTTCGTTGAGCAGCGTCGACGCAGTCGTACGCAACCCATGCGCTGTGACGGTTCCAACCGGATATCCCATGCGCCGGAATGCCGAATTGATCGTATTGTCCGACATCGGGCGCTTCCAGGTATGAACTGCGCTGAATAGATAGCCTTCAGGTCCGGTCAGATCGTAGAGTTCGCTGAGATAGCCGATCACCTGGCGTGAAAGCGGCACCAGATGCGGGCGACGCATTTTCATCCGCTCGGCTGGGATTTTCCACACAGCGTTCTCGAAATCGATTTCGGACCATTTCGCCTGACGGAGCTCCCCCGGGCGCGTCATCACATGTGGTGCGATCTGCATTGCCAGGCGCGTAACCGCATGTCCGGAATGGGCATCGATCGCACGGAGCAGCTTGCCAACTTCCTCGGGCTCGAGAATTGCGGCGTGGTGCTGGACCTTTGGCGAAATCAGTGCACCCCGGAGCACGACGGTTGGATCGATCTCCGCCCGCCCGGTCGCAGCTGCATAGCGAAACACCCGGCTTGAGAAGGAGCGACAGCGCCGGGCGGTCTCGTAGTTGCCCTTCTCCTCCAACCGCTTGAGCGCGGCGAGCATATCCAGCGCTTTGATCTCCGTGATCGGCTGTCCAGCGATCGGAGCCAACAACTCCAGCAGCCAGCGCGTCTTGCCGATGGTTGTGGGGGAGCGCCCTTCCCGCTCGATCTTGTTGATATACTCGCGAGCGATATCGCCGAAGCTGTTCGACGAATTATATGCGGCTAGCAGTTTCTCGCGCCGACGCTCCTGCACCGGGTCGACACCATCTCTCAGCTGTTCACGCGCCTCGTCCCTTCGACGCCGGGCTTCAGCCAGACTGACTTCAGGATATGCGCCGAGCGCGAGGCGCTTGTCCTTCCCGCCATAGCGATAGCGCATTCGCCAGAGCTTCGAGCCAGTTGGGCTGATTTCGAGGTAGAGCCCGCGCTCGTCCGAACACTTATAGGTTCTCCTGCGTGGCAGAAGGTTGCGAATTCCGCGGTCACTGAGCGACATTTCATATTCCCGAGCAACAATCCGTCGATCGAGCATGCGAGTCACAAAATTCCGGGACTCAAAATGAACGGCCAGATTCAACCCTGGGTCGAATCCCGAAAGGCCAAATTATGGCCCCATCCATGGCCCCACTTTGCGCGGGATTGTATGACATCTGCTCGGATCGAATGGGATCAGAACACGCAAAATATGGCAGATTTCTGCGGTTTTTTCAACTTTGCGGGATGTCGTGAAATGAAGCTCTGGTGCCCCTGGCCGGACTCGAACCAGCATGCCTTTCGGCGGTCGATTTTGAGTCGACTGCGTCTACCATTTCGCCACAGGGGCAGCGAGCAGGCTGGCTAGACGAAGGTCCGCGCGGCGGCAAGCCTTTAACCGCCCATTGCCTCCGACGCGTTTGACACCGCCCCCCGCCCTGCCTATATCGCGGCCCTGCCCCGACCGGTCGGGACATGGCACGCCGTCGCGCAGCGCGCCGTACGAATGGACCGGACGGGTATCATAGACGCTTGAGAGGCTGAGTTTTTCCCCGTTTCAACGCAGGGAATCGCTCGGCCCTTTTGGCGTCTGTCTGCGTGCCTGTCCCGGCGGTTACCGGGGCGAAATTCAGGCTGAGAAGGCGAAAACAGCACATGGCAACCAAAGCGATCGAAAGCGGCACCGCAAAGCGCCGCATCCGCAAGGTGTTCGGCGACATCCACGAAGTGGTGCAGATGCCGAACCTGATCGAGGTTCAGCGCGAATCCTACGAACAGTTCCTGCGGAGCGATCCGTCGATCGGTTATGTTTCGGGCCTTGAGAAGACGCTGCGCAGCGTGTTCCCGATCCGCGACTTCGCCGGCACCGCCGAACTCGACTTCGTGACCTATGAGCTCGAAGCGCCCAAGTTCGACGTCGAGGAATGCCGTCAGCGTGGCATCACCTATGCCGCCCCGATGCGCGTTACCCTTCGCCTAATCGTGTTCGAGGTCGATCCCGATACCGATGCCCGCTCCGTCCTCGATATCAAGGAGCAGGACGTCTACATGGGCGACATGCCCCTGATGACGGGCAACGGCACCTTCTTCATCAACGGCACCGAACGCGTCATCGTGTCGCAGATGCACCGCTCGCCGGGCGTGCTGTTCGACCATGACCGCGGCAAGACGCACGCATCGGGCAAGTATCTCTTCGCCGCGCGCGTGATCCCGTATCGCGGTTCATGGCTGGACTTCGAGTTCGACGCCAAGGACATCGTCAACGTCCGTATCGACCGCAAGCGCAAGCTGCCGGTCACGACGCTGCTGTACGCGCTGGGCCTGAACAGCGAAGAGATCCTCAACCACTTCTACAACACCGTCACCTATGTGCGCGGCCCCAATGGCTGGCAGATCCCGTTCGCGCCCGAGAACTGGCGCGGCGCGAAGCCGATGTTCGACATCGTCGACGCCAAGTCGGGCGAAGTGATCTTCCCCGCCGGGCAGAAGATCAGCCCGCGCGCGGCGAACAAGGCCGGCAAGGACGGGCTTGAGACGCTGTTGATCCCGACCGAGGAAATCTTCGGCCGTTACAGCGCGTTCGACCTGATCAACGAGGCGACGGGCGAAATCTACATCGAGGCGGGCGACGAAGTGTCGGCCGAAAATCTCGAGAAGTTGGACAAGGCCGGGATCGATCGTGTCGAACTGCTCGACATCGATCACATCTCGACCGGCCCCTGGATCCGCAACACGCTCAAGGCCGACAAGGCCGAAGAGCGCGAGCAGGCGCTGTCCGACATCTATCGCGTGATGCGCCCCGGCGAACCGCCGACGCTGGAGACCGCAGAATCGCTGTTCGGCGGGCTGTTCTTCGATCCGGAGCGCTACGACCTGTCGGCCGTCGGCCGCGTCAAGCTGAACATGCGCCTCGACCTCGATGCCGAGGACACGGTGACGACGCTGCGCACCGAGGACATTCTGGCGGTCGTCAAGACGCTGGTCGACCTCAAGGACGGCAAGGGCGAAGTCGACGATATCGACAACCTGGGCAACCGCCGCGTGCGTTCGGTGGGCGAGCTGCTGGAGAACCAGTATCGCGTCGGCCTGCTGCGCATGGAGCGCGCGGTCAAGGAGCGCATGTCGAGCGTCGACGTGTCGACCGTCATGCCGAACGACCTCATCAACGCAAAGCCTGCGGTCGCCGCGGTGCGCGAATTCTTCGGCTCGTCGCAGCTGTCGCAGTTCATGGACCAGACCAACCCGCTGTCGGAAGTCACCCACAAGCGTCGCGTGTCGGCGCTTGGGCCGGGCGGTCTCACCCGTGAGCGCGCAGGCTTCGAAGTCCGCGACGTTCACCCGACGCACTATGGCCGTATCTGCCCGATCGAAACGCCGGAAGGCCCGAACATCGGTCTGATCAACAGCCTCGCGACCTTCAGCCGTGTGAACAAATACGGCTTCATCGAAACGCCGTACCGCAAGGTGATCGACGGCAAGGTGACCGACGAGGTCGTCTATCTGTCCGCGATGGAAGAGGCCAAGCACACCATCGCACAGGCTTCGGCCGAAACCGATGCCGAGGGCCGGTTCGTCGAGGATCTGGTCTCCGCACGTCAGGCAGGCGAATTCCTGATGGCGTTCCCGGACACGGTGACGCTGATGGACGTGTCGCCGAAGCAGCTGGTTTCGGTCGCCGCGTCGCTGATCCCGTTCCTGGAAAATGACGACGCCAACCGCGCGCTCATGGGTTCGAACATGCAGCGTCAGGCCGTTCCGCTGGTGAAGGCGGAAGCGCCCTTCGTCGGCACCGGCATGGAAGAGACCGTCGCGCGCGATTCGGGCGCGGCGATCGCGGCCAAACGCGCCGGCATCGTCGACCAGGTCGATGCGTCGCGCATCGTCGTCCGCGCCACCGGCGAGGTTTCGGCGGAGGAAAGCGGCGTCGACATCTACACGCTGATGAAGTTCGAGCGTTCGAACCAGTCGACCTGCATCAACCAGCGTCCGCTGGTGAAGGTGGGCGATCTGGTCAATGCCGGCGACATCATCGCCGACGGCCCGTCGACCGAGTTCGGCGAGCTGGCGCTGGGCCGCAACGTGCTCGTCGCGTTCATGCCCTGGAACGGCTACAACTACGAGGACTCGATCCTGATCAACGAGCGGATCGTGAAGGACGACGTGTTCACGTCGATCCATATCGACGAGTTCGAGGTAATGGCCCGCGACACCAAGCTGGGGCCGGAGGACATCACCCGCGACATCCCGAACGTCGGCGAGGAAGCGCTGCGCAACCTCGACGAGGCGGGCATCGTCTATATCGGCGCCGAGGTGGAGCCGGGCGACATTCTGGTCGGCAAGATCACGCCGAAGGGCGAGAGCCCGATGACGCCGGAAGAAAAGCTGCTCCGCGCGATCTTCGGTGAAAAGGCCAGCGACGTGCGCGACACTTCGCTCCGCCTGCCGCCGGGCGTTGCCGGCACGATCGTCGACGTCCGCGTCTTCAATCGCCACGGCATCGACAAGGACGAGCGCGCGATGGCGATCGAGCGCGAGGAGATCGAGCGCCTGAAGAAGGACAGCGACGACGAACGCAACATCCTCAACCGCGCGACTTGGTCGCGTCTGCGCGAGATGCTGCTGGGTCAGGTCGCGACCGCCGTTCCGAAGGGCCTGAAGAAGGGTGCCGAGATCGATCAGGACCTGCTCGACAGCGTCGACCGCCATGAGTGGTGGAAGTTCGCCGTTGCCGACGACAAGGTCCAGGGCGATCTGGAGACGGTCAAGGCGCAGTATGACGAGGCCGTCAAGCGCATCAAGGACAAGTTCGAGGACCGCCGCGAGAAGCTGGAGCGGGGCGACGAGCTGCCGCCGGGCGTGCTGAAGATGGTCAAGGTGTTCGTCGCGGTGAAGCGCAAGCTGCAGCCGGGCGACAAGATGGCCGGCCGTCACGGCAACAAGGGCATCATCAGCCGCATCCTGCCGCAGGAGGACATGCCGTTCCTTGAGGACGGGACTCCGGTCGACTTCGTGCTCAACCCGCTGGGCGTGCCGTCGCGCATGAACGTCGGTCAGATCTTCGAGACGCATCTTGGCTGGGCCGCGCGCGGCCTGGGCAAGAAGATCGGCGAGGCGCTGGACGCGTGGCGTGAGGCCAATCCGAACCCGCAAGCGGGCGAAGCACCCGAAGCGGTCAAGGAACTGCTGCTCGAAATCTATGGCGATAACTACGCCGAACAGATCAAGAGCCGCGACACCAACGCGCTGGTCGAGCTGGCGCAGAATGTCCGCGCCGGCGTTCCGATGGGCACCCCGGTGTTCGACGGCGCGGTCGAGGCGGACGTGACCGACATGCTGCGTCTGGCGGGTCTGGACGAGAGCGGTCAGGTCGACCTGTTCGACGGGCGCACCGGCGACATGTTCGACCGCAAGGTGACCGTTGGGTACAAGTACGTGCTCAAGCTGCACCACCTGGTCGACGACAAGATCCACGCGCGTTCGATCGGCCCGTACAGCCTCGTCACCCAGCAGCCGCTGGGCGGCAAGGCGCAGTTCGGCGGCCAGCGCTTCGGCGAAATGGAGGTCTGGGCGCTGCAGGCATATGGCGCGGCGTACACGCTCCAGGAAATGCTGACGGTGAAGTCCGACGACGTGGTCGGCCGCACCAAGGTCTACGAGGCGATCGTCAAGGGTGACGACACGTTCGAGGCCGGCATCCCCGAGAGCTTCAACGTGCTCGTCAAGGAAATGCGCTCGCTGGGCCTCAACGTCGAACTCAAGACCAATCTGGAATTGGGCCTCGACGAGAACGGTGCCGCGATCGCGGCGGAATAAGGGGAAGGGGCGCTGCCACAGTGTAGCGCCCTCCCCGTCCCGCCCAGAGATTTACCCTCCTGAGGGAAAACGACATGAATGAACTGACCAACTTCGCGAACCCGGTGGCCAAGCCGGAGACCTTCGACCAGATCCAGATCGGCATCGCGTCCCCGGATCGCATCCGTTCGTGGTCGTTCGGCGAGATCAAGAAGCCCGAGACGATCAACTATCGCACGTTCAAGCCCGAGCGTGACGGCCTGTTCTGCGCGCGCATCTTCGGTCCGATCAAGGACTACGAATGCCTGTGCGGCAAGTACAAGCGCATGAAATACAAGGGCATCGTCTGCGAGAAGTGCGGCGTCGAGGTTACCGTCTCGAAGGTCCGCCGTGAGCGCATGGGCCATATCGAACTGGCCGCCCCGGTCGCGCACATCTGGTTCCTGAAGTCGCTGCCCTCGCGCATCGGCCTGCTGCTCGACATGCAGCTCAAGCAGCTTGAGCGCGTGCTGTATTTCGAATCCTATATCGTCACCGAGCCTGGCCTGACGCCGCTGGAGAAGTTCCAGCTGCTAACCGAGGACGAGCTGCTCGACGCGCAGGACGAATATGGCGAGGACGCTTTCTCCGCCGGCATCGGCGCGGAAGCGGTCAAGATCATGCTCATGGACCTCGATCTCGAGGGCGAGAAGCGCACGCTGCTCGAAGAGCTGGCGGTCACCAAGTCCGAGCTGAAGCCCAAGAAGATCATCAAGCGGCTCAAAGTCGTCGAGAGCTTCCTGGAATCGGGCAACCGTCCCGAGTGGATGATCCTCGACGTCGTTCCGGTCATCCCGCCCGAGCTGCGCCCGCTGGTGCCGCTGGACGGCGGTCGCTTCGCGACGTCGGATCTCAACGACCTGTATCGCCGCGTGATCAACCGCAACAACCGCCTCAAGCGCCTGATGGAGCTGCGCGCGCCGGACATCATCGTCCGCAACGAAAAGCGTATGCTGCAGGAAGCCGTCGACGCCCTGTTCGACAATGGTCGTCGCGGTCGCACGATCACGGGTGCCAACAAGCGTCCGCTCAAGTCGCTGTCCGACATGCTCAAGGGCAAGCAGGGCCGCTTCCGCCAGAACCTGCTCGGCAAGCGCGTCGACTATTCGGGCCGTTCGGTCATCGTGACCGGTCCGGAACTGAAGCTGCACCAGTGCGGCCTGCCCAAGAAGATGGCGCTCGAGCTGTTCAAGCCGTTCATCTACGCGCGCCTCGACGCCAAGGGTCTGTCGATGACCCTGAAGCAGGCGAAGAAGTGGGTCGAGAAGGAGCGCAAGGAAGTCTGGGACATCCTGGACGAGGTGATCCGCGAGCACCCGGTTCTGCTGAACCGCGCGCCGACGCTCCACCGTCTGGGCATCCAGGCGTTCGAGCCGGTGCTGATCGAGGGGAAGGCGATCCAGCTTCACCCGCTGGTCTGCTCGGCGTTCAACGCCGACTTCGACGGCGACCAGATGGCCGTGCACGTCCCGCTGAGCCTTGAGGCGCAGCTGGAAGCGCGCGTCCTGATGATGTCGACCAACAACATCCTGTCGCCCGCCAACGGCAAGCCGATCATCGTGCCGTCGCAGGACATGGTGCTCGGTCTTTACTATCTCTCGATGGAGAAGCAGAACGAGCCGGGCGAAGGCATGGTGCTGGGCGACATGGCCGAGGTGCATCAGGCGCTGTTCGCGGGTGCGGTCACGCTGCACACCAAGATCACCAGCCGCGTCCCTCAGACGCTGGAAGACGGCAGCACCGTGATGAAGCGGTTCGAGACCACTCCCGGCCGCATGCTGCTCGGCGAGTGCCTCCCCAAGTCGCACAAGGTGCCGTTCGACGTCGTCAACCGTCTGCTGACCAAGAAGGACGTCGGCGACGTGATCGACGAGGTCTATCGCCACACCGGCCAGAAGGAGACCGTGCTGTTCGCCGACGCGATCATGGCACTGGGCTTCCGCCACGCGTTCAAGGCAGGCATCTCGTTCGGCAAGGACGACATGATCATCCCGGCGAGCAAGGAAGCAACGGTCGACGAGACCCGCGCGCTCGTGAAGGACTTCGAGCAGCAGTATCAGGACGGCCTGATCACGCAGCAGGAGAAGTACAACAAGGTGATCGACGCCTGGAGCCGTTGCGGCGACGTGGTGGCGGCCGCGATGATGGACGAGATCAAGTCGGTGAAGGTCGACGAGGCTACGGGCCGCGAGAAGCCCGCCAACGCGATCTACATGATGGCGCACTCCGGTGCGCGTGGTTCGGCGGCGCAGATCAAGCAGCTGGCCGGCATGCGCGGCCTGATGGCCAAACCGTCGGGCGAGATCATCGAAACGCCGATCATCTCGAACTTCAAGGAAGGTCTGACCGTTCTTGAATACTTCAACTCGACCCACGGCGCCCGCAAGGGTCTGGCCGACACCGCGCTCAAGACGGCGAACTCGGGCTACCTGACCCGTCGTCTGGTCGACGTGTCGCAGGACTGCGTCGTCATGGAGCAGGATTGCGGCACCGAGCGCGCGCTGGAGATGAAGGCGATCGTGCAGGGCGGCAGCGTGATCGCGTCGCTGGGCGAGCGTATTCTGGGTCGTACGACCGCAGAAGACGTGGTCGATTCGAAGAGCGGCAAGGTGGCGATCCCGGTCGGCACCTTGCTCGACGAGCCGATGATCGCGCAGATCGAGGCGTTGGGTATTCAGGGGATGAAGATCCGTTCGCCGCTGGTCTGCGAAGCCAAGATCGGCGTGTGCGCGAAATGCTATGGCCGTGACCTTGCCCGCGGTACGCCGGTGAACATCGGCGAAGCGGTCGGCGTCATCGCGGCGCAGTCGATCGGTGAGCCGGGCACGCAGCTGACCATGCGTACCTTCCACATCGGCGGTGCGGCGCAGCTCAACGAGCAGTCGAACCTCGAAGCGCCGGTCGATGGCCGCGCCGAGTTCCGCGACCTGCGCCTGATCACCGACCAGCGCGGCCGTCGCGTCGTGCTGGCGCGTTCGGGCGAGATCGCGATCCTCGACGAGGATGGTCGCGAGCTGGCGGTCCACCGCATTCCGTACGGCGCCTATGTCATGTTCGACGATGGCCACATCGTCAGCAAGGGCGAGCGCATGGCGGAATGGGATCCGTTCACCATGCCGGTGATCACGGAAACCGGCGGCGTCGTGAAGTATCAGGACCTGATCGACGGCAAGACTCTGACCGAGCAGGTCGACGAAGCGACCGGCATCGCACAGCGCGTGGTGATCGAAAACCGCGGCGCGTCGGCGAAGAAGGAGGATCTGCGTCCCCGCCTCACCCTCACCGGGGAAGGCGATGGCGAGGCCGCCCGCTACATGCTGGCGCCGGGTGCGGTGCTGTCGGTCGAGGATGGTGCGACGGTGCAGGGCGGCGACGTTCTGGCCCGCGTCAGCCGTGAATCGGCCAAGACCCGCGACATCACCGGCGGTCTGCCGCGCGTCGCCGAGCTGTTCGAAGCGCGCAAGCCCAAGGAAAATGCGATCATCGCCAAGGTCTCGGGCCGCGTGGTGTTCGGCAAGGACTATAAGGCGAAGCGCAAGATCGGCATCCAGCCCGAGGATGGCGGCGAGGTCGTCGAGTATCTGGTGCCCAAGTCGAAGGTGATCGACGTCCAGGAAGGCGACTACGTCAAGCGTGGCGACAACCTGATCGGCGGTTCGCCCGACCCGCACGACATTCTGGAGGTACTCGGCATCGAGCCACTGGCGGAATATCTCGTCGCGGAAATCCAGGAAGTCTATCGACTCCAAGGCGTGAAGATCAACGACAAGCACATCGAGGTGATCGTTCGCCAGATGCTGCAAAAGGTCGAGATCACCGACGCCGGCGACACCACCCTGCTCCCCGGCGAGCAGGTGGATCGCGACGAGATGGACGACACCAACGCGAAGCTCGAGCCCGGCCAGGCCCCTGCACAGGGCAAGCCGATCCTGCTCGGCATCACCAAGGCGTCGCTGCAGACCCGCAGCTTCATCTCGGCGGCGTCGTTCCAGGAGACCACCCGCGTCCTCACCGAGGCGGCGGTCCAGGGCAAGCAGGACACGCTGATCGGCCTGAAGGAGAACGTCATCGTCGGCCGTCTCATCCCCGCCGGTACCGGCGCGGGCATGAACCGGATGCGGATTGCGGCCAGCAGCCGCGACGCCGCGCTCCGCGCCCAGCAGCGCAAGCTGCAGGAAGTGCTGATCGCACCCAACTCGGCAGCCGAAGAGCGCGCCGCCGAGCTGGCGCAGGATCCGATCGACGCGATGGCCACCAGCGATGCGCTGGAAAAGGTCGAAGTGTCGGGTGACGGCAGCGACGCAGCGGCGGGCGAGTATCTGAACGAGAGCGAGTGATCGCTCCGTTCAGCGCCCCGCGCTGACACGAAAAGGCCGCCGCCCGGGATGCCGGGCGGCGGCTTTTTTGTCGTTGAAATACAGGCGAGAAGCCCGGTACGCACATCAGGGCTCGGCACAAAAAGAAGCAGGAGGGGCATTGAGCCTCCCCTGCTACCCAATCGATCTCCGCCCGCTCAGAAAGCGAGCTGAGCTTCGGTCAGAACGACGTGGTCACCGCCAGATAGCCGAAGCGCATGTCGCCGGTCGCCGGGGCGTTGGGCGCGGTGGTGAGGAAATCGCCCTTGGCGAGCCAGGCGGCGCCGGCCTCGACCCGCACCCGCTTCGGCACGGCCCAGTAGCGCACGCGCCCTTCGACCTGCGCACCCGCGTCGCGGCCAGTGGCGCCGCTGGCGTCGCGGACATTGGTCGCGCCGAAGCTGTCGGTCGCCGAGGCAAGCCACAGCTTGCGGGCCTTGATCGAGAAGTCCCACGCCTTGTACGGCTTGCCCTCGATCGCAATGCCGGGGCTGACGATGTTCGAGCGGCTGAGCGGGCCGTACAGGCCGTTGGGGCCGAAATCGCCCCGGCGCGAACCGAACAGCGGGTCGAAGCGGTGATAGGCAGCCTCGGGCGTGTCGCCGCTGGCATAATCGAGCAGCAGTGCGACGCGCGGAGTCCAGCCCTTGGGGAAGGTATAGCCGAGTTCGGCATGGACCATCCCGGCGCGCACGCGGCGATCGGTCACATCGCTGCCCGACGTCGATGCGCGAGTGGTGCCGTGCTGGACCGCGCCGTCCACGTCGAAATCGAACTTGCCCTTGGCCGGGACGCGGTTGAGGCGGCCGCCAAAGGTGAACAGATTGCGGTCGCGGGTGGCGCGGCCGACGCTGTCCTTTTCATCGAGCCAGATGCCGAACACTTCGGCATTGGCCCCAGCCACGAGCTTGGCGCGGGTAAAGGACACGCCGCCTAGGCGCAGGCCGGGGCTGGTGCGGTCCAGCTCGAACTTATTGTCGCGCAGATCCGCCGCCGCGGTCGGAAGGCGCTCGAACGGCTGGGTCAGATACACATGGACGCGGTCACCCCGCGCGCTGCTCCAGTCGAAGTTCACGCCGAGAAAGGTGACCGGCGAGTTGGACGCATCCGATCGCTCGATCAACCGGCCCGAGCCGGATTCGAAGGTGAAGCGGCCGAGGCGCAGCAGCCCTTTCCCCTTCTGCCCCGCGATCTGGCCCAGTTCGATGCCCAGATAGGCCTGGATCGGTTCCAGCGAATTGATATCGGCGCTGCTGGTGGTCGAGCGGACATCCTGGCCATAGCCGCGCGCGTCGTCGATCTCACCGACGACATGGACGCCGCCAAAGTCGTAACGGGCAAGGATCAGCGTGCGGAACGACAACATCGCGTCGCTCTCCGCCGCATTCGGGCGGACCTGACCCTCCAGCGCCTCGCCGCGCACGCGCACGCTGCCCTCGATCGAAAAGCCGCCGGCATCCTCCTTGTCGGGACCGGCATGCGCCACTCCAGCGCTTCCGATCAGCAGGGCGAAGGCAGCTCCGCCGAGCATGCTGGTGAATCCGGTGTTCATGGCAGTGCCCCTAAAATGTAACATCGCGTTACTTATAGAGGGGCAAACCTCCCCCCGGCCCCAGACTGCGGGCGATGCGCACAAGACAGTGCCGCGACCCCCGATTTGGGTATCATAAATACACCAATGATATTCAGCATCTTACCGCCGATACCCCGCCAATTTCACGGATCGTTACGCGGTCGGCATTAAGTAGATTTGCCTATACGCCGCCCCCGAGCCACCCCCCGCGTCTTTAATATCCGCGATGGCGCCGTAGCGTCACTTCGGATCACAATCGGAATAGGGGGCGGATATGACGCTGCTCAATAATCTCAAGATCGCGACCAAGGTCGCCTCGCTACTGCTGTTTCTCGGCGCGATTACGCTGGGCATCGCAGTCTATGGATCGAACACGGTGCAGGGCGTCAATGACGGCTATGGCGCGCTGGTCGAACACAAGCTGCCCGCGACGACCGACATTTCGCGCGCCAATCGCCGCGCGATCGAACAGGCATATACCGCCGCCCGCGCGCTGGCCTTCGACCCCGCGAGCGAGGTCGCTCGCGAACTGCCCGAGACGCTCGTCAAGGGCTATGAGCGCGGCGGCAAGAATTTCGAGGACGCGGTCGCGGCGGACCCGGCGCTGAAGGACGATGTGGCGAAGCTGAAGGCACGTTATGCCGAGCTGCACCGCCTGTCCGCCGAAGCCGTCAAGCAGGGTCTGGCCGGAAACCGCAATGCGGCGCAGCAGCTGGTGCTGAAGGCCAATGCGGAGCTGGACGGCCTGTCGGACGATATCTCGAAGCTGACCTACAAGCGGGTCGAAGAGGGCGATGCAGCGACCGCAGAGCTCCAAACGACCGTGTCCCGCGCAGTCACCTGGCTGCTGGTACTGTCGGTGATCGGTGTGATCGCCGGTGTCGGCATCGCGGTGTTCGTCGCGCGGCTCGGCATCACCCAGCCGCTCGCGCGTCTACAGGCCGCGATGGGCACGCTGGCACAAGGTAACAACCGCGTCGAAGTCGACGGAACCGACCGCAAGGACGAGGTCGGCGCGATGGCCAAGGCGGTGCTCGTGTTCCGCGAGACTGCTGTGGCGAATGAGGCGGCACAGGCCGAAAAGGCCCAAACGGATGCCGAGCAGAAGATGGTGTGTGACACGATCAGCACCCAGCTGGACGCGGTAGCAAAGGGTGACCTGACCGCGAACATCGCCCAGCCCTTCCCGCCGGCCTATGAACAGCTCAAGGCCAATTTCAACGAAGCACTGGCCAGCCTGCGCGCGCTGATCGGCACTGTCGTGGACAGTTCGCGTGCGATCCATACCGGGTCGAGCGAGATTGCCCACGCGTCCGACGACCTTGCACGCCGGACCGAAGGCAATGCCGCGAGCCTGGAGGAAACCTCCGCCGCAGTCAGCCAGATGAACGATCGCCTGCGCCAGACCGCCGAAGCCGCGACGCGCACCGTGGAGCGTGCCGATGGCGCGATCGCGGTGGTCGCATCGGGCCGCGCCGTCGCCGAGGAAGCGACCCAGGCGATGACCCGTGTCGCCGACAGCGCCAAGGGTATCGACGACGTCATCGAGGGCCTCGACAAGATCGCGTTCCAGACCCGCGTTCTCGCGATGAATGCGGCAGTCGAAGCCGGACGTGCCGGTGAAGCCGGTCGCGGCTTTGCAGTTGTCGCCGATCTCGTTTCCGCGCTCGCAATGCGTGCGGAGGAAGAGGCCGGACGTGCACGCGAGCAGCTCACCGTGACCCGCACCGACATCGATTCGGCGGTCGGCGCGGTACAGAAGGTCGATGGCGCGCTGGTCAACATCTCGGGCGATGTCAGCGAGGTTCACGCGCTGCTCGGCCAGATGGCAGCGGACAATCAGGCGCAGTCGGCGGCGATCACCCAGATCTCGACCGCGATCCTGGCGATGGACCATTCGACCCAGCAGAACGCGGCGATGGTCGAGGAAACATCGGCCGCTGCGCGCAACCTGTCGAACGAGGTGACCGCGCTGACCGAACAGTCGGCCCGGTTCCGGATCGGCGAGGACAGTCGGCCGCGCGCGTTCGCCGCCAACCCTGCACCGCAGGTCAAGACTGAAAGCCCCGCATCCAAGCCCAAGCCGAAGCCCGCAGCAAAGGCCGAAGCCAAGCCGGCCTATCGCTCCCCCGTCAAGGCGCTTCCGGTCGCGAACGGATCGGCCGCAGTCGCGAAAGCGGTGGGTGCCGATGAGTGGGACGCCTTCTGACGCCGCCCAGTTGAGACGTGATGTACAGGAGCCGCCGTCCGGAATTCCGGGCGGCGGCTTCATATCGGACCGCACACCGTTGCGTGGTTGCAACGGCATGCGAGAATCTAATGCGAGGCGTTTGCATTATCGACAGGACCTTGATAGCGGGCGCGGAAAGGGAGTTTCCGCATGTCCGTCGCCAAGATTTCCGTCCTGCCCCTCGTCGCGCTCGCGCTGTTGGCTCCGGTCGCCGCCCATGCCGCGACCGATCCCGCGCCTGTGCCTGCGCCCGCGCCGGATGAGACGGATCAGGTCATCATCACCGCAGCACGCACCGACCTGCCCGCCAGCGCGCTGCCGCTGACCGTCGATGTGATCGAGAAGGAAGAGCTGGACCAGCAAGTCGCGATTGCCGGATCGGTGGTCGATGCGGTCGCCAACCTCGCCCATTCCTTTTCCCCGACCCGTCAGAAGCTGTCGGGCGCGGGCGAGACGCTGCGCGGCCGCTCACCGCTCTATGCGATCAACGGGATCCCGCAATCGACCCCGGTCCGTGACGGGTCGCGCGACGGCTACACGATCGACCCGTTCTTCCTCGACCGGGTCGAACTGATCTATGGCTCCAACGCACTTCAGGGCATTGGCGCGACCGGCGGCGTGGTCAATCAGGTGGTTGCCAAGGCACCGACGAACGACGGCTTTTCGGGCCGTGCGCTGCTTCAGGGCAGCGCCGGCAACGGGTTCGACGGCAATGGCCTGGGCGGCAAGGCAGCGGCGCTGGTCGCGTGGCGCGGCGGGGCGTTCGACGCCACGGTCGGCGGGGCCTATGAAAAGCGCGGCGTCTTTTACGACGGCGCGGGCCGGATCATCGGCGTCGATGGCGCACAGGGCGACACGATGGCGAGCAAGAGCTGGTCGGCGTTCGCGCGGCTCGGCTGGCAGTTGAACGATACCGCACGGCTGGAGCTGTTCGCCAACCGCTTCGAGCTCAAGGGCGATCACGATTATGTTCAGGTCGCGGGCAGCCGCGCGACCAACACCCCATCGACCAGCGTACGCGGCAACCCGGATGGCGAGCCGGTGTCGAACCGGGTGGAGACGGTCAATCTGACGCTGACCGACAGCGATCTGGCCGGCGGCAAGCTGGTCCTTCAGGCATTCTTCAACCGCACCAACGACGTGTTCGGCGGGTCGATCACCTCGACCTTTCAGGACGCGCGGATCGCACCACTCAACACCCTGTTCGACCAGTCGGTCAACCAGTCACGCAAGCTGGGCGCGCGGTTCAGCTACGAGCGGAAATTCGCCGATGCCCTGACCGCGACGATCGGCTTTGACAGCCTGTGGGACGAAACCGTCCAGTCGCTGTTGTGGACCGACCGCAACTGGGTGCCCCCGACCACTTTCCGCAGCCTTGCGCCGTTTGCGCAGCTCAACCTTGGCCTGTTCGACGACAGGCTGCGCCTCGCTGGCGGCGTCCGCTACGAGGATGTGAAACTCAAGGTCGACGATTTCACGACCCTCGCCTCCTATGGCTCGCGCGCGGTGAGCGGCGGCAACCCCAGCTTCCGTGACGCGCTGGTCAATGGCGGCGTGATCGTCGAGCCGACGCCGGGCATCCGCGCTTATGCCAGCTATGCCGAAGGCTACACGATCGCCGATGTCGGCCGCATCCTGCGCGCGATCAACGTGCCCAATGTCGACATCGACAACTTCCTCGACATCAGCCCGGTGGTTTCGAACAACCGCGAGATCGGGGTCGAGGTGAAGCGCGGCCCGCTCGACGCCAGCGCGACCTATTTCTGGTCGTCCTCCAAGCTCGGCGGGCTGCTCGTGCTCAACCCGGCGGGCGTCTATGACGTCCAGCGCCAGCGGATCGAGATCCAGGGGCTGGAGATCAATCTCGGCGTCCGCCTGCCCGTCGATGGCCTGCGCGCCAGCATCGGCTATGCCCATCTGGCGGGACGCACGGACAGCAATGGCGACGGCGCGGTGGATATCGACCTCGACGGTGCCAACATCTCGCCCGACCGGCTCAACATCGCGCTCGATTATGCGCGCGGCCCGCTGACCGCGCGGGTGCAGACCGGCTTCTATCTGTCGCGGACCTTCCAGCTGTCGACCAACCCGGCGGCGTACAATCGCGCGACCGCGTTCGAGGGGTATAACCTCACCGACGCGGTGGTACGCTACGATGTCGGCATTGGCGGGGTAACGCTGGCAGTGTCGAACCTGTTCGACGCCACCTACATCACCTATAACAGCGACACGATTTCGGTGGCGGACAATCTCCGCTTCTTCTCGGGTCGCGGGCGGGTGTTCACGCTCGGCTTCGATGTGAAGTTCTGAGCGGAGGCGCGGCGGGGATGAAGTGGGTCGATCTGCTCCATCGCTGGACGGGCGGGATCGTCGGGCTGGTGCTCGGCGTTCTCGGCCTGTCGGGCGCGATCCTCGTCTTCAAACATCAATGGCTGGGCTGGCTGCCCGGCGCGGGCGACGCGCAGCGGCAGGATGTCGCCGCGCTCGGCGCGCAGATGAACGCCGCCCTCGCAGCACCGGGTGAGACGCCGCGATCGCTGCTGTTCGCCTATTCGGATTTTGGCCTAACCCGCCGTTCCTACTCGGGCGAAGCCGGTGCCTATGCCGATCAGGCCGGGCGCGTGGTGGCACAATGGGACAGCAAATGGGACCGGTTCGAGCTGTGGCTGTTCGACCTGCACCATCATCTGTTCCTTGACGATCTCGGCGCGACGGTGGCCGGCATCGCCGGGCTAATCGGCCTCGCCTTCGTCGTCACCGGCGTCATCCTGTGGTGGCGACTGCGCAAGACCTTCAAACTCCGCCTCTTCCCCAAACGGATGAGCCGCCCGGCGATCGTTACCCATCACCGCGACATCGGCGTGGTGTTCGCGCCCCTGCTGTTCCTGTCGATGGCGACGGGGATGCTGATGGTGCTCAAGCCCGTCAGCACTGCGGTGTTCACCCCGGGCCAGAGCGTCGGCGCGCTGCAAAAGCCGTTCGCGCCGCCTCAGGTGAAGGGCGGCCCGCTCGCCCGCGACCTCGACTGGTCAGCGATGTTCACGGAGGCGCGCGCCCGCTATCCCGGATCGGAGATCCGCCTCGTCGCGCTGCCGCGCAAGCCCGGCGACCTGATCCAGATGCGCCTGCGCCAGCCCGCCGAATGGCTGCCCAATGGCCGCACCTTGGTTTGGTTCCAGCCCGAGAATGGCGCGATCGTCGATACCCGCGACGCGCACGCGATGCCCACCGGCATCCGCGCCTACAACAGCGTCTATCCGCTCCACGCCGCCAAGGTCGGGGGGTGGCTGTGGAAGCTGGTGGTCGCGTCGACAGGGCTGGTGCTGGCGATGCTGGGCAGTTTCGCGGTGTGGACCTTCTGGTTCAAGCGGCCCAAGGCACGCGCACGGGCGGCGCGACCGCTCGCCGCCGCCTAGCTTCGGGGGGCCTGTCGCCGATAGCTGAGCGCCTCGGCGATATGGATACGCCCGACCGTCTCCGCGCCCGCCAGGTCGGCGATGGTGCGCGCGACGCGCAGGACGCGGGTATAGCCGCGCGCGCTCATCCGCATCGCCTCGGCGGCCTGGGCCAGCAGCTTGCGGCCTGCCTCATCCGGGGTGGCCGCCACGTCGAGGACCGGGCCGTCGGCTTCCGCATTGGTGCGCGGACCGTCGCTGCCATAGCGGGCACGCTGCACGGCGCGCGCCGCCGCGACGCGCGCTGCGACCTCCGCCGACCCTTCCGATGGCGGGGGCAGGACAAGGTCAGCGGCAGTGACCGGCTGGACCTCGACATGCAGGTCGATGCGGTCGAGCACAGTTCTACCATGTTCAAAATCGCTAAAACCTTCACATTTCATCCGATTTTTGAACGTGGAATATTGTTGCGCGGTGTATCGACCTACATGCACGTCAAAATTGCCCTTCCCTATCAATAGCTAAGGCGCGTGCGACAATCGAACGGCGAATGACCGCTTTTGGCACGGGTCGGGAACGTCTGATTTTGGGTGGAAAGCTGACGTTCAAGAACATAGGCTTGGTGCGAGCAGTCGCAGGAGGTGCAAGCATGAGGCGCGATCGGCGGTTACTGAGCGCTATGCTGCTCTTTTTGGTCTCTTTGATAGCTTGGGCCGTTCAAGCATGGATTGTCCAAGCCTACATATTCTCGGCGGTAATGGGCGGTTGGGATCAATTTGCCGATTTCTTTGGGGTCGAGGCCCCAGCATCCGGACCAGTCGTGTTTTGCCTCGACTATTGTGCGCCAGAGCTTCCGTTCATGGCTGGCTGGATTGCGATAGCTGCATTCGTGGGCGGCTGGATTACGATGGCATACGCTTGGTGGAAACCGAACCCGTGAAAGCTTAGCCCACCGAATGTCAGCAGCGGGGTCGTTAGCAGACTGACTGCATTTCTGACTTGAAAACTGGTTCGATGCGGTCGAGCAGCGGCCCCGACACCTTGGCCTGATAGTCGGAGGCACAGCGCGGGGCGCGTGCACAAGCGAGCGCCGGGTCGCCCAGATGGCCGCAACGGCACGGATTCATCGCCGCGACCAGTTGAACGCGCGCCGGAAAGGTCACATGCGCATTGGCACGCGCGACGCTGACCGTCCCCGCCTCGAGCGGCTGGCGCAGCGGATCGAGCACCGCGCGCTGGAACTCGGGCAGTTCGTCGAGGAACAGCACGCCGAGATGCGCGAGACTGACTTCGCCCGGCTTGACCTTCAGCCCGCCGCCGGTGAGCGCGGCCATCGACGCCGAATGATGCGGCGCGCGGAAGGGGCGCGTGCGCGTCAGCCGCCCGCCCTCCAGCGTCCCCGCAACACTCGCCACCATCGACACCTCCAGCGCCTCGGCGGCGTCGAGCGGGGGAGGATGCCGGGAAGGCAGCTTGCCATCAGCGACTTGCCCGCGCCCGGCGGGCCGACCATCAGCAGATTGTGCCCGCCCGCCGCCGCGATCTCGAGCGCGCGCTTGGCGGTCTCCTGCCCCTTCACCTGTCTGAGGTCGGGACCGAAGCCCGGCGGGTCCGCCTCACCCGGCTCGGGCGATCCGAGCAGTTGCTGGCCCTTGAGGTGATTGAGCAGCCCGACCAGATCGGGCGCGGCGAGCACCGCGCCTGTCCCCGCCCACGCCGCCTCCGCCCCCTGTGCCGCGGGGCAGATCAGCCCCTTCCCCTTCCCCGCCGCGTGCAGCGCCGCGAGCAGCACCCCGGGCGAGGAGGCGATGCGCCCGTCGAGCGCCAGCTCACCGACCACGACATAATCGGCCAGCGCCTCGGCATCGGTCACCCCCATCGCCGCCAGCAGCGCCAGCGCGATCGGCAGGTCGAAATGCGACCCTTCCTTGGGCAAATCGGCGGGCGAGAGGTTGAGGACGATATGCTTGGGCGGCATGGCGAGGCCGATCGCCGCCATCGCCGCGCGCACCCGCTCGCGGCTCTCGGCCACCGCCTTGTCGGGCAGGCCGACGATCATGAATTTGGGGAGGCCGGGGACGAGGTTGCACTGCACCTCGACTGCGCGCGCCTCCAGCCCGAGATATGCGACCGTCGAGACACTCGCGACCATCAACGCCCCCCTTTTGTTCGCACACTCTTAGCGGCTTTTCCTGCGAGGGAAACGGTTCATCGCGCCTGCGTCTTGCATCGGCAACACACGGCCCCATCTCGGACCCATGCGAAGCCCGCATCCCTTTATGCGAATCGCCCTGCTGGTGAGCGGCTGGACCCTGTTTCTGGTCGTCGCGCCGCTCGCCTCGCCCCTGCCCGGCCCCGGCGGGACGGTCATCGCGACGTTCGGCCTCATCCTGATTCTGCGCAATTCACGCTGGGCGCGGCATCGATTCGTGCGATTGAAAGCGCGCTGGCCGCGGGCCGGGGCGTTCATCGACCGGATATTGGTGCGCGGTAGCGCCAAGCGCCGCCGTACACGGGCAAAAAGGCTTGCCGCGAATTGACTTCGGCCTCCGCTTTGGCTAACGGGCCCGTTCACACGGTCGCCCCTGCGGCGGCCATTTCAGTTTCTAGAATTCAGGGAATGAGCGATGAAGCGGACCTTTCAGCCGAGCAACCTGGTGCGAGCGCGCCGGCACGGCTTCCGCGCGCGCATGGCGACCCCCGGCGGCCGCAATGTGATTCGCGCCCGCCGCGCCCGCGGCCGCAACAAGCTGAGCGCGTAAGCCTGACGCCAGCATCGCTGGTGTCGAACCAGCCCGTTTCCTCGGCCGAGGAAGCGGGCTGTTTGCGTTCACCGCCCGCCTCGAAAGCGGGGCTAGCGCGGATGACTCAGCGCAAGGACTATCTCGCCGCCAATGCCGGCAAGCGCGCGCCGATGCCCGGCTTCGTGCTGATCGTGCGCCCGCGCGGCGACGCAGATGCGACGATGCGAATCGGCATCACCGTGTCGAAGAAGGTCGGCAACGCCGTCACCCGCAACCGCATGAAGCGACGCTTTCGCGCGCTGGTGCGTGAGGTGCTGCCGGTCGACGGCGTCGCCGGGGCGGATCATGTCCTGATCGGCCGCGCGAGCGGGATCGAGCGCGACTATGCGGCGCTCAAGTCCGAACTGGCCAAAGCGCTGGCGAAGGTGAAGCGGTGATTGCCCGCCTGTTCATCCTCATCGCGCGCGGGTGGCAGATCGGGCCGTCGCGCATCCTGCCTCCCAGCTGTCGTTTCGCGCCAAGCTGTTCGGCCTATGCAATCGAGGCGCTCTCCCGCTATGGGGCGCTCAAGGGCGGATGGCTCGCGCTGCGGCGCATCCTTCGCTGCCATCCATGGGGTGGGCACGGCTATGACCCAGTGCCCTGATATCCTGACCGGGGAATGACGTGAAAGACGACCAGAAGAATTTCCTGCTGTTCGCCGTGATTGCCGGCCTGCTGCTGTTCGCATGGCCCGCGATGACCGGCTGGCTGTTCCCGACGCCGCCGGCCCCGACAGTGACCAAGACACAGGACGGCACGCCCAAGATCGTCCCCAATCCGGGCGCAGACCCCACCGCCGACACCCCCGCCGCGATCCGCGACCGCGCGACCGTGCTGCGCGAAACCCCGCGCATCGCAATCGAGACGCCGACGGTGCGCGGCAGCCTCAACCTCAAGGGTGCGCGGATCGACGATCTGGTGCTGGTCAAGCACAAGGAAACGATCGCCAAGGACAGCGCGCCGATCCGCCTGCTCTCCCCAAGCGGCACGCGCGACGCCTATTTCGCCGGTTTCGGCTGGTCGGGTCAGGGACTCAACGCCCCCGGCGCGGACACGGTGTGGAACGCGAGCGGCACCAAGCTGACCCCGACCACTCCGGTCACACTCACCGCGACCAGCGGCACGCAGCGCTTCGCGATCGAGCTGTCGGTCGATGAAGGCTATATGTTCACCGTCCGCCAGAAGGTCGTGAACCTGGGGCAGACGCCGATTGCGGTAGCCGGCTATGGCTTTCTCTACCGCCACGGTCCGGGCAATGATATCGACACCTGGACGATCCATGCCGGCCCGGTCGCTTCCTATGACGGCATCGTCGATTACGACGTCAATTACGACACGGTGAAAGACGAAGGTGCCCAGCGGTTCGATACCAAGGGCGGCTGGATCGGCTATACCGACATCTACTGGCTGACCGCGTTGGTCCCCGATCAGGGCATGCCGGTGGGCCTCGGCTTCCGCCCCGCCGCCAATAGCGCGACTCAGGCGCAGTTCGAGCCGACTGCGGCGCGCCAGGTCGCGCCCGGCCAGGTGATGACCCAGACGACCCGCTTCTTCGCGGGCGCGAAGGACATCAACCTGCTCGACAGCTACGAGGAAGAAGGCGGTATCCGCCAGTTCGGCAAGGCGATCGACTGGGGCTGGTTCGAGATCTTCGAAAAGCCGATCTTCCATTACCTTCACTGGCTGTTCCGCATGGTCGGCAATTTCGGTGTCGCGATCATCCTGTTGACCGTCACCGTCCGCCTGCTGCTGTTCCCGATCGCGCAGAAGCAGTTTGCGTCGATGGCCGCGATGCGCGCGCTCCAGCCCAAGATGAAGGCGCTGCAGGAACGCTACAAGGACGACAAGCCGCGCCAGCAGCAGGAAATCATGAAGCTGTACAAGGACGAGAAGGTGAACCCGCTCGCGGGCTGCCTCCCGACCCTGCTCCAGATTCCGATCCTCTACGCGCTGTACAAGGTGCTGATGCTGTCGATCGAAATGCGCCACCAGCCTTTGGTACTGTGGATCAAGGATCTGTCCGCTCCCGACCCCGCGAACCTCGTCAACCTGGTCCATTATCTGACCGGCATCCAGCTGCCGATGTTCCTGGCGCTGGGCGTGTTCCCGATCCTGCTCGGCGTGTCGATGTGGGCGCAGTTCAAGCTGAACCCCGCGCCGACAGACGAGATCCAGAAGCAGATGTTCGCGATCATGCCATGGGTGCTGATGTTCGTGATGGCGCCGTTCGCGGCAGGTCTCCAGCTCTACTGGATCACCTCGAACCTGCTCACCATCGCGCAGCAGAAGTTCCTGTACATGCGCCACCCGGCGCTGAAGGAACCGCTGCCCGCATCGGGTGCGGTGATCCAAGCGCCCACCCCCAAACCGGGCAAGGGGAAGAAGTGACCGAGTTCGACCCCGAGTTGATCGAGGGCGCGCGCAAGACCTTTGCGGGGCCCGTCGCGTTCCTGAAGTCCGCGCCTGCGCTCCACTTCCTGCCCGACGCGGTCGTGCCGGAAGTGGCGTTTGCCGGGCGGTCGAATGTCGGCAAATCCTCGCTGCTCAACGCGCTGACCGGGCGTAACGGGCTCGCGCGCACGTCGAACACGCCGGGGCGGACTCAGGAGCTCAACTTTTTCGATGTCGGCGATCCGGTGAAGTTCCGGCTGGTCGACATGCCCGGCTACGGCTTTGCCAAGGCACCCAAGGACGTCGTCAGGAAATGGCGCTTCCTGGTGAACGACTATCTGCGCGGGCGCGATGTGCTGAAGCGCGTGCTGGTGCTGATCGACAGCCGCCACGGGATCAAGGAAGTCGACCGCGACATCCTCGACATGCTCGACGCGGCGGCGGTCAGCTATCGCATCGTCCTGACCAAGGGCGACAAGATCAAGCCGGCAGAACTGGCCGAAGTGACCCAGCGGACGATCGACGAAGCACGAAAGCGCCCCGCCGCCCATCCCGACATCCTCGCCACGTCGAGCGAAAAGAGCGACGGCATCGCCGAGCTGCGCGCCGCAGTGATCGAGGCGGTCAGCATCTGACCGCCTCGCCCGGCTCAGGCCGGGTTATGCTTGGCGAGGAACGCCTCCATCGCCTTCAGGAACTCGACGCGGTCTTCCTGTCGGGTGAAGTGATGGTCGCCCAGCGGCTGGACGATATAGGTCACGTCCTTGCCCGCGCTCTTCAGCTTCTGCGCCATCACCTTCGACTGGACGATTGGGACGACGCGGTCCTTCTCGCCATGCATCAACAGCACGGGAATGCCGAACGCGCCCGCAAAGTTGACCGGTGAAATATCCTTGAGGTCGGGTGCCTGCTCGCGCAGCCAGTCCCCCCCGTGCACCGGCATAGAGGAAGTTGCTCTGGTGCCGCACCATCCGGTTGAGGTCGGACACCCCGGCGTATGAGACGGCACAGCGATACTTGTCACCGTCCCGCTGCGCTGCGCGCAACGCCGCGTAGCCGCCATAGGACGCGCCGACCATGCAGACGCGCTTGGCATCGGCGATGCCCTGATCGGCGAGCGCCTTGATCGCGTCGTCCAGGTCGTCCTGCATCGCCAGGCCCCATTGCCCCTCGCCCATCTCCATGAACTTGGTGCCATAGCCGGTGGAGCCGCGATAATTTGGCTGCACCACCGCATAGCCGCGATCGGCCAGGAATTGCGCCCACCAGTCCCACACCTCGCTGTCGCGCGCGCGCGGGCCGCCATGCGGCATCACGATCAACGGCAGCTTGCCCGACTTGCCGCGCGGCAGCGTCAGCACCGCCGCGATTTCGACCCCGTCGCGCGCCTTGTAGCGGATCGTTGTCACGGGATGCATCCGCTTGAGCCCGATCGTCTTGTTGTCGAGCGCCAGCGCAGTCAGCTCGCGGGTGGCGTTGCGATAGACCATCCATGCGCCGGGCGTATCGGGTCCGCTGACGTTGATCACCGCCGACTGGCCATCGCGGCTCAATGAGGTGATCGTGATCTGCCCGCCCCTGACCTGGCCCGCGATCGCGCCGTGCATCGCGGCCATTTGCGGATCGCTCCAGTGGATCGATGGGCGGTTCTGCTCGGTATGGACGCCGGCGAAGCCATCCCCGCTGCTATCCGCGATCACGCCGCCAATGTCATAGCCTGGCGTCGCGAACAGCTGCTTCCCCCGCTGAAGCGTGGCGAGGTCATATTCGTACAGCGCCGAAAAGCCCGCCTCGTCATCCTCGATCACCAACGCCTTGTTCTTGTCGCGCAGGAACAGCGAGGGGATGGTGAGCCGATCCTTGCCGCGCTTGGCGCGGTCCACCGTGCGGACGGGCGCGTCGGCGCTCTCGCGATAGAGCAGCCGGCTCGACCGGCCGTCGAGCGACGACCCGACACCCATGCGCACCACGCCGTCGCGATCGGCATACCAGTCGAACACGCCCTCGCGCGGCCCCTGAACCAGCCGGCGCTTGCCGGTCGCTAGGTCGATTTCCTCCACCTTGGGCCAGAAACCCGGCTGGTTGATAAAGATCGAGGTCTGGTAGGCGAGCATCACCCGTGCCGATCCGTCGCGCGCGACCCAGATCACATCGTCCGCGCGCTGCGCCGCATCGCGTTCGGCGAGCACGGTCATCTTGCCGGTCGAAAGCTGAATGCCGAGTGCGCGACTTATGTAGAATGTGTCGCCGTCGACCTTTTGCTCGCGCCCGATGCCGACGACGATCCAGTCGTCATTGACCCAGCGCCACCAGTTGAGATCGACCTCACCCGGATGGATATAGGACGGGGCGGTAGCGCCATCGATCGCGATGACCGCAAGGAACATCTGCCCATCGCGGGCGAGCTTCGCGACGATCCGCTTTCCATCGGGCGACATGCGCGGGTCTTCGACCTGGGGCAGCTCGGCAAATACCTCCAGCGCCATCGGCGGTCGTGCGGCCGTAGATGTAGCGGCCGGCGCCTGCGCCGACGCGACCGGAGCCAGCGCAAGCAGAGCTACGCTCAAGAAAAACCGCGACATTCTTTCCCCTTACCCCTCAAGATCAACCTGTCCGCGCGACCGGAAACGCACACGCGAATCCAGCCCCGCCCCCTCGCAGCTTTTCAGCGCCACCGGCACGATCACGCCGGATTATGCTTGGCCAGGAACGCCTCCATTGCCTTCAGGAACTCCAGCCGGTCCGCGCCACGGCTGAGATGATGGTCCCCCCTCGGGCTGGACGATATAGGTCACGTCCTTGCCTGCCTTTTTCAGCTGCTCGACCATTTCGCGCGATTGAGCGACGGGAACCACGCCGTCCTTCTCGCCATGCACGAGCAGGACAGGGATCGTGAACTGTTCGGGGAAATTGATCGGCGAAACCGATTTGAGGTCGGGTGCCTGTTCGCGCAGCCAGGCACCGCGGATGTTGCCGTATAGAAAGTTGCGGTGGTGCCGGACCATGCGGTTGAGGTCGGAGACGCCGGCGAACGACACCGCGCACCGGTAGAGCGACCCGTCGCGCTGCGCCGCGCGGATCGCCGCGTATCCGCCATAGGAACCACCCACCATGCACACCCGCTTGGGGTCGGCGATGCCGAGCTTCGCCAGCTCCGTCACCGCGTCATTCAGGTCGTCCTGCATCGCGAGGCCCCATTGCCCCTCCCCCATTTCCATAAACTTGGTGCCGTAGCCGGTCGAACCCCGGTAATTGGGCTGGATCACGGCATAGCCGCGGTCGGCGAGGAACTGAGCCCACCAGTCCCACGTCTCGCTGTCGCGCGCACGCGGGCCACCGTGCGGCATGACGATCAGCGGCAGCTTGTCCTTGCGCCCGACGGGGAGCGTCAGCACCGCAGCGATTTCCAGACCGTCCCGTGCCTTGTAGCGGATCGTCTTTACCGGGTGCATCCTGCGCATCTTGATGCTGGGATTGGTGTAGCCAAGCGGCATCAGCGTGTTGCCGGCCCGCTTGAACAGAAAGAAGCCTCCTGGGGCGTCGGCACCACCGATCGCGATAATCGCAGTGGACAGGTCGGCGCTCACCGACTGGATCGACACCTGTGCGCCCTTGACCAGCCCGGACACGGTCTGCTGCATCGCGACCATTTCCGGGTCGATCCAGTGAATGCCCGGGCGGTCGCCATGCACGGTGACGCCCAGCAATTTGGTGCGCGTCGCATCCGGGATGATGCCGCCAATGTCATAGCCCTTGGTGCCGAACAGCGCCTCGCCGCGTTCGAGCGTCGCCAGGTCCATCGTATAGAGCGTCGAAAAGCCCTCGGCGTCGTCGTCGATCACCAGTGCACGGCGCTTGTCCGCAAGGAACAGGACCGGCAGCGCCAGCCCTCCCGCCCGCGCGGTGACCGGTCGATCGTGCGGAACGATTCGGCTGTGCTGTCGCGATAGACAACGCGCCGGATGCGCCCTTCCAATCCGTTACCGACGCCCATTCGGACGTTGCCGGTGCCATCGGCAACCCATCGCCAGATGCCGAGATAATTGGCCGTGACGCTGCGCCGCTTGCCGGTGTCCAGCATCACCTCATCGACGCGCGGCCAGAAATTCGGCTCGTCGACATAGTCGGTGGTGCGCGACGAAATGAGGATTCAGGGTGGACCGTCGGCCGAAACCCAGATGACATTGTCGCCATCCGCAGTCGAACCGTCGGCGGTCAGGTGGATGATCTTGCCGGTCGATGGCTGATACGCCACCGCGCGCGTGACATACCAGCTGCCGCGCTTCTCCGTCTCGCCCTGACCCACGCCGATGACCAGCCAGTCGTCATTGACCCAGCGCCACCAATTGACCTCGATCTCGCCCGCCCGGAACAACCGCGGCTTCGCTCCGGCCTCCGGGGCCATCACCGCGAAATACTGCGTGCCATCGACCGTGATCTTGGCGGCGATGAACTTGCCGCCGGGCGACAGCTCGGGGTCCTCGATATTCGGCATGTCGGCAAACGCCTCGACCGGCAGCGCAGCGCGGGCGGGCGCAGCGGGCGTCGCCGCCTGGCGCGCAAGAACAGGCAGGCTTGCGGCCGACGCCAGTGCGGCGGCCAACATCATCAATTTACGCGGCATTCAATTCCCCCATGCCCCGGACGGGACAGATGGGAAGCTGCCCAAACTGAACATTGTTTTCAAGCGATTTGGCGCGGTTGCCCCGCCCCCGTCCCGCCGCTATCCCCACGCGATGCTCAAGCTCTTCATCGGCAACAAGGCCTATTCATCCTGGTCGCTGCGCGGCTGGCTCGCGTGCAAGCTCTCCGGGCTTCCCTTCGAGGGAGGTGGTCGTCCCGCTCTACGATCAGGACTGGGACAAGCGCCGCGAGGGCGACGAGTTTGCGCCGTCGTCGGGCAAGGTGCCGATCCTGTGGGATGGCGACGCCGTCGTCTGGGACAGCCTCGCCATCGTCGAATATCTCAACGAGAAGTCGGGCGGCGACAAATTCTGGCCGACAGATCCCGCCGCACGCGCGATGGCGCGGTCGATGGCGGCGGAGATGCATTCGGGCTACGCCGCACTGCGCCGCAAGCACAGCATGAACATCCGCCAGGTCTATCCGCCCAAGACCCCCGACGAAGACGTGATGCACGACATCCAGCGGATCATGGAGCTATGGGCGCAGGCCCGCGCCCGCTATGGCGGCGACGGTGAATTCCTGTTCGGCCAGTTCGGCGCGGTGGACGTGATGTTCGCGCCGGTCGTGACCCGCTTCGTCACCTACTCGCTCCCCGTCGCGCGCTTCGCCCCGGCCTATATGAACGCGGTGCTCCAGCATCCCTTCATGCAGGACTGGATCGCCGGCGCGCAGGAAGAGGAATGGGTGATCGAACAGTTCGAGCAGGAACCGGCTTGAACGAATAGCTGTCACCCCGGGCTTGACCCGGGGCCCAGCTTCTTCGGGCGGTCAAGGCAGCGGGGCCCCGGGTCAGGCCCGGGGTGACGATGGGATCAGAACCCGCTCCCATCCTTCCGCCTGAACCCGACGCCATGCTCCAGATGCATGTCGATATCGGGATAGTGGCAGTCGCTCGCCGCAGGGCGGCCGATCGCGACGAATACGCAATCGGCGTCGCTGCGGTTCTGCAGGACATGGCCGTTACCGTCACCCTTGGGAAAGGCCGCGACGTCGCCGGGGCGCATCACATGCTCGCCCGCATCGTCGACCAGCACCGCCTCGCCCACGATCATCACCACCAGCTCGTCCTCGCCCTCATGCCAGTGGCGGTGCGCCGACCATGCGCCGGGCTTCAGCGTCACATGGCTCGCGCCAAAGTCCGTGAGCCCCGATGCCGGGGCAAGGCGGCGGTACCAGCGACCCTGCACCACATCCGCATATTCTGCAGGATAGCCGGTCGCGTTGGTCTGCGGGATTGTGTCGAGGTCGAGCTTGGGCAAAGGAGCCTCCATTGAAGGAGCGAACATGCCCGATGTCGTCGAACTCACCAAGGCGCTGATCGCCGCGCCCAGCATCACCCCGGCGCGCGGCACGGTGTTCGATGTGCTGGAGGCGGCGCTGACCCCGCTTGGTTTCGAGGTCGAGCGCTTCGTCGCGGGTGAAGCCCCCGACGGCCCGGTCGAGAACCTCCTCGCGGTGCGCAGCGCCGGGCCCGGGCCGCATTTCGCCTTTGCCGGGCATCTCGACGTCGTCCCGCCGGGCGAAGGCTGGGCGTCGGGTGCGTTTGAGCCGGAAATCCGCGGCGACCTGCTCTACGGACGCGGCGCGGTGGACATGAAGGGCGCGATCGCCGCCTTCGTCGCCGCGCTCGGCACGGCCCCCGCTTCCGGCACCGTCAGCCTGATCATCACCGGCGACGAGGAAGGCCCGGCGACCTATGGAACGGTCGCGATCATCGAGCGGATGGCAGCGCGCGGCCTGACCCCGAACATGTGCCTGGTCGGCGAGCCGACCTCCGCCCGCCGCCTCGGCGACACGATCAAGATCGGGCGGCGCGGGTCGACCGTGATCGATATCGAGGTGCCGGGGCGACAGGGGCATGTCGCCTACCCCCATCTCGCCGACAATCCGGTCCCCCGCCTCGTCCGCGCGCTGGCGGAGATCGATGCGATCGTCCTCGACGAAGGCACCGACTGGTTCCAGCCATCGAATATCGAAGTGATCGACCTGGAGGTCGGCAACCCCGCGACCAACGTCATCCCCGGTCGGGCAAAGGCGCGTATCTCGATCCGCTTCAACGACCAGCATCGCGGCCACGACCTGATCGCGCGGGTGCAGGACATCGTCCATGCCCACGCCCCCGCCGGCATCGTGCGCGGTCGCGTCTATGGCGAGGCGTTTCTGACCGAGCCGGGTGCGCTTTCGACCTTGGTGTCCGAAGCGATCCACGCCCAGACCGGCGTTACGGCCGAGCTTTCTACCAGCGGCGGCACATCCGACGCGCGCTTCCTGTCGCGCATCTGCCCGGTGGTCGAATTCGGCCTGCTCAACGCGACGATGCACAAGCTGGACGAGGCGGTCGCGCTGGACGACCTCCATGTATTGACACGAATCTACACGGGCGTGTTGGGGCGGGTGTTCGCGGGCTGACCAAACCCCGTTTGTGCTGAGCCCGTCGAAAGCACGAAAGCCTGCGCTCGCAGCCCTTCGACAGGCTTAGGGCAAACGAAGGTTGCTCAGGCGCGCAGCGCCAGTCGCGGCGCGGCGCTGGCCCAGTCGAGGAACGCGGCCTCCGCCATCGGCTTGGCGATGACATAGCCCTGCAGGATGTCGCACCCGATCACGCGCAGCACTTCCAGCTGCGCCTCGGTCTCGATCCCCTCGGCCACGACTTCACAGCCGATACCGTGGATCAGGCCGATCACCGCATGCGCGATCGTCCGCGCCTCGGCATTGGTGGCGACATTTTCGACCAGGCTGCGGTCGAGCTTCACCCGATCGAGCGGCAGGTCGCGCAGGCGCGCAAGGTTCGAATAGCCAGTCCCGAAATCGTCCACCGCCACGGTCGCGCCATCGCTGCGCAGCGCCGCAATCGCGTCGATCACCTCGCGCGAGCAGTGCATTGCCAGCGTCTCGGTAATCTCCAGCTCCAGCAGCCGCGCGGGTGCCCCTGCGGCCTGCATCGCTTCGCGCAACCGGCGGAAAAAGGCGGCGTGATCGAGCTGGCGCGGGCTGATGTTGACCGCGAGCCGCTGCTCGATCCCCATCTCGCCCCAGCGGGCGATGGTCGCGGCGACATGTTCGACCACCCATTCGCCGATCTCGACGATCAGGCCGGTTTCCTCGGCCCGCCCGATAAAGGTGCCGGGCAGGCACAGGCCGCGCGTCGGATGCTGCCAGCGCAGCAATGCTTCGGCCGCGACGATGCGACCGTCGAGTGCACTGATCTGTGGCTGATAGACCAGGGTGAACTGGTTGCGTTCGACCGCCATGCGCAAATCGCTTTCGAGCAGGGCGCGTTCGGCGATGTCACTAGCAAGCTGGTCGGTGAAATGTTCGGCGCGGCCGCGGCCCTTGGCCTTGGCGTGGTACATCGCGGCGTCGGCAGCACGCATCAGGTCGGTCAGCGACGTGCCGTGTTCGGGGCGGATCGCGATCCCCACCGACGCGCCGATCGACACCTCCTGATCGGCCAGGTCGAACGGTTCGGACAGGGCATAAAGGATGCCGCGCCCGACCCGATCGGCGTCGCGGACATGCCCCAGTTCGGGGAAGTAGATGGTGAACTCGTCGCCGGACAGGCGACCGATCAGCGGCTGACGCGCATCACCCTCGATTGCGAACCGGTCGGCAACTGCGCGCAACCGGTTGGCGACCATGCTGAGCAGCTGATCCCCGACGGCATGACCCAGCGTGTCGTTGACCGCCTTGAACCGGTCGAGGTCGATGAAGAACAGGGCCGCCATCGCGTCCTGCGGCAGCTCGGCGAGCAACCGTTCGCAACTTCGACGGAAATGGGTGCGATTGGGCAGACCCGTGACCGGGTCGTACATCGCGAGCCGCTGGACGCTTTCCAGGTTCGTATGGAGCTGGCGGAACAGCCCGTCCATTGCATGCGCGAGCGGCGGAACGCACTGCTCCACCTCGCGCGGGATCTCGCTCTGAAGGTCGCCGTTGGCGGCTTGGGTCAGCCGTTCGATCGCGGCGTCGATTGCCTCGGCGGTCGAGGCGATTGTCCGCTCGGCATAGGCCCAGCACATTGCGGCACAGATGATTGCGGCGATCAGCGCGCGACTGGTGTTCGCGACGTCGAATTGCCCGCGCGTGGTCGCGGCCAGCGCCAGGATGAAGACAAACGCCCCGGCGCACAGCGCGAACGCAATCGCGCGGCTTTTGAGCGAAAATCCGTCCATTGCGGTTGCGCGATCCCCCACGCCAGCCGGACCAATTCCGGCTGTTCACAAAGGTATGCCGCGAAAGAGTTAAAAATTTCGCGCCGGCGACCGGGGACGGCGCAACACGATATAGAGCGCACCCTGCCCGCCATGTCGGGGGTGCGCGCCGCGCACTGCGGCGACGGCATCGGCATGGCGGGATGCGGCGAGCCAGTCCCCCACCGCCGCGCGGATCGCGCCGCGCGCATGCGGTCGTTCGGACTCGGGGCGCGGCGGCTTGCCGGTGATCAGCAGCAGAACGCGGTCGCCCCGCGCAATCGCCCGGGCCAGTCCCTGGTCGAGCATCGCGTGGGCACTGGAAAGCGTGTGGCCGTGCAGGTCGATCGTGCTTTCGGGCGCGACAAGACCCCGCGACAAGCGGCGATCCCAGCCGCCATCGAGTGTGTCGCGGGGTTGTTTGGGTGCGGGTGGCGGCGGCGGGGGGCTGGCGCGGTGACGGTACGCGCCCCTTCACCTTCTTAAGCCCCTCCCCTTCAGGGGAGGGGTTGGGGTGGGGCCTATCCTCCGGGCGACGGGTCTCGGTGAGATGCGGACGCCCCACCCCCAACCCGTCCGCTGAGGGGGGAGGCTTGCAGGTCGCTTCGCAATCGGCGTCACGCTGGAAATGACGCGCTGCCACAGCGCCCGTTCCTCGGGCGACAAGGCGCGCGGCGGGCGTGCCATGGATCAGTCGCGCGCGGCGCCGAGGCGCTGGAGCGTTCCCTTGGGCAGCAGCAACCAGGCGGTGCCCCGCGCAGCCATGCCACCGGCAATCGCCCGCGCATCGTCGCCCGCGCCCCAAAAGGTGTCGAACCGGTTCGAGCCCTTGATCGCGCCGCCGGTATCCTGCGCGATCCACAGCCCATTGGCGTCCTGCCGGTCCATCGACAGGAAGACCGGTGCGCCGAGCGGCACGAATTTCGGATCGGTCGCCACCGTCGCCAGCGCGGTCACCGGCACGCCCAGCGCGCCCAGCGGCCCCGGCCCGGTCAGCTCGCGAAAGAACACATAGCTCTTGTTCTCGCGCATGATCGCCGTCCCCTGTTCGGGGTTGGCGCGCAGCCAGGCCATGATGCCCTGCATCGACGTCTGTCCCGGCTTGAGCAGCCCGCGGTCGAGCATCAGCTTGCCGATCCCCGTATAGTCGCGGCCATTCTGGCTGGCATAGCCGATCCGCATGACGCTGCCGTCGGGCTGGCGCAGGCGACCCGAGCCCTGAATCTGGAGAAAGAAGAGTTCGACCGGATCGGCCGCCCAGGCGATTTCCAGCCCGCGTCCGGCCAGCGCGCCCTTCTCGATCGCGGTGCGGTCATGATATTGGACAAGCTTGGTCCCATCCACGCGACCGCGGATCGACCGCCCCGCCAAAGACTCCGAAAAGCTGCCCAGATCGACATCGATCAGGTCGGACGGTCGGCCGTAGATCGGCACGTCATAGCCGGGGCGGCGGGTGCGCGATCCTGCGATTTCCGGCTCATAATAGCCTGTGGCGAATGCCTTGCCGTCGGCGACCTGCACCGTTTCGAAATGGCGGGCGAAAAATGCCCCGGCATCGCGGTCCTGGGTGGAGCGCGCGGCATCGCAGGCCGGCTGCCAGTCCGCACCGCGAGTCAGGCCGGTGGCGTCGGTCCGACGAACCAGAGTCGCACAGCTGATCTTGAACGCGCCCAGCGCGCGCGCGGCGGCGGCCATCGTAATCGGCAGATCCTGCACGGCGGGACCGGCGGTCAGACCTGCGGCTGCGGCGGTCGTGACCCCGGCCGGAACCGCCGCAGCGGGGGCGGGCGCAAGCGGAGTCGCGGCAACCGGCTGGCGCACGGGAACACCGGTCGATGGCGCAGGCGCGGGCCGCGCGGGCACGGCACCCCCCGCTAGCGGGACGCCCCGCCGGGACGACCCCGGACGAACATGCGCCCAACAGCGCGGCGCAAGCCGCTACCCCCCAAGCGCGCATCATTCCTCCGTCATTACCGTCGTGACCGATCAGACTTCGTCGGTGTCGCTCAGTTTCCAGTTCGGATCGCCGCTGCCCAGCGTGCGGCTGAACGTCCAGGCGTCATGCGTCTGCACCGCGTCGCTCAGCGATCCGGCGATGACGTTGCCATCCTTGTCGCGGGTCACCGCAGCGATGTCTGCATCGAACCGGACAGTGACGCGGGCCTGCGCGCCATCGAGCGCGATGTCGGAGATCGTTGCCCGCTCGATTCCAATCAGTCGGTTGTCCAGCGTCTCACCCGCTTCTTCGCGCGCGTCGATCGCGGCGATGAAGCTGTCGCGCACTTCGGCTTCGATCAGCCATTCCAGCGTGTCGCGGTCACCCTTCCAGAATGCTTCCAGAATCATGCGATAGGCCGACTTGGCGCCTTCCAGAAACTGGCCGACGTCGAATGACGGGTCGGCAGCGACAAGCGCGCGCAAGCCGGCTTCGGCACCGTTCTCCAGCGGACGAGGGCCAGTGTCGCGAACCTCGGCGGGCATGTCGATGGTGCGCGGCATCTGCGGCGCGCCGACACGTTCCTCCGCCGGACGCGGCAGGGGCTGTTCGTGCCCGGTGCGCTTGCCCAGCACGGAGTAGAGGCGGAGCGCGAGGAACGCGGCAATCGCCGCAAACAGGATAACTAGATACACGTTGGCACCTTCTTTCTCAGCTGCAACATAGGCGCGAAACCCCGGCGTTTCAAACCCGCGATTGGCCCGGAGCGCACGCCCGTTGAAACGGCCAACTGCCCCTGCTAGTCGCGACCGTCATCGCAACGCGGGTCACCGCGACAAATATCCCGATCCCACAAAGGAAGTTTCAAGACCATGGATACGCCCGACAACGCAGCTCCCCAGGCGAACGGCGCCGACACCGCTCCGTCGGTCGGCGTGATCTCGCAATATATCAAGGACTTCTCGTTCGAGAATCCCAACTCGCCCGCAATCTATCAGGTCCAGGGCCAGCCGGCGTTCGACGTCCAGTTCAACATTGGCGCTGCCGAAGTCGCGCAGGACGTCCACGAAGTGACGCTGAAGATCGACGTGCGTGCAACCATGGAAGAGCAGGTCGCGTTCATCGTCGACCTCTCCTATTCGGGACTGTTCGCGATCCGCAACGTGCCGGACGAGCATCTCCAGCCCTTCCTGCTCGGCGAAGCGCCCCGCCTGCTGTTCCCGTTCGCGCGCCGCGTGCTGGCCGACGCGGTCCGCGACGGCGGCTTCCCGCCGCTGATGCTGGAGCCGATCGACTTTAACGGCCTGTACGAACAGCAGCGCGCGCAGCACGACGCGCAGACGATGCTGGGCGGCGAGGCCGGCCAGGCTTAATTCGCTCGGGTTGCGGTGCCGGCCCGCTCCCCCGCCCGGCCACCCGGCGGCAGCATGATTTGGGTGGCCGGGCGGGGGAGCGGGCCGGCACCGCACATGCGCCGTGAGGGGCATCAAATAACAAAGGCGGGGAATCCATGAATCTCGTCAAGGCACTCGGGTCGATCGGCGGGCTGACGCTCGTTAGCCGGGTGCTGGGGCTAGTCCGCGATTCTGCTGTTCGCGCGCTATGTCGGTGCCAGCTTCGCCTCGGACGCCTTCCTGATTGCCTTTCGCCTGCCCAATCTCTTCCGCGCGCTGTTCGCGGAGGGCGCGTTCAGCGCCGCCTTCGTCCCGATGTTCAGCAAGAAGGTCGGCGAAGCCGGTGGCGAGACCAAGAGCGCGCTGTCCTTTGCGGAGGAGGCGCTGTCGGTCCTCCTGCCGCTGCTCATCCTGATCACCGCAGTGATGGAAATTGCCGCCTATCCCGTGGTCTGGGCGCTGTCGGGCGGGTTCAACGACGCAAGCGCGGACCAGTTCGCCTATGCGGTGGAGCTGTCACGGATCACCTTTCCCTATCTGCTGCTGATCAGCCTCGTCTCGCTGTTGGGCGGCATCCTCAACTCGCTCAACAAATTCTGGGTCAATGCCGCCGCACCGATCCTGCTCAACGCGACGTTGATCGTCGCCTTGTTGTTCTTCCACGCCGACGAAACGCTCCTGACCGCCCGCAACCAGGCAATCGCCGTCACCGTATCTGGCATGCTCCAGCTACTCTGGCTGATCCTCGCCTGTCGCGCCGCCGGTGTGAAGCTGAAGCTGCGCCTCCCCCGGCTGACCCCGGACGTGAAGAAACTGCTCAAGCTGATCGGACCTGCAGCGGCGGGTGCGGGTGCTTATCAGATCAACCTCGTCATCTCGACCGCGCTCGCCGCCAGCCTGCTGGTCGAAGGGTCGGTGTCGTACATCTATTATGCCGACCGGCTGAACCAGCTCCCGCTCGGGCTGATCGGCATTGGCCTCGGCACCGTGCTGCTCCCCACCATCGCGCGTCAGCTGGGCGCGGGGAATGACGGCGCGGCGATGCACACGCAGAGATCGCGGGACCGAGCTGGCGCTGTTCCTCACCCTCCCCGCCACCGTGGCGCTGGTGGTGTGCGGCGCGCCGATCGTCAGCGCGCTGTTCCAGCATGGCGCGTTCACCGCGGATGATACCCGCGCGACCGCCCAGGCGCTCGCCGCCTTCTCGGTCGGCCTGCCCGCCTACATATTGGTCAAGGTGCTGACGCCGGGCTTCTATGCCCGCTCCGACACCAAGACCCCGGTGCGCTATGCGACGATCTCGATCGCGATCAACCTGATCCTCAACCTCGCGCTGATCGTCCCGCTCAAGCATATGGGCCCGCCGCTCGCCACCGCGATCGCGGCATGGGTCAATGTCGCCCTGCTCTACCGCACCCTCGTCAAGCGCGGCCATTTCACCGCCGATCCCCAGCTGCGCCGCCGCGTGTGGCGGCTGGTCGGCGCGGCGCTGGCGATGGGCGGGGTGATGTTCCTGCTCAACGACCTGTTCACGCCCTACACCCATGGCGCGTGGACGATCCGCACGGGTGCGATGATGGTGCTGGTCGGCGCAGGCTGCATCGTCTACGCCGCCGCCTGTTTCGCAACCGGCGCTTTCCGCCCGAGCGACATCAAGGCGCTGGTGCGCCGCAAATCAACCTGAAGACCTGGACACAAACCCATGCGCGTCGTTTCCGGCATCAAGCCCACCGGCAATCTCCACCTCGGCAACTATCTCGGTGCGATCAAGCAGTGGGTGGGCATGCAGGCCGATGTCGAGGCGGCGGGCGGCGAGTCGATGTACTTCATCGCCGACCTCCACGCGCTGACCGAATGGAGCGAACCGGCCGCGATCACCGACAGCACGTTCGAGGTCAGCGCCGCGATGATCGCCAGCGGCATCGACCCCAGCCGCTCGATCCTGTTCAACCAGGCGCGCGTCCCCGCGCATAGCGAGCTGGCCTGGCTCCTCAACAATGTCGCGCGCGTCGGCTGGCTCAACCGCATGACCCAGTTCAAGGACAAGGCGGGCAAGAACCGCGAGGGCGCAAGCGTCGGCCTGTACGACTATCCGGTGCTGATGGCCGCCGACGTCCTGCTCTATCGCGCGACGCATGTGCCCGTCGGCGAGGACCAGAAACAGCATCTCGAACTGGCGCGCGACATCGCCGCCAAGTTCAACCTCGACTACAAGACCGACCTGCTGCTCGAACCCGAACCGCTGATCAGCAAGGCCGCGCCGCGGGATCATGTCGCTGCGCGATGCGACCCAGAAAATGTCCAAGTCGAACCCGTCAGAGGCGGCACGGATCAATCTGGTCGATGACGACGACGCGATCGCCCAGAAGTTTCGCAAAGCCAAGACCGACCCCGAACCGATGGGCGAAAGCTGGGAATCGCTCAAGGACCGACCCGAAGCCAGGAACCTCGTCACCATCTTCGCCGCGCTCGCCGACCGCACGCCGGAGGATGTGGTCGCCGAATATGCCGGGCAGGGCTTTGGCAGCTTCAAGCCCGCGCTCGCCGACCTCGCCGTCGCCAAGCTCGGCCCGATCCGCGACGAGATGGTCCGCCTGATCGCCGACAAGGGCGCGGTCGATGCCGAATTGCGCAAGGGCGCCGAGCGCGCCGCCGCCCTCGCCGCGCCGCTCCTGCGACAGGTGCAGGAGGCGATGGGGCTGCGGATCGGTTAATCGTTTGATTTGGGTAAGAGTCGCTGTTAACCCCCTCGAATATCTGAGATCGGGGGTTCACAAAATCGATGAAAAGGACGCACGACCGCGCTTGCGCGGGCGCACAAAGATTGCGCGCCATGTTCGCTCTGTCGGCGCGACCGCGCTGATCGGGTGTAGCGGCGGAAGCACTAGCCAGCCAGGACCTGCGCCCGTCAACCGGGCGCCGAGCTTCACCTCGGCTGCCGCGGTTACTGTAGCGGAGAATGCGACGGGATCGGTCTATCAAGCAGCCGCCACTGACCCGGACAGCGACGCACTGACCTATTCGATCAGTGGCGGTGCGGACGCTGCACGCTTCGCTATCACAGCCGCAGGTCAACTCAGTTTTGCCGCGTCGCCGAACTTCGATCTCCCGGCCGATTCCGATCTGGATAATGTCTATCAGATCACGCTGTCGGTCAGCGATGGGCGTGCTTCTGCGCAGCTCGCGGTGACGATTTCCGTCACAAATTCACGTGAGGGGTACGCCGCGTCGCAACCGGGTTTGTCAATCCGGTCGCCATTGCTCCGATCGATGCCACAACCGTGCTGGTCGCGGAGCGCGCCGGCGCAATCTACCGTCTCGATCCGGTAAGCGGTGCACGCACGCTCCTGATTCAAACGACGTTGTCGAGCGGCGGCGAAGTCATCGGCATCGCCGGCGCGCAGGATTACGCCACATCCGGCACCTTTTTCCTGCTGTACCGGACTAACGGTGTCATCGTGCTCAATCGCTTTCTCCGGAATCCGGCGGGGCCGATCGTTCCAGACAATTTCGGGCCGATGCTGACGATCGCGGCACCGAATTATGCTGGCGGGGGTTGGGTCGGTCCGGCCGCCAACGGCACTCTTCTCGTCGCGCTGAGCGACGCGGGTGGCGCTGGCGATCCCACCAATAGCGCCCAGAACGATGCGACGTTTCTCGGCAAGCTGATCCTGGTTTCGCCCAATCCCGATCCCTATACGGGCGCTTCACCGCAATTCTTCCTGTACCAGAATGTGGCGAAGGGTCTGCGCCGCCCGACCGGTGGTGCGATCTGGAACGGTGGGCTGCTGCTCGCCGATAGCGGGCAGGACGCGTTCGAGGAGGTCAGTTTCGTCTCGGACGGGGCGACCGCCATCAATCTCGGCTGGCCGTTCAAGGAGGGTACAAGCATCCGTTCGACGCCTCCTGCTGGCCGGACCGATCCGGTGATCCAGTATCCGCACGGCACCGGCCCCCGCGCCGGAAACGCGATCGTCGGCGGTGCGGTTGGCGGCACGACAATCCCATCACTGCACAACGTCTATGTGTTCGCCGACCGGAGCGGGTCAATCTTCAGCATTCCCGTGTCATCGATCCAGCAGGGAGCGACGCTGGGCAGCTCCATGCTGGAACGGCGCAACGCCGACTTCGCGCCAGCGACCGGCCAGATCGACGCGCTAGTCACCCTGCGCGCAGGTGCTGACGGGGTGATCTACATCGTCAGGACGGCGAAATTTTCCGCGCCGAGCCCGAATAGGCGAGTCCCCGGCGTGACGCTTTGCCGGGACCATCGGCGTCAGGCTTTGTCGCTGGTTTGAACGGCGCAGGGTGATAGTCTGGCGGGGATGCGGTCATTGCTTCCTCTGCTGTTCCTCGCCGCTCCGGCGCTGGCGACCGAGCGCGCGCCGGTGCCCAAGGCTGCGGCCAAGGTTCAACCGGCGCTCGACGCCTGCCTCGCCAAACCCGACCCCGCAGACCGCTGCGTCGATCTGCAACTCGCTCGCGCCCGTGCGCTGCTGGCCAGCGATCCAGAGGCGGCGTTGAAGCTGGCCCAGGCCGCCAATGCCGCCCTGGATGAGGCCAGCGAGATCGTCGATAACCGGATCGGCCGGGTAAAATATCGCCGCGTCGGTCCCCCGGTCACCCCCGCCGAGGCTGAGGGAGCGCGCCGCGATGAAGAAGTGCTGCGCCGCCTGTGGGTCGAAATGGCGCAAGCTAGTGAATTGATCGGCGACGCAGCGCTGGCTGCGGGCAAGCTCTATCGCGAAATGACGGGTGCCTATGGGCGCACTGTCGCGATCCTCGAACAGCGCGGACGGGGTGACGCCGATCTACGGCAACGGCTCCGCGCCAAGGGCAAGCGCGCCGCGGTCTTCACCGACTCCCCCTCCCCCGACGAAGGCGAAGCCCCCGCACGTGAGGCCTTTGACGAGGCGCTCAAGACGTTCGGCCCCGCCGACCCGCTGACCTTGTCGCTCGCGCTGGTCCGCGCCGACTCGCTCGCGCAGCTCGGCCGGTTTGGGGAGGCAGAGCCGATCTATCGCGACACCCGCACCCGACTTACCGATGCCGCCGCGCGGTTCGACGTCGACGCGCGCTATTTGCGCCTGCTGGTCCGGCTCGACCGGCGTCAGGAGGCAGAAGCGCTAGGGCGCGCCCTGATTACGCAACTCGCCGCCACCCGCGCCGATCCATTGCGCGCCGCGCGCATCTATCTGGATCTCGCCACGGTGGTTACGCCCGAAGAGGGATTGCCGTTCGCGCGCAATGCGCTCGCGCTGCGGCTGGAGCGTCTCGGGGAGAAACATGTCGACACCGCACGCGCCCAGTTGGCGGTCGCCGGACTTCTCGAAGCGTTCGACAAACATGCCGAGGCCGAGCCGTTGCGCCGCGCCGGCGTCTGGACGTTACAGGGCAAGCTGTTCATGCAGCACCCCGAAACTGCGACCGCCTGGCTGCGCTATGGCGAAAATCTGTTGACTCAGGACAAGATCAAGGAGGCGGTTTCCGCGCTGCGTTCTGCCGAATTTTCGGTGCGCGATTCCGTCGGCATAGCCCATCCGCAATATGGCCGTGTGCTGCTGTTCACCGGGATAGCAGAGCTTCGGCAAGGCAATGTGGGGGGCGTTGCGACGATCGAAAGGGCGCTGCCGATCATCCGCGCCGGTCTTGCCCGCACCCATATCGACCGGCTCCACGCGGAGTTCAGCTATGGCATGCTCAAGCTGATCATGGGCGACCCTGCAACCGCGCGCACCCAGTTCCGCGTGGTCGGACAGGCGGGGCTTGATCGCGCTGCGGAGTGGCGCGACTTCGGGGCGGCGGCGCAGCAGGAAATCCGCCGTTTTCGGGAAGTCTATGCGTATCAGGTCCGCGCCGCGTGGCAGCTGGCGGGTCAGAAACCCTAGAACCGCGTCTCGTCATAGATGCGGGTCACGTCGCCCTGCCACTCGCCGTGATAGCGCTCTAGCAGCGCCTGCGCCGGCACCTTGCCGCTGCGGACAATCTCGCGCAGCGGGTCGAGGAAGCCGTTCTCGCTGTCCCCGGCCGAGTTGAGCCGCGCGCGTGCGGTCAGCCCCGCCCCGGCGATGTCGATCACCTGCCCCGCGATGTCGCGCAGCTTGCCGCCACCCGGCAGCGGCGCATCGAGGCCCAGCCGCGGCACGCTGTCGCGCAGCGCCTGACGCCCGACCATGTCCCAGTCCTTGACCAGGTCCCATGCCGCATCCAACGCGCCCTGATCATAGAGCAACCCGACCCAGAGCGCGGGCAGCGCACAGATGCGCCCCCACGGCCCGCCATCGGCGCCGCGCATTTCGAGGAAGGTCTTCAACCGCACTTCGGGGAAGGCGGTCGACAGGTGATCGGCCCAATCGTCCATCGTCGGCTTCTCGCCCGGCAGCACCGACAATTCGCCCTTGAGGAAGTCGCGGAAGCTCAACCCCGCCGCGTCGATATAGCGGTCGTCGCGGTAGACGAAGTACATCGGCACATCGAGCGCATAGTCGGCGTAGCGCTCGTATCCGAACCCGTTCTCGAACACGAACGGCAGCATCCCGGTGCGGTGCGGATCGGTGTCCGACCAGATGTGCGAGCGGTAGGAGAGCATCCCGTTCGGCTTGCCCTCCGTGAACGGCGAATTGGCGAACAACGCGGTCGCCAGCGGCTGCAGCGCAAGGCCGACGCGGAATTTCTGCGCCATGTCCGCTTCGCTCGCATAGTCGAGGTTCACCTGGATCGTGCAGGTGCGCAACATCATGTCGAGGCCCAGGCTGCCGACGCGCGGCATATGGTTGAGCATGATGCCGTACCGCCCCTTGGGCATGATCGGCAGCTCGGCGCGGGTCTTGTCCGGCCACATGCCAAGGCCAAGGAAGCCGATGCCCAGCTTCTCACCCACCGCCTTCACCTGTTGCAGGTGGCGGCCCGTCTCGGCGCAGGTCTCGTGCAGATTCTCGAGCGGCGCGCCGGAGAGTTCGAGCTGCCCGGCGGGCTCGAGGCTGACCGTCCCGTCGGGACCGGACAGCGCAATGACCTTGCCGCCCTCCTCTACCGGCGACCAGCCAAACTGGGTCAGCTCGGCGAGCAGGTCGCGGATACCGCCCGGCTCGTCATAGGACGGCGCATGATTGTCACCGACCGCATAGACGAACTTCTCATGCTCGGTGCCGATGCGCCAGCGCTCCGCCGGCTTCTCGCCCCTGGCGAAATAGTCGAGGAGCATCTGACGGCTCTCGATGACAGGCGCGTTGCTGTTTGAAACCGTCTTTGTGCTCATGGCGCGCATTTAGGGATGCGAAACGATCCGCGAAAGGGGGGATGAAATACCCAAATCGGGATGGGAAATGCGGGGGTTGGGTCGTGTGCTGTCCGGCGCTTCGTGCCTTGGCGGCGTTAGTCTGGCCCCCGCCCCTCTTAGCGGCTGCTCACGAACGGCAGCTATTGGGAGAAGGCGCGATGGCGCTAAGAGTCCGCAAATGGGTGGGAAGCTGCCGCTCCGGCAATGTCGCTGCTCCGACGACTAAGCGCCCCTAACGGCCGCCATTCCCCGAATCTGCGTGAAGCTCGGAAGCGACCATTCGTTGAGCTTGCGCAAATGAGCGTGTCGGCGCGACCTTTCTCGCGATTGACAATCCACCATCGCGGCGTGCGATCAGCGTGTCAGCGCTGCCGCCCGACACGTGAAGCGCGCGCTGTATTTCGCCTGTGGCTCGAGACCGACAGAAGCCCGGCGTTCGTCAAGTCGGCCAGGATCCTCAATCGGTCGCGGCTCCCATATTCCCGATGTCGTACAACGACCTTGGGTACCGTAGCGCTGTGGGCGCGCCGAATTCACGGCAACCCGATCATAAAGATATGCATAGTTGGTTGGGCTAGTGTCTTTTCGATCAACCAAAGACGCAAGCACGCGCAGAACATCATTCTGGAAAGCCGGGTCGCGGTCAGCATGTTGTACCAGCAACCAAGCGGCCGTATCCGCGTCTTCTCCGTACTTGCCGATCGTGAACCACCCGCTGCGCTCTATCTGAGCCTTCAACCATTTGGTATTTGCCTCGTCGAGATCGCAGCCGTCCGAGGCGATGATGTAATATGCGTAGTCGCGCGCCTGGTCTGAAAGATCCGCCGCCCAACTGAAACGTTGGAGTGCAGCGGTGAAATGCGTGCGCGTGAACTGGTCCTCGGCAACTCGCATGTAGAGTTCAGCGAGTTCGCTTGAAGCCGCACTGGCCGCCATAGCCGCAAACCGGCTTGCTTCCTGATAAGGTGCCTCCACCGGCTTTCCGGCCAACGCATTGCGCCGCAACTCGTCCACCTTGCGAATTGCCGCGCGCGCAGCGCTCCGATGGTCTGTTTGCTCTACTGACGAAACCGCAACGCTGGCGAGGCGTGCCGACGCTTCGGCCTCCACCTTTTCTGGCGCTCCGCATCCAAACGCGAGCGAACGGCCTGACACTTGAGTTGATGCATTTCCGATCGTAGCCGACAGGAGCGCTACCGATGCCAGGATATATCTCGTTCTCCGCATCGCCGTCTTTCGTAACGTCCTCAGCTGACTCGATGCGTCGCACCGGAGAGATGAACGAATTCAGAACGCTTGGCTTCGAGGTTCGCTCACAACGCAACGTCGGCAATGGGGTCGGAAGCCGACAGACGGTTTTCGGCGACAGACTGCCCCAATCCGACTGTGCGATACGGATCGCGGGCCACCGCGGCACCCGCTTAAACAGTCACCAATCCCCCACCGCGCCCATCCACAAACTCACCGCCGCCGCCGCCGCAGTCTCCGCGCGCAAAATCCGCGGGCCGAGCGAAATCCCCACCGCTCCCGGCACCGCCCGGATCGCGTCGCGCTCCTCTGCGTCGAAGCCGCCCTCAGGCCCGATCAGGATCGCCGCCGGGCCGGGATGCGCCTTCATCGCCTCCAGCGCGGGCAATCCACCGGTCTCGTCGGCAAAGAACAGCGCCCGCCCCGCCGGCCAGTCGCGCAGCATCGCCGCCAGCTTCACCGGCTCGACCAGTTCGGGCAGCGCGGTGCGCCCGCATTGCTCCGCCGCCTCGATCATATGCGCGCGCAGCCGGTCGAGGTTCAGCTTGTCCACCACCGCGCGCCGCGTCAGCACCGGCGCGACCCGCGCGACGCCCAGCTCGCACGCCTTTTCGACCACCCAGTCGATCCGCCCCTTCTTGATCGGCGCGGCACATAGCCACAGGTCCGGCACCGCCTCGCGCTCCCGCAGCTTCTCGCGCACCTCCAGCACCACGTCGCGCTTGCGCACCTCGCTCGCCACGCCCAGCCATTCGCCGGTCGCGTCGTCGAACAGCTTGACCGGATCGCCGACCTTCAACCGCATCACGCTGGCGAGATAATGGCCCTGCTGGCCGTCGATGCGGCGCTGCTCGCCCTGCGTCAGCGCGGGTTCGACGAACAGGCGCGGGGTCGATTGCGGCGGCCATGCGGGGGTAGCGATCATGGCCGAGCCATATCGCGACCCAAATGCTTCGTCACCCGGCGTCTTTTCGCTGTCCTACAAGCAATCCGATGTGGCAGCAGAGGGTATGAGCGAAACGGCCCCAGCCCCCTGCCTGACACTGCGCCTGACACCGCGCATGACACACCGCTTTTTTGTCAGCTTTGTTGTCAGTTTCGCGCATGACTGACCCGGCACAGACCGTCCCCGACACCGAGCATCGCGGCCTGATGGCGCTGCTGCCCGCCGCTGCGCGTCCCTATGCCCTGCTCGCCCGGTTCGACCGGCCGATCGGCTGGTGGCTGCTGTTCTGGCCTGGCGCCTGGGCGATCGCGTTGTCCGGCGGCGCGGTCGAGCGCTGGGACCTGATCCTCTGGTTCCTGCTCGGCAGCATCGCGATGCGCGGCGCGGGTTGCGTCTATAACGACATCGTCGACCGCGACCTCGACCGTCAGGTGGCCCGCACCCGCAGCCGTCCATTGGCGAGCGGCGCGGTCAGCCTCAAGGCCGCGTGGGTCTGGCTGGTCTCGCTCTGCCTGATCGGCCTCGTCGTGCTGGTCCAGCTCAACCCGTTCGCCGCGGTCATCGCGCTCGCCAGCCTCGCGCTGGTCGCTGCCTATCCCTTCATGAAGCGGATCACCTGGTGGCCGCAGGCGTGGCTGGGTCTCGTCTTTTCCTGGGCGGCATTGGTCGGCTGGGCAGCGGTCGCGCGCGAACTCCCCCTGCCCGGCCTGCTGCTCTATGCCGGGTGCATCGTGTGGGTGATCGGCTACGACACCATCTACGCGCTACAGGATGTCGAGGATGATGCGCTGGTCGGCGTCCGTTCCTCCGCCCGTCGTCTGGGCAGCCGGGTGCGTACCGGCGTCGCCATCTTCTACACCCTTGCCCTAGCCCTCTGGTCCGCCGCGCTGTGGCAGGTCCGCCCCGACCCGCTGGTCCTGCTCGCGCTCGCCCCCATGGCGATGCACCTTGTCTGGCAGGTTGTGACGCTCGTTCCGGCCGATGGCGCAAATGCGCTCCACCGCTTCCGCTCGAACCGCAATGCTGGCTTACTGATGTTTGCCGCCTGCTTCGTCGTCGGGACGACCGCCTTTTGACCTTCGCCCCCTGCCTCCCTAGATCGCAGCGATGCTGACCCCCGACCAAGCCCGTGACCGAGTCCAGGATGCCATCGCCCGCGCGGTAAAGGCAGGTGCCGATGCCGCCGATGCGATGCTCTCCGCCGGGGAGTCGTTGTCGGTGTCGGTCCGGCTCGACGCGCTCGAGGATGTCGAGCGCGCCGAGCACGAAGAGCTCGGGCTGCGCGTCTTCTGCGGCCAGCGGTCGGCGAGCATTTCGACCACCGACCTCACGCCCGCCGCGCTCGACACGCTCGCCGAACGCGCGGTAGCAATGGCACGGGAGGCGCCCGAGGACGAATGGGCCGGCCTCGCCCCTGCCGAACGGCTGTTGCGCGGCAATGTCCCCGATCTCGACCTCGACGACGGCGCGCTGGGCGACCCCGCCGCGCTCAAGGAGAACGCACTCATCGCCGAGCGCGCCGCCCGCGCCGTCGAAGGCGTGACCAATAGCGAGGGCGCTGGAGCCAGCGCCAGCCGCAGCATCTGGGCGCTCGCCACCAGCCACGGCTTTGCCGGAGCTTATGCGACATCGAGCCACAGCATCTCTGCCAGCGTGCTGGCGGGCGACGCCGGCGCAATGGAACGCGATTACGACCATCACAGCGCGCGCCACGCCCGCCATCTCGAGGCCGCCGAAGCGATCGGTCGCCGCGCCGGCGAGCGCGCCGTGGCCCGCGTCGGTGCCGGTCGCGTCCGCGGCGGAACCATGCCGATCGTCATCGACCCGCGCATCGGATCGAGCCTGCTCGGCCACCTGAGCGGCGCGATTTCGGGCAGCGCGATCACGCGCAAGACAAGCTTCCTGCTCGAAGCGATGGGCACGCGCATCTTCGCGCCGGGCATCGACATCATCGACGATCCCCACCGCCCCCACGGCCTCCGCTCGCGCCCGTTCGATGGCGAAGGCCTGCCGGTGTCGCCGGTGACGTTCGTCGCCGACGGGATGCTCGAAAGCTGGATGCTCGACAGCGCGGCGGCGCGTCAGCTCGGCCTTGAAGCCACCGGTCACGCCGTGCGCGGCGTTGGCGGCGCACCCAGCGTCGGTCCCAGCAATCTCTACATGGCCAATGGCAAGATCCCGGTCGCGTCGCTGATCGCCGACATCGGCTATGGCGTCTATGTCACCGAACTGATCGGTCAGGGGATCAACCTCGTCACCGGCGATTACAGCCGCGGCGCGGCAGGCTATCTGATCGAGGATGGGGTCGTCACCACCCCGGTCAGCGAATTTACTGTCGCGGGCACGCTGCAAGCCATGTTCCGCAACCTGGTCCCCGCCAACGACCTGAATTTCCGCTATGGCATCAACGTGCCCACACTGCGGATCGACGGCATGACGGTGGCGAGTGGCTGACGCGCTCGCCGAGGCAGTCAGCGCCATCGCCGCCGAGGCGGGTCGGCTGGCGCTCGGCCGCTATGGCTCGGACGTCGAGAAATGGGAAAAATCGCCCAATAACTTCGTGTGTGAGGTCGATCTGGCGGTCGACGAGCTGCTCCGTGCCCGATTGAGCGCGCTACTCCCCGATGCCGGCTGGCTGTCGGAGGAAACCGCCGACGACTTGGCGCGCCTGTCCTGCCGCCGCGTCTGGGTGGTCGATCCGATCGACGGCACCCGCGATTTCCTGCGCCAACGCCCCGGCTGGGCAGTATCGGTCGCCTTGGTCGAGGATGGCCAGCCGGTGATCGGCGTCCTCGACGCTCCGGTGCGCGGCGAACATTGGCTGGCGGTGAAGGGTCAGGGCGCGACGCTGGACGGGTCGCGGATCGCCGTGTCCGACCGTACCGAGTTGGCCGGTGCGCGCGTCCCTGCCGATGACCTGCCGAAGGTCGACCGGCATCTGGTGATGGTGGACAAGCCCAATTCGATCGCGCTGCGCATGGCGATGGTCGCCGCAGGTCAGGCCGACCTGCTCGCCACCTTCCGCTGGGGCGCCGATTGGGACATCGCCGCCGCCGTGCTGCTCGCGCGCGAGGCCGGGGCGAAGGTCACCGACGCGCTCGGCAAGAAAATCCGTTTCAACACCCCACGCGGCGAAAGCTTCGGGCTGCTCGCCACCACCCCCGGAATCCACGAAGCCGCCGCCGATCACCTCCGCCCGCGCGCGGTGGAAGCGTTGGGTAAACCTATCCGCTGACCTCGTCATCCCCGCGATAGCGGACCTGCAAATACCGCCCCCGCGTCGCCAGCGCGTCGAGATCTCCCTGCGCCAGCTGCGCCGACATCTGCGAAATCTCCTGGTCGATCAGCGCGAGGCCGTCGACCAGCTGCTTGTCCGGCGACTGGCCGAACCGGTCGACCGTGCGCAGACTTTCGGGGACACGCTGATAGCCCTTGATGAGCTCGGGCAATTGCTCGCCGACCAGCTTGCGCACTTCCGCCGCCGCCGGCTCCGCCTCGTTCAGCGTCTTGAGCTGCCCCGCCAGCACGTCGAGCTTCATCCCGATCGTGTCGACCAGCGGCATCGCCGCCCCGGGCAGCGTCGGACGCTGGCGGTCGAGCCATTCCTCGGTCTGGAGCGGCAGCGTCGCGAGCGGCACCTCGCCGAACTTCTCGGGCGTCACCTCCCGGCTGGTCGGCGCGATACCGAAAAACAGCGTCACGCCGATCAGCGCCGCCATCACCAGTAATGCGCCGCCCATGCCCAGCGGAATGAACCAGCCCAGCACCATCGCGCCGACCAGGATCGCCCCCGCTGCAGCTGCAATTCGGCCGACGCGGCCGAGAATCTCGGCGTCGCGGCGTTTCTTGGCGCGGCTGTTCAGCGTCGTATAGCGTTCGCGCGAGCGGTTGAGGACTTCGCTCGCGCGGTCGATCTGGCGGTCGATCTCGGTCGGCATGACGGGTACTTACAGAGCCTCCAGCTTGAACGTCTCGGTGCTGCCCGACACCTGATTCTGTGCGGCACCCTCGGCCCGAGCGATGTAGCCCTTGGACTTTTCGACCTCGGTCGACAGCACGTTGACGGTGGTCTTCATATTGTCCAGCGCCTTGACCTTGAACGTGTCGATCGCGTCCATCGTGTCATAGATATTCTGGAACGCGCGCTGCAGCGTTTCGATCGGGATCGTCGCCGATGCCGCCTGCTCGTGGATGCGGCCGGTATTGTCCTTGAGCAGCTTGCCGGTCGAATCGATGATGTTCGCCGTGGTGGTGTTGAGCGCGGTGATCTGGTCGAGCACCAGCCGCTGGGCGGTCAGCGCCTGCGCCACGGTCACCGCGGTGCGCAGCGCTCCGACAGTGGTGGTGCTGGCGCGGTCGACGCCTTTCACCAGTTCGACATTGTTCTTCTTGACCAGATCGAGCGCGAGATAGCCCTGCACCGTCACCGCCATCTGGGTCAGCAGATCCTGGGTGCGCTGGCGGGTGTAGAACAGCGCAGTCTCGCGGATCGCCTTGGCCTTGGCCGGATCGCTGTGGTCCAGCTCATTGGCCTTGTCCTCCAGCCGCTGGTCCATCTCCTTCGAGATGTAGATCATCTGTTCGAGCCGACCCATCGCCGCCCAGAGGTTCTGCCGCTCCACGTCGATCGCGGCATTGTCCATCAACAGCTCGTCCTTGCCGGATTGCAGGCTCTTGAGGATTGCGGCGATGTGGCCCTGGCTCGACTTGTAGCTGTCGAAATAATTACGCAGCGAATTGCCGAACGGGATGATGCCGAACAGCTTCTTGCGCTGGGTCAGGTCGCCCTTCTTGCCCGGATCGAGGTCCTCCACCACGCGGCGCAGTTCGGCCAGATCCTTGCCGACCCCAACATCCTTGTCCATCGCGCGTACCGGGCGGTCGAGAAAGCGGTTGGACTGGCCCGCCGCGTCGCGAATCTCCTTCGATCCCATCGCCGTGATCGCGTCGACCCGCTTGCCGAACTCGGGCGAGTTGACGTCCTGCGCGACCAGATCGTCGATAAAGCTCTCGACCCGCGTCACCAGCTCGGACTTCTTGCCCTCGTCGACGGGCACGAGACCCGACATCTTCTCGACCGGACGCTCCTTCAGCGGCTCTGGCGCGGTCAGCACCAGATCGTCGGTCTTTTCGGCAGTCACAGTCTCGGTCGACATCCCATCCCTCCAGCGGTTCTGTCCTAGATGAACGGGAACCGCGTCACCTTCAAGTGTATCGCCAATATAATACACATGGATTAAGGTGCAACCGACTGCGATTGTCAGTGGTTGGGGTGTCGCGGCCTGTTAATATCTGCGCGGTACGGAGGAGTCATGGAACGCAGGCTCAGGATGATGATCGCCGGTTCGATCGCGGTGTGGGTGCCGGTGGCTTCGGCCGCCGATGCGCGCCCGGCGGCGGTCGATATGGGCAAAGTCTATCGCCTGAAGGCCCAGCCCGCGAAGGATGCGCCCCCCGCCATGGAGGATCATGCGCGCCAAAATCCGTCCTGAATTCCTGATCGCGACTTTTCTCACCGCGCTCATCATTCCCGCCTCGGCATCGCAAACCGACGGGTGGCAGCAAAGATATGGCCAGCGCGCCTGCAAGGGGGCCGCACTCGCGCCGCTCCGCGCAGAGCTGGCGCATAAATTCGCCGCGGTCATCGCACTCGGCAACCGTACCGCGACCTGGCAAGCACGCCACGAGCGCACGCTGCGCGAGATCCGCGCCGCATTGAACTACGATGGCAAGCCGATGGACGATGTCGAGCTGGAACAGACGTTCCGCGACGCCATCGCCGACTACGACAAGGCGCTGGCGCAGGCGCAGGGCGTGCGCACGATGATCAAGACGCCATCAGCGCGCAGCCAAACCTGCATGGCGAAATGGCTCGATCAGGGGTGCGGGGTGACCGCCTCGGGCATTCTGTGGCGCAAGGATGGCCACCCGGTGCACTGGCAGATGATGGACGGCGCATCGGGTGAGGATGGCATCGGCGCGGGCATTGTCCTGTGGGCCGAAAGCGGACACGGGACCGCCAAACTGATCGGATGGTCGTTCGACGGCGTCTCCTACGAACCGCCAAGGATGACGCAGGGCGGAATGATCTGGGTTCCCGGTCGAACGATGGGGACGGGCAATGGCAATGCCGACCTGTTGTTCAAATGGGATACGGACAGCAAGAGCTGGCACGACATCGAACTCGACAGCTGGCGCGATGCCTTGTCGACGAAGCTGCCGAAAGGGTTCGGCATCTGGAAGGGCGTCGACTATGATTTCGAGGGGATGGCGGCGACCAGCAAGCTGTGGCGCAATCGTGACGGCAATTGCTGTCCCAGCGGCGGCGAGGCACTGCTCGACTTCGCGATTACCGGACGCAGTCTGGTCCTGAAGAACGTTCGCGCCGACATTGTCGAGAAATGGGCACCGCATAAGCGGGACTGAAGCTCTTCCCGCGCCGCACAATTTCCGCTATGCGCCCGCCCGACCCGCGCTTCCGCGGCATCCAGGAACCGACATGAACCTCCGCAACGTGGCGATCATCGCCCACGTCGACCACGGCAAAACCACGCTCGTCGACCAGCTTTTCCGTCAATCCGGCACCTTCCGCGACAATCAGCGCGTCGAAGAGCGCGCGATGGATTCGAACGACCTGGAAAAGGAACGCGGAATCACGATTCTGGCCAAGCCAACCTCGGTCGACTGGTCGCCCGACGGCACGCCGGAAAACTCCGTCCGGATCAACATCGTCGACACGCCCGGTCACGCCGATTTCGGGGGTGAGGTCGAGCGCATCCTGTCGATGGTCGACGGCGTCGTCCTGCTGGTCGATTCGTCGGAAGGCGCGATGCCGCAGACCAAGTTCGTGACCGGCAAGGCGCTCGCGCTGGGCCTGCGTCCCATCGTCGTGGTCAACAAGGTCGACCGCCCCGACCAGCGCATTCAGGAAGTGCTGGATGAAGTGTTCGACCTGTTCGTCAGCCTCGACGCCAATGACGACCAGCTCGACTTCCCGGTCCTCTACGCATCGGGCCGCAACGGCTATGCCAGCGAAGACCCCGATCGGCGTGAGGGTACGCTCGCCCCGCTGTTCCAGAAGATCGTCGACCATGTACCGCCCCCCGCGCTGGACGTCGATGCGCCGTTCACCTTCCTCGTCACCCTGCTCGACCGCGACAATTTCCTCGGCCGCGTGCTGACCGGTCGCGTCACCAGCGGCAAGCTCAAGGTCAATCAGCCGATCCACGCGCTCGACATGGATGGCAACATCATCGAGACCGGCCGCGCGTCGAAGATCATGACCTTCCGCGGCCTCGACCGCGTGCCGACTGACGAGGCGCAGGCGGGCGACATCATCTCCCTCGCCGGTCTTGCCGTCGCGACGGTGTCGAACACCATCGCCGACACCTCGGTCAGCGTGCCGATCCAGGCGCAGCCGATCGATCCGCCGACGCTGTCGATGCGCTTTGCGGTCAATGATTCGCCGATGGCGGGGCGTGAAGGCAGCAAGGTGACCAGCCGCATGATCCGCGACCGCCTGTTCCGCGAAGCCGAATCGAACGTCGCGATCAAGGTGACCGAAGCCGCCGACAAGGACAGCTTCGAAGTCGCCGGCCGCGGCGAGCTTCAGCTGGGCGTGCTGATCGAAACGATGCGCCGCGAGGGCTTCGAGCTTGGCATTTCCCGCCCGCGCGTGCTGCTTCAGGAAGAAGACGGCCAGAAGATGGAGCCGTATGAGACGGTCATCATCGACGTGGACGAGGAATATTCGGGCACGGTCGTCGACAAGATGAACATCCGCAAGGCCGAGATGACCGACATGCGTCCCTCGGGCGGCGGCAAGTCCCGCATCACCTTCAGCGCGCCCAGCCGCGGCATGATCGGTTACCATGGCGAGTTCCTGTCGGACACGCGCGGCACCGGCATCATGAACCGGCTGTTCGAGAAATACGGCCCGTACAAGGGCACGATCGAAGGCCGCAAGAATGGCGTCCTCATCTCCAATGGCGCGGGCGAGGCCAACGCCTATTCGCTCAACACGCTGGAGGAGCGCGGCATCCTGTTCGTCGGCCACGGCGAAGCGCTGTACGAAGGCATGATCATCGGCGAGAACGCCAAGCCGGACGACCTTGAGGTCAATCCGATGAAGGCGAAGCAGCTGTCCAACGTCCGCTCGTCGGGCAAGGACGACGCGATCCGCCTGACCCCGCCCAAGAAGATGACGCTGGAACAGGCCATCGCCTATATCGATGACGACGAGATGGTCGAGGTGACCCCGAAGACCATCCGCCTGCGCAAGCGCCACCTGGACCCGCACGAGCGCAAGCGCGCGAGCCGCGCCAAGGCGGCGTGAGTGAATTCAGGCCAAGTTGAATGGGAAGGCGCCGGGGGAGACTCCGGTGCCTTTTGTGCGCAGCACCATCGACATCTTCGTCCACCTCAGCCGAACCGGAGGGCGGCGGCACGTCGCCGAAGTCTCGATGGGATCCGGCGCGGGCTTCGCCGCACTCTGAAGGCGGACGGACAGCAGAGTGGTGGCGGCGTTCACCGAGCAGCCGGTTGCTCAGCCCGGCGCGCGGATCGCTCTTGCCGTCCGGACTCGCCCCGGGGGAGTCGGAACCAAGCTGAAAACGCCGGATTTGCTCTTCCGGCCCCGTAACGGGCCGACAGTTTCAGGAGTATGTTCATGCGTTCCCTCAACCCCAAGACCCTTGCCATGACCGCATTGTTGGCGACCGTCGCCCCGGCCGGCCTGTCCGCACAGGAGGTCGCACCGGCGTCCGAGAATGAGGTCACGATCCAGAGCACGGCGTTGCCGCCGTTCGAGCAGCTGTCCGAGGGGCCCGAGGTTAGCGGGATGATCTCAGCGCGGCAGGGCGACCAGGTTCAGGTCACCACCGCCGATGGCACGCGAACGGTCGTCGCGGTGACCGGAGCGACCGATATCCGGGCAAGTGGCGGCTTTCTGGGCCTCAGCCGCAACAAGCTGGGGGCCGACGCGCTGCTCAACGGTCTGCCGGTTACGATCAAGACGCGGGACTGGAACGGCACATTGGTGGCGAGCCAGATCAAGCTGCAGACCAAAGACCTTAAGACCGCGTCGATGATTCGCAACGGCACCGACCAGCGCTTCGCTGAGCAGACCGCGGCGACCGAGGCGCTGAAGGGCCGCGTGGGCGATATCGACCAGTATAATGTGAAGGGCACGACCAACGTGAACTTCGAGACCGGCAAGGCGGTGCTGAGCGAACAGGCCAAGGCCGAGCTGTGCAGCGCGGCGAGCCAGGCCGGGTCGATGGAGAATGCGCTGTTGCTGGTGGTCGGATATACCGACGCGACCGGGCCGGAGGAGCTCAATCAGGAGCTGAGCGAAAAGCGCGCGGCACGGGTAGTGAACCATCTGCAACAGGCGTGCGGGTGGAAGCCCTATCGCATGCTGACCCCGACCGGCATGGCGGAGGCCGACCCGCTGGCCGACAATAGCACCGAGGAAGGCAAGGCGCAGAACCGCCGTGTGGCGGTGAACATCCTGGTCAGCAAGGCGGTTGACGGGATCTGATGCGATGGTGCCGGGGAAACCCCGGTGCCGTTCTATTGCGCCAGCGGCAACAGGATCAGCGTGATCCGGTCATGGCCGACCGCGATGTCGAGCGTGTCGCCCGCGACGACGTCGATCGGCTGTGGAAAGCTGTGCAGGATCTGAAGCCAGCCGCCGTCGGCATAATGATCGGGGTGGTTGTCGAAGGTAATGCCAGGCCACAGGTCGATGTGCATCCACTGGACGATGCCGATCGCGCGGCCACTCGCGGTGACCGGAATGCTGAGGCGCGCGAGCACACCGTCATGTTTCGCCTGCGTCAGGTCGAGGCGGACCAGTTCATGGTCGTCGGACAGCCGGTCCCAGCCGGTCATCGTGCCATGGATCGGGAGGCGCTGCTGCGCCAGCGCGTTGAAGGGGGACAGATCGAACCCAGAGACATTGCCGACAAAGGCGTAGTCGGCCAGCGTTTCGCTCGCCACCAGACACCCCATGGCGCTCGCCGCGCGCGGGATGATGATCGCGTCCGGGGCGAGCAGGCGGCGGTGCGCGTCCTCGAACGTGTCGAGCACCTTTTCGGTGAGCAGGTCGCTGGAGAGAATTTCGGAGACCAGAATATCGGCGGGCGCGTCGAGGTCGGTACCAACGGCAAGGTCGGTCGAGGGTTTAGCGTGGACGGTGATGCGGTCGGCATAGCCGTTCCGCGCGACGATCTGCTGCGCCATTTCGGCGATCAGCGGCTCCATCTCGCACGCCACCACTTGTTGCGCGCCGGCGCGCGCGGCCATCAGCGACAACAGCCCGCTGCCCGCGCCGATGTCGAGCACGCGCGCCTGGGGCCCCCGCGCGGCAATCGCCGCCTTAATCGCGGCCTCGAACGCATCGTTGCGCGGCGCGTCGTTCATCATCGGGATGTGCCAGAAGGGCACCGACGCCGAGCCGAGCCGACGCAGCTGATGGTGAAGGTGAAGATTGCGGGGCTGGAGCGCCAGCGCGCGGCGAAAGCTCTGGACCGCCTGGAGATTGCGCCCGGCATCGGCAAGCACCACCGCGAGGTTGCCGATCGCGACGGGATTGTCGGGGTCGATCGCACAGGCGCGTTCGAGGCTTGCAATCGCGTCGTCGGTGCGACCGAGCTAGTGGAGCGTCAGCCCGCGCTCATGCAGCGCAACCGCGTGGAACGGGTCGAGCGCGAGCAGATCGTCCCACACCGCCAGCGCCTCTTCGGCGCGCGACAGGCGGCCGAGCAGCCCGGCGAGCAGCGGCAGCACGTCGGTGCGCCGATACCCTTGGGCGAGCACCTGAAGATAGCCTGCCTCCGCACCGGCGAGATTGCCCGCTTCATGCAGCTCCATCGCCGCGGCAAGCGCCGCACGGACGTCGCCCTGCATGTCCGGAGCAGGCAGATCGGTCGCCTCGAAACTGTCCGACTCACCCATCGAACAATCCGTCCTGCGACCCGGCGGGCGGGTTGAGGCCAAGATGCTTCCACCCCGCCGCATTGAGGCAGCGGCCGCGCGCGGTGCGGGCGATCAGGCCGATCTGGATGAGATAGGGCTCGATCACCTCCTCGACCGTATCGCGCGGCTCGGACAGGCCCGCCGCGAGCGTTTCCACCCCGACCGGCCCGCCGCGATAGATGTCGGCGATCATGGTGAGGTAGCGGCGGTCCATCGCGTCGAGGCCGAGCGCGTCGACCTCCAGCCGGTTGAGCGCGGCATCGGCAGCGCGGGCGTGGACCACCGCCTCCCCCGCTACATTGGCGAAGTCGCGCACGCGGCGCAGCAGGCGTCCGGCGATGCGCGGGGTGCCGCGCGACCGGCGCGCAATCTCCGCCGCGCCATCCTCGGCAATCGACAGGTCAAGCAGGTTGGCGGCGCGCGTGACGACGCGCGTCAGTTCCTCGACCGTATAGAATTGCAGGCGCACCGGAATGCCGAAGCGGTCGCGCAGCGGCGTGGTCAACAGCCCCTGTCGCGTGGTCGCGCCGACCAGGGTGAAGCGCGGCAGGTCGATCCGCACGCTGCGCGCCGACGGCCCCTCCCCGATCATCAGGTCGAGCGCGCGGTCCTCCATTGCGGGATAGAGCACCTCCTCGACTGCGGGGGCGAGGCGGTGAATCTCGTCGATGAACAGCACGTCGCCATCCTCGAGATTGGTGAGCAGCGCGGCAAGGTCGCCCGACTTGGCGATCACCGGGCCGGAGGTGGCGCGGAAGCCAACGCCCATCTCCTTGGCGATAATCTGCGCCAATGTGGTTTTGCCGAGGCCCGGCGGGCCGAAGAACAGCACATGATCGAGCGCATCGCCACGCTGCCGGGCGGCATCGATGAACACGCGCAGGTTATCGCGCGCGGCACGCTGGCCGACGAACTCGTCGAGCGACTTGGGCCGCAGCGCGGCGTCGATATCCTCCGGGCGACGCGAAGCGGTGAGGATGCGGTCGTCAGTCATGGCTGCCCTGTTCGCACAATCCGGCGTCATAGTTCCAACGTCCGCCGCGATCGAGGCAGGTATCGATCCGCGCCCATTCGCTGTGGAACAGGAAGTACCATCCTGCAGCGATTCCGACGACGACCGTCAACACGGCAATAGTCAGAGCTTTGCGACGCACACTCATGACTTCCTACCGTCATGCTGAACTTGTTTCAGCATCCACCATGCGGCGGGCGACTGTTCAGCGGTTCCAGCCCCAACCCGACCGCCAGATCCAGCCAGTCCGGGTTTTCGGATTCTATCAAATTGATCTTCCATGGCCGGTGCCAGCGCTTGAGCTGCTTTTCGCGCGCAATTGCCTCCGGCATCGTCGCGAAGAATTCGTATCGGACAAGCATGTGGACGTGGTTGCGCTCGGTGAATCCCGGGATTTCGCCGCTGCGATGCTGAACCAGCCGGGCGATCAGGTCGGAGGTCACGCCGACATAGATTGTGCCGTTCGGCTGGCTGGCCAGGATGTAGACGCAGGGTAGTTTGGGCATGGCTTCGCCCTTCGGAATGGAACCGTGGGGTCGTCGCTCGTGACGCGGTGGATGCTGAAACAAGTTCAGCATGACGGGAGGTGGGGACGGCGGCGCGCGTCACGTCGCCGCCTCCCGCTCAGGACTGTATTGGGGGATGATGCTCGCCACGGACGTTCCTTATCCGTTCGCTTGCGGCAAGCCAATCCCCCTCCCCGTCAGGTCGGTGCAGGACGCGCGGTCGTTGCGGCAAACGCTTCCCCTATCGCGGTGTAGAACCGCTTCGGCTGCGCGCTGGCGTCATAGGGACAGGGACGCAGCGGCTGGCCGTCGGGGCGCGGGGTGCCGAAATTCTGCAGCCAGCTATATTTGTCGTTCATGCCCCAGACGAGCACGTCCTTGAGCTGGGGGTAGCTGAACAACAGGTCGAGCCAGGCGCGGCCGTACACCGCGACATCCTCGTCCCGCTGCGCCACCGTGCCAGTGCGGTTGCGGTCGTTGACGTCGAATTCGGTGATGATCAGCTTGTACCCCAATGCCACGACCGCATCGAGGAAGGATCGCATCGCCGGGATCTGGGCATTGGCGATGTCCTGCGCCGTGCCGCTGGAGTAGAATCCGATATGCGACTGGATCCCCAGCGCATCGACCGGCACGCCGCGCGTGCGAAAGCCCTGAAGCAGCGCCAGCACACCGTTGCGGTGCGTGGTCGAGCCCCAGTCCATATAGTCATTATAGACCAGCTCCGCCGTCGGCAGCTCGGCGCGCGCGGTGCGGAAGGCGAGGTCGAGGATCGAGGTGTCGCCGCCCACCGCATTGTGGAGGATGTTTGTGCGGACATTGCCGGTCGCGGGATCGACCGCCTCGTTGATCACGTCCCAGCTCTTGATCCGGTTGCCGAAATGGCGCGCGGTGTTCTGGACATGCGTGCGCACCAGCCGCTCGGCGGTGGCGCGCGGGTCCGCACCCATCGGATAGCTGCGCAGCCAGGCGGGGAAGCGCTCCTGAATATACCACAGGAAACAATGGCCGCGCATCTCCATGCCCTTTGACTCGGCGTAAGCCAGCATCTGGTCGGCGCGGGTCCAGTCGTACACATTCTCCGCGCTCGACTGATACTCCCACTTCATCTCGTTCTCGGGGACGAGCACCTGGCAGTCGCGTTCGAGCAGTGCGGCATAAGACGGGTTGTTAAACGACCCGGCATCGGCACCGGGCGCGGCCCAGTTGAAGGTGGAGCCGAAGCGCATCCGCTTCGCCGCAGCGGCGGCGGCGAGGGTCGTGGTGGGAGTTGGCGTCGGTGTTGGCGTCGGGCTTGGGGTAACCGGCGGGGCGGGTGTCGGCGTCGGAGACGGGGTGGAAATGGTGCCGGTGCCCGGCCCTCCCCCGCTACATGCCGAAACGCCCAGCGCACCGGCAAGGGCAAGGGTTTCCCGTCGCGTCAGGGACCGCATCCTCTCTCTCCTTCTGGCGGCCCGTTGGGGGCTCGCAGGACCGGACTCGCGCCCGGCGAAAAGATGGTAGCGCTATCAGAATGAAGCGCAACGGGAATCTGGTAGCGCTATCTTTATCCGTCAGCGCGAGTTCACTTCGCCGCCTTGCGCAGCGCCAGCCGTACCAGCGCGTCGAGCGTCGCGCCCGGCCCCAGCTCATCGCTCGCAGCATTCACCGCATTGCTCGCCTCGGCGGGCTTGAAGCCGAGGTTGAGCAGCGCCGACACCGCGTCGTTCGCCGCGCCGCTGGCCGGAGCCGCCGCCCCTGCCCCGCCGCCACCAACCGCCACGCCGCCAGCCTTGTCCTTCAGCTCGTTGACGATGCGCTGCGCCAGTTTCGGGCCAACGCCATTGGCGCGCGCCACCATCGCGGCGTCGGCGCGGGCGATGGCGGTCTGGACCTCTGCGGGCGACAGGATCGAGAGGATCGCGAGAGCGACCTTCGCCCCCACCCCCTGCACCCCGGTGAGCAGGCGGAACCAGTCGCGCTCCTCCGCGCTGGCAAAGCCCATCAGGCGGATCGAATCCTCGGACACCAGCATCTCGGTGTGGACGGTGACGAACTCGCCGACCGCGCCGAGCGCCGCGAGCGTCCTTGCCGACACGCCGACCAGATAGCCGATGCCGTTCACGTCGATCACCGCATGGTCGATGCCGGTGGCGGCGAGATGGCCGTTGAGATGCGCGATCATGGACGGGACATAAGCGGAACGGGTTAGGTGCGCAAAGCGAAAAGGTCAGGGAATCCGGCGCGCCGACGCCAGATGGTGCGCGTGGCAGATCGCGACCGCGAGCGCATCGGCGGCGTCGGGGCCGGCGATCTTTGCACCTGGAAGCAGACGGCCGATCATCGCATGGACCTGAACCTTCTCGGCGGTGCCGGTGCCGACCACGGCCTTCTTGACCAGCCGCGCGGCATATTCGCCGACATCGAGTCCCGCGCGCGCGACGGCGGCGATCGCGACGCCGCGCGCATGGGCGAGCTTGAGCGTCGATTGCGGGTTGGAGTTGACGAACACCTCCTCGACCGCCGCACCATCCGGGGCGTGGTCGGCGATCAGCGCGGCGAGCATCGCGTCGAGATGCGCGAGACGGCGCGCGAGCGGTGCCTTTGCATCGGTCTTGAGCTGGCCATTGGCAATGTGGCTGAGGCGGTTGCCCTCGGCGCGGATCAGCCCCCAGCCGGTCGTACCAAGGCCGGGATCGAGGCCGAGGATCACCTGTGACTGGCTCATTGGTCGCGGTTGTTTCGTGAACGGTAGGTAGGATTATCTATGGCGCGACCTGAACTCATAAACTTCCCCTAAGATAGTCCTGAGGACGGCACCAGCCTTCCCCGGATGTGCGATTCCCCGCGCGACCGGTTTCAGTTTCGGAGCATGAAAGCGGGTTTGCACCGTGTCCAATCTCGATCAGTTTTTTGCCGAACATCGCCGCCTGCGTGAGTGCAACGTGGAGATGGCGACGATTGCCAGGCAGTTCGATTCGCCGGGCGTCGAAGTGCTGAACGATGCGCGCTGGCGCTTTACCCGGACGCTGCTGCGGACGCTGACGCTCAAGGACCGGATGATCTACCCGCGGCTGCGGCTCCACGCCGACCCGGTGGCACGTGAAATCGCCGAACGCTTCGATAAATCGACCGCGGTCGATTATGAGCGGTTCGCGGCGCATACCAAGCGCTTCCCGCCCGATGTGGTGGTGCGCGACTGGCGCGCCTATGCGGTCGCGGTCCGGCTGCGCACCGCCGAGCTGGAAGACCGGATGGACCGCGAGGAGCGCGAGTTGTTCCCGCTGCTCGAGGATGCGCCGCGTATCGCGTCGGTATCGTTTTCACAGGGGACCAACTGGGCCGCCGACGCATGGCGCGTGCGGGCGCTGCTGGGCAAGGATACCGCGGACGACCGGGCGGCTTAGAAATTGATCCTCCCCCGCAAGGGGGGAGGAATGGAACTTCACCCCAGCTTGGCCATCACCGCGTCCGAGACTTCGTAATTGCCCCAGACGGTCTGAACGTCGTCATCGTCGTCGAGCGCGTCGATCAGCTTGAATAGCGTCGCGGCATCGGCTTCGTCGACCTCGACCATGGTCTGCGGCTTCCAGGCGAGCTTGGCCCCCCTCGGCCTCGCCCAGCACCGGCTCCAGCGCCTTGGCGACTTCGTGCAAATCGGCGTTGCTGGTCCAGATTTCGTGGCCGTCCTCGCTCGACGTCACGTCCTCGGCGCCGGCCTCCAGCGCCGCCTCGAACACCTTCTCGGCGTCGCCGACGCTGGCCGGATAGGTGATCAGGCCGACCCGGTCGAAGGCGTGGCTGACCGATCCGGACGCGCCGAGATTGCCGCCATTCTTGGACACCGCAGTGCGGACATTGGTGGCGGTACGGTTGCGGTTGTCGGACAGTGCCTCGATGATCAGGCTGACGCCGCCGGGGCCGAAGCCCTCATAGCGGATTTCCTCGTAATTCTCGCCGTCGCCCTTGCTGGCCTTGTCAATCGCGCGCTGGATATTGTCCTTGGGCATCGACTGCGCCTTGGCCGCATTCACCGCTGCGCGCAGGCGCGGGTTCATGTCGGGATCGGGCAGGCCCATCTTGGCCGCGACGGTGATTTCGCGGCTGAGCTTGCTGAACATGCCCGAGCGCTTCTTATCCTGCGCGCCCTTGCGGTGCATGATATTCTTGAACTTGGAATGGCCTGCCATGGGGTGTCTCTGTGGAAGATTGTGGCGGCGTCTCTAGGCGAGAGGCGCGGGTGGGCGCAATGCCTAGCCGTGCTCCTGCGCAGGCAGGTGCCCAGCGTTTCGAGAGACGCCGCGCGTGGCTCCGGACTCCTGCCTTCGCAGGAGCACTGGTATCTCACGCCCCGCTCAGCGTCACCGCCGTGCCCGAGGCAGAAACCATCAGCATCGAGCCGTTCTGGCCGATCACTTCGTAATCGAAATCGATACCGATCACGCCGTTGGCACCCAGCGCGCGAGCCTCGTCCTGCAGTTCGTCGAGCGCGGTCTTGCGCGCCTCCTTGAGCGGACGCTCATAGCTACCCGATCGACCGCCGACGATGTCGCGGATGCCCGCAAACAGGTCGCGAAAAATGTTGGCGCCAATGATGACCTCGGCGGTCACGATGCCGTGGTAACGCGTGACGCCGTGGCCATCGACGGTGCTGGTCGTCGTCAGAATCATCTTGAGCCTCCGTGCGTTGGAGGCGCAAGCCTACTGCATCCCCAGCGCGGCGCGATAGGTTTCCAGCAGCGCGTCCTGCTCGTCGAGCTGGTGCTTCTCCATCTTCCGCAGGCGGATGATGGTGCGCATGATCTTGGCGTCGAACCCGGTCGCCTTGGCCTCGCCATAGACATCCTTGATGTCGTCGCTGATGCCCTTCTTTTCTTCTTCCAGCCGCTCGATCCGCTCGATCAGAAGGCGCAGCTGCTCGGCCGAAATCGAGTCGCTCATGTCCCGCTCCATATAAGGTGAACGGGGGCGTTTAGCGGCTGTGACCGGGGGTGCAAGGGGGCGGCGAACACGCGCTGTGGATAGCGCCGCCGCCCCGCTTGCGGGCAAAGGTTCAGCGCTTGCCGGACTTGCGGCGCTCCATCGGTCCCTTGGGCATGTGCGACGCGGACAGCGTCTCGGCCTGCGCGGCGGGTACGCCCTCGCGCACCAGCGCTTCGTGGAGCGCACGTTCGGGGGCGACCGCGATGTCGGGCGTGATCCCGACCTGTTCCCAGCCGTCGCCGCCGGGGAAATAGCTGCGGCCAACCGGAATGAACGCCGAATAGCCGCCGCCGAGCGGCGCGGTGCCGCCATAATGGCCCGCCCCTGCGGTAGTCGCGCCGATCAGCGTCGCGCGCTTCGTCCCCTTGAACACCGAAGCGAGATGTTCGGCGGCAGAGGCGGTGCGCGGCGAGGTGAGATAATAGATCTTGGTCTTCGCCCACGGACTTGCCGGGCTGGCCGGGGTAACGCGATGTTCGACCCGCGCCAGCTCCGCCGGCGCATCGACCTTGACCAGCGAGCGGAACGGCAGCGGCCCGCCCTGTTCGGCGAAGGAAGCGCGCGTATCCATCACCATCACCGCCTGGGCCTTGTCGAAGATGCGCGGAAACAGGACGTCCATTTCGTCCAGCCCGCCGCCGCGATGCGTGCGCGCGTCGATGATCAGCGTCTTGGCTCCGGCATGCCGGTCGAGAAAGGCGGTGAAGGCCTTGAGCACGTCCGGCTCGCCGAAAAAGCCGTTGAAGCGGGCATAGGCGATGCCCGGCGCGATCATCCCGGCCTGCTCCATCGCGGGCGGGGGCAGCGGGGCGTTGCCGATCTGCTGCTGGGTCGAGGGCTGGCCGACGCGCTGCGACTGGGGTCCGCCAGGCGCGAACATCGCGAGATGCCCGTCGGGCGCGATCGCCTGAAGATCGGCGGTTACCACTCCAGCGAGGGTATAGCCGTCGGTCAGCCCGTCATAGCCGCCCGCCGCAAGCTTGGTACGCAGCGCCGCGGCGTAGCGCTTGGCGGTGTCGGGGAAGACGAAGTTCTTCTCCAGCTCGTCCGCCAGCGTGGCGATCGCCGCCTTGGCGGCGGCGGCGTCATAGGCGGCGGCGGGCGCGGGTGCGGGTGCCTCGCTTTGCGCCATCGCCAAAGGGGCCATTGCTGCCAGTGTTATCGCCGCGATCACTTCCTTGCGCATCCAGTCTCTCCAAAGCGGGTGTCGCATGGTGTTATACTTGACTAACACGCCTTTTGCAGTCGAACTCAGCGCGCTATGTGCCGAAAATCGTCATTCGGGAGGGGCTTCGCGCCGGACATGAGCAAGCTCGACGCCTTCGACATCCAGTTGCTCAACCTGCTTCAGGCCGATTCGCTGGCGACGGCGGAGGAGCTGGCGCGCCACGTGCCGCTGTCGGCCTCCGCAGTGACGCGGCGGGTGCGGCGGCTGCGTGCCGATGGCTTTATCGCGGCGGATGTCGCGATGCTCGCGCCGAAGCTCACCGAGCGGCGGCTGCGGGCGCTGGTGCGGGTGCAGGTGCATGAACATGCCGAGGAGCGCGGAATCGCGGCGCTGCGGGCATCGCTCGCCGCCGAGGACTCGGTGCAGATGATTCTTGATGTTGCGGGTGCGGACGATCTGGCGGTGCTGGTCTGCGCGCGCGACATGGCCGATTACAATGCGCTGGCCGAACGGCTGTTTCAGAACGACCCGGCGGTGCGACGCTATGAGACGAGCTTCATCAAGCGCGTTCACAAACAGAGCGCTGCGGTGATGCTGATGCCGGGGGATGGAGATTAGGGGGAGGACGGATATGGATCGGGACATCGTTTCACTGCCGCGACTGGCGGAGGGAACGGATTTGGCGCTGCTGACGGCCCGACTGGTGATTGGGTCCTTCCTGATCTGGGGGGTGTGGGACAATGTCCTGAGCGCCGAACGGATGGCGGAATTCGCCGAATTCCTGCGCGCGCACGGGTTCGTGATGCCGGAAGTGATGGCGCCGCTCTCGGTCTATGCACAGCTGGCGGTGGGTGTGTGCTTCGTGCTGGGCCTCGCGACTCGCTGGGCAGGGATCGTCTGCGCGATCAACTTCATCGTCGCCTTGGTGATGGTCGATCTGGCGCTGGGCGTGCGCGGCGCGTTTCCGGCGACGGCACTGGTGCTGTTCGGGCTGATGTTCGCGACGATTGGTGCGGGCAGATACGCGCTGGATCGGCGATTTTGAAGAATGGGCCACCCGTGAGGGGTGGCGCGAGTGACGGGGCTCGAACCCGCGACCTCCGGCGTGACAGGCCGGCGCTCTAACCAACTGAGCTACACCCGCTCGGCCCCCGCGCCGAAGCGCAGTCCCTTGCGAGAGCGCGGCACCTAGACGGGCGGGTCGGGGCTGTCAACACCGGTTTCGCGCGTAAATTGCGGACGCGGTGCGGCGGGGTTGCCGCGCGCCACCAGCGTGCCGTGTTCGAACAGGAATCCGGCGATATCGGGCTTGCCTGCGGCGTTCAGCACGGTCTGGATGATGATGAGCAGCGGCACCGCCAGCAGCGCGCCGGGCGTGCCCCAGACCCAACCCCAGAAGCTCAATGAAATCAGGATCATGATCGGGTTGATCGTCAGCCGCCGCCCGACCACCAGCGGGGTGATGACATTCGCCTCGATCGTGTGCAGCCCGATCATGATCGCGGCGGGCAACAGCGCAGTCCACACGTCCTGAAATGTCATCAACCCACCCACGGCAAGGAAGGCAGCGGCGAAGATCGGGCCGAGATAGGGGATGTAGTTGAGCAGCGCGACGATGCCGCCCCACATCATCGGTGTGGGCATGCCGATCAGCCACAGCGCCCCCCGCAACGGTGAGCCCCAGCGTCACGTTGATCATCGTGATCGTGCCGAGATAGGCCGAGGTATCGTCGACCACGTCCTGGATCACCCGCGCGGTCGCCATCGCCCCGCCAAAGCTGGTACGGCTGGTGATCGCGTTGCGCCGCAGCCGGGTCCAGCCCGACAGGAAGAAATAGATGACAAGCACCGCGAAGAACATTTCGATGAAGGCGGTCGGCGCGCTGGTCGCCGCGAGTTCGAGCAGTGAGCGCGGCGGGGCCTGTGCCGCGGTCTCGGCCGGCTGAATCGGGCGCGACTGGGCGAGGTCCTGGATCGTCCGGTTCACGAAATTTTCGAAATTCGAATAGAAATCGATCAGCGGCTTCACGTTCGACTGGATATTGTCGATCCGCTCCGGAAGGATCGACAGCCAGCCCCAGGCGGGAACGACGATCGACGCAAGCGCGGCGTTCGCGGCGGTCAGGAACAGCAACAGACAGATCAGCGCGGCCAGCGGCGCAGGCACGCGATGCCGCTCCAGCCACTCCAGGATCGGGACCAACGCGATCGCGATGACAATCGCAGCGGTAAGCGGAAGGAAGAAGGGTGATCCGGCCTTGAGTGCAAAGGGGATGGCAAGGACCAGGCCGATGCCGGCCATCAGCGTCAGCCCGGCGAGCAGCCGGTCGCGGCGATTCTCGGCCTCGCTCTCCTGCTCCGCCGGCGGAACCATCGCGACGAAATGCGACGGTGATTCGGAAGGATCGTCCTCCCCTGTATCCCGCCGATCGCTACCGAACCCTTCGTCCACCTGCTTCACCTCTCTGTGAATCCTAGCGCGATTTGCGCGCGATGTAATCCCGGCTAACCTGTCCGAATGGGAGAGATTTTGCTGGTCATCGACGAGGGGACGACCTCGACCCGCGCGATGCTGTTCGCCCCCGACGGCCGCTGTATCGACAGCATCGCGGTGCCGCTGGGCCAGTTTTACCCCCGGCCCGGCTGGGTCGAGCACGACCCGGACCAGATCTGGGCCGAATCGGCCAATTGCGCGATGACCATGGTCGAGCGCGCGGGCGGGGCGGACGCCATTGCCGCCATCGGCATCACCAACCAGCGCGAGACGATCGTCTTCTGGGACAAGGAGACCGGCGCGCCGCTCGCCCCCGCCATCGTGTGGCAGGACCGGCGCAGCGCCGACCTGTGCCGCGCGCTCAAGGAGCGCGGCGAGGAACCCGGGGTGCAGGCACGCACCGGATTGCTGCTCGACCCCTATTTCAGCGGGACCAAGATCGCGTGGGCGATGGCGAACTGGCCGCAATTGCGCGAAGCGGGCGACCGGCTGGCGGTCGGGACGGTCGAGAGCTGGCTGGTGTGGAAGCTGACCGGCGGGTTGCACGTCACCGACGCGACCAACGCCTCGCGCACCTTGTTGATGGGGCTGGGCAGCGGTGGGTGGAGCGACGGGCTGCTCGACCTGTTCGATTGCCCGCGGCTGGCGCTGCCCGAGATCGTCGATTGCGCCGGGCGGTTCGGATCGACCACCCTGTTCGGCGGGCGCATCCCGATCTGCGGGCTCGCAGGAGATCAACAGGCGGCGACGATCGGGCAGGCGTGCCTGGCACCGGGTGATACCAAGGCGACCTATGGCACCGGCGCGTTCGTGCTGACCAATGCCGGCGAACGCCAGCCGACATCGCGCCACCGGCTGCTGTCGACCGTGCTGTGCCAGCTCGGCGGCAAGCGCAGCTATGCGATCGAGGGATCGGTGTTCGTTGCGGGGAGCGTGGTCAAATGGCTGCGCGATTCGCTGGGGCTGATCACCGATGCGGCAGAGACCGAGGCGCTGGCGCGCAGCGTTGCCGACAATGGCGGGGTGTACTTCGTCCCCGCGCTGTCGGGGCTGGGCGCACCCTGGTGGGAGCCGGAGGCGCGCGGGGCAATCAGCGGGCTCAGCCTCGCCAGCGGCAAGGCGCATGTCGTGCGCGCGGCGCTGGAGGCGATGGCCCACCAGAGCCATGACCTGAAAACCGCCTTCGCCGCCGATGGCTGCGACTGGTCGCGGCTGCGCATCGACGGGGGAATGGTCGCCAACGACTGGATCGCGCAGGACCTGGCCGATGTGCTGGGCGTGACCGTCGAGCGGCCGCGATTCACCGAAACGACCGCACTGGGCGCGGCGATGCTGGCGGGTGTCGGGTGCGGGATGTTCGCCGGGCTGGAGGAGGCTGCAGCGATGCGCGGGCGGGTCGAGATGTTCGAACCGGCGATGGACATCGGCGCGCGGGAGGCGCGGCTTGGCGGGTGGAAGAAGGCTGTGGCGAGGGTGGTGAACTGACCTCACGCCCCTGGCAGCATTGCGCCCCCTCCCGTCAACCGTTATCGTCGCGCAATACACCACCGAGTCCTGGGGGAATTTTTCGTATGAAGATCAGTGTTTTCGCGCGCCTAACGCTGGGCGTCGCCGCGCTCGCGCATACCGGCCCCGCCCTGTCGCAGAGCGCAAGCGGGCCGCGTTACGGCACCGTCGGGCTTGAGCTGACCGGGCAGGACAAGAGCGTCAAGCCGGGCGATGACTTCTGGTCCTATGTCAATGGCGGCTGGGCCAAGTCGGTCGAGATCGCGGCCGACCGGTCGTCGGCGGGCTATGCCGTCAAGCTGACCGACGAGGCCGAGGTCGCAGTCCGCGCGATCCTGGACGATATGTCCAAAAATCCCGGTCAGTTCGGGGCGAAGGGCAAGCAGATCGGCGACCTCTATGCCAGCTGGATGGACGAAGCGGGGATCGAGGCGCGCGGCACCGCGCCATTGAAGCCCTACCTGGCGCAGATCGCGGCGGCCAATGACCGTGCCAAGCTGCAGACGCTGTTCGCGACGCCCGGATACGCCAGCCCGGTTTCGATGGGCATCATTCCGGATCTCGCCAACCCGACCCAGTTTACCGCCTTTGCCGGACAGGGATCGCTCGGCATGGCGCGCGATTACTATCTGCTCGAGGGCGAAAAATATGACGGGTTCCGCGCGGCCTATCGCGCCTATGTCGAACAGGTCATGACGCTGGCAGGCGTCGCCGATGCCGCTGCCAAGGCCGACCGCATCGTCGCGTTCGAAACGGCGATGGCCAAGGTGCATTGGACGCCCGAGCAAAACCGCAACATCATGGCGCTGAACAAGCCGATGGACCGTGCGGGCATGGCCAAGCTCGCCCCCGAATTCGACTGGGCCGGGATGATGAAGACGGCTGGCCTCGAATCGCTGCCCAAGATGATCATGGGCAACGACACCGCGCTGACCGCGCTGGGCAAGATGTTCGGCGAGACCCCGGTTTCGACGTGGCAGGACTGGATGACCTTCCACTTCATCTCGTCCAATGCGCCCTATCTCCCCAAGGCATTCGACGATGCGTCGTTCAACTTCTACCAGAAGACATTGTCGGGCACCCCGCAGAAGCGCGAGCGGTGGAAGCGCGGGATTCAGCTGGTCAACGGCGCGCTGGGCGAAGCGGTCGGCGAAATCTATGTCGCGCGCCATTATCCGCCAGAAAGCTCGGCCAAGATGAACGAGCTGATCGTCGACCTGCGCGCCAGCCTCGAGGAACGGCTCAAGGCGAACGAATGGATGGACGCGGCGACCAAGGAAAAGGCGCTGGCGAAGCTCGCCGCGTTCGATCCGCGCGTCGGCCATCCGGTCAAGTGGATCGATTATTCGGCCTATAAGGTCAGTCGCGGCGACCTGCTCGGCAATATGATCCGCGCGCAGCAATGGGGCTTCAACTATCAGCTGTCGCAACTGGGCAAGCCGGTCGATCGCTCATTGTGGTCGATGACGCCGCAGACGGTGAACGCATACTACAGCCCGCTGTCCAACCAGATCACCTTCCCCGCCGCGATCCTTCAGGCCCCCTATTTCGATCCCAAGGCCGATCCGGCGGTCAACTATGGCGCGATCGGCGCGATCATCGGGCACGAGATCGGTCACGGGTTTGATGATCAGGGCAGCCAGTTCGGCCCGGACGGCAAGTTCGCCAACTGGTGGACACCCGAAGCCAAGGCCGCCTTCGCCAAGCGCACCGCGGTGCTGGTCGAGCAGTACAACCAATATGAGCCGGTGCCGGGGATGAAGATCAACGGCAAGCTGAAGCTGGGTGAGAATATCGGCGATCTGGGCGGAATCGAAATGGCCTATGGCGCGTATCAGCGCTACCAGGCCAAGCACGGCACGGCACCGGTGATCGATGGCCTGACCGGCGATCAGCGCTTTTTCCTGTCCTATGGTCAGGCATGGCAGACCAAGCTTCGCGAGGATGCAGAGCGCGCCCGCCTGCTGACCGCGCCGCACAGCCCGGCCAAGTATCGCGTCAACGGGATCGTCCGGAATGTCGATGCCTGGTATGTGGCGTTCAACGTGAAGCCCGGCGACGCGCTGTACCTGCCGCCGGAGCAGCGGGTGAAGATTTGGTGAGGCGAGTCGCCTTTTGAGGCAGAAGGGCCGGTTCGGACCGGCCCTTTTCGTTCAGGCTAGCGGGTCAACCCGTCAGTCCCACCAGAAGAACCACCAATCGCTGTGCATCAGCCCCGCCGCAAGCGGCGCAAAGGTGTCGGTTCCCTGCAAGACGATATCCTCACAATAGAGGAAATGCTCGCGCGCCAAGGACATCGCCTCCTCCCGCGATGCCGGGCGGCGGGTCACACGGACATTGATGACATCGCCCGACATCCCGACCGGCACCGCCCCATAGCGCTTGTGCCAATCGCGCAGCGCCGCGACATGATATTCGGGCGCAGGACAGGCATTCCAATCACCCCACCGCAGATAGGCAGGAGCGGCGGCGGCCTCTTGCGTGGGTAGAACCAGGATGTGGACGCGGTCGAGGGGATTGCCCTCCCCATCTTCTGCGACGGTCAACCTGACCTTGAAGACGTCCGCATCGGCCGGCCACTCACCGACATCGGGATCGCCTCCCTCAGCTTCCGCTGCCATGCGCGCTCGGACCTCTGCGGGCGACAGTCGGCGGGATTTTCCGTCCGGACCGACGTCAATTATCCATGGCAGCGCCTCGTCATCACCCTTTTTCAGCATCTCGCGGGTCGCCTTGGCGTCATCCTTGCGCTGGTCTGCAACAAGTGCCTGAAGCGCATCGGGGTGCTTGATCTTGCTGGCGCGGGTGAGAATATCCTCCGGGCGCGTTTCGGAGAAAATCGTCCATAGCTCGGCGACACGGGCGAGATCGTCATCACCGCCCACGATGATCGGCCACCCTTCGCCGGACGCCGCGAGACGCTCCCAGGTCTTGAGCGCGTCGTGTCCAGTCGTTTCGACGCGGCGATAGGGGATCGCCGCAATCGCCTTGGCGATCGCGGCCTTATGTTCGCGCATCCGCGCCTCCGACGATTTGTCAGCCTGCGCCGACGCTGCACGAAACGGCGACATCGCCAGCCCGGCAACCGCGACAATGCGCGCCAGGATCAATCGCCGGTCCATCACGCCCCCTACCTACAATGAGGGACTGGCATCGAAGGCGCGGCAGCACAAGCGCAACTCGCTAAGCCGCCGCCTCCTCCACAAACAACGCCTTCAGATCCTTCTTCAAGATCTTCCCGTTCGCGTTCCTCGGCAGCGTCTCCGCGACGAAGCGGATCGCGACCGGGGTCTTGAACACCGCCAGCCGCTCGCGAACCCATGCCTGCAGCTCCGCCTCGGTCGCCTCCATGCCCGGCGCAAGGTGAACCACGGCGGCGGGTTCCTCGCCCAGCGTCTTGTGCGGGATGCCAATCAGGGCGCAGTCGGTGACGGCAGGATGGGCGTAGAGCACGTCTTCGACCTCGGACGAGTAGATATTCTCGCCGCCGCGGATGATCATGTCCTTGGCGCGGTCGACGATATAGAGGAACCCTTCCTCGTCCAGCTTCGCCAGATCGCCGGTGCGGACCCAGCCGTCGCGGAAGCATTCGGCGGTAGCCTCGGGCTTGTTCCAGTATCCCTTCACGATCATCGGCCCCTTGGCCCACAGCTCACCGACCTCGCCGATGGGCAGCTCGGTCTGACCGTCAGCATCCATGATCTTGAGATCGGCGACCGGCACGGGCGGGCCGGCGCTGGTCGGGCGGTTGAGATAATCCTCGGACGAATGGCTGGTGACGGTCGCCATTGTCTCGGTCATGCCCCAGCCATTGCCGGGCAGTGCGCCGAATTCGGTGAAGATGCGCTTGACCAGCTCGGGCGCCGAGGGCGCGCCGCCATAGGCGATCGCCTCGAGGCTGGAGAGGTCGTATTTGTGGCGGTCGGGATGCTCCAGGATCTGCCAGGCGATGGTCGGTACGCCGCCGGTCAGGTTGACCTTCTCGCGCTGGATGATCTCCATCGCCTCGACCACGTCCCATTTGCGCATGAACACGGCGGTGTTCCCGGCCGCCAGCGTCCCCATCAGGCTCGCCGAACAGGCGGTGACGTGGAACAGCGGGATGACGAGCAGGCCGACCTTGGGCTGCGGCTCGGGCGGCATCTCGCCCCGGCGCAGGTAGGAGCGCGCGGCGGCATAGCCGCCCGACATGATATTGGTGCACAGGTTGCGATGCGTGCCGAGCGCGCCCTTGGGCGAGCCGGTAGTGCCGCTTGTGTAGAAGATCGTCGCATCGTCCTCCGGTTCCAGCGTCGGTTCGGCGGGGAGCGGGATGTCGGGCAGCGCCGCCCAGTCGTTTGGCGCGCCGATCAGGTCTTCGAGCTTGTCGACACCTTCGGGCAGCTCGGCATCCCAGCGGCTGACGATGGTGCGTTGAAGATCGGGCAGGTCGGGCAACCGCTTCTGCAGCCGGGCGAAGCGTTCGCCGTCGAGGAACAACACCTTCGACCCCGAATCGCGCAGCCCGTAATCCAACTCGCCGCCGGTCCACCACGCATTGAGCGGCACCAGAATCGCGCCGATGCTGACCGCGGCGAAGAAGATCACCGGCCATTCGGGCGTATTGCGCATCGCCAGCGCGACGCGGTCGCCCTTCACCACCCCCATCTCGCGCAGCTTGGTCGCGAGGTGCGCGGTGGCGCGGAAATTCGCCTCGAAGCTGACTCGCTCATCTTCGTGGATGGTGAAGATGCGCTCGCCATGGGTGCGCGACAGGTGGAGCAAGGCAGCGAGGTTGGGCGGCGCATTCTTCCAGACGCGCGTCTTCACGCCGCGAATTTCGATCTCTTCCATTTCCAGCTTCTGGCCGGGCGCGGTCATCAGCGCCTGGGCTTGCGCCAGCGTCATCTTCGGCCAGGAGGGGTCGAGCGGGATGAGCGGTTCGGGGGCCAAGGCGGGTCTCTCCAAAATTCGTTGTTGAATGTCCGGTTTGGCGATTCCACCCACCGGCTTCACACTTCATTCTTGATTCATTAGCCGCTCAACGCAATAGGGAAGCGACAAGGACGCGACAACGCCGGGACGAGGATTCGAATTCTAGGTATGGACTCTACCGCCTTCGCTACCGCTACGGAAAGCGGCTTCAACACCGACCGGCTCGCCCGCATCGATGCGTTCGTCAAGGCGCGTTACCTCGACTCGGGCAAGCTGCCTAACGCCCAGCTGCTGATCGCCCGCGACGGGCGGATCGCGCATTTCAGCCATCAGGGTGCGGCGCGTGAGGGTGGCGCGGCGGTGGACGAAACCTCGATCTACCGCATCGCGTCGATGACCAAGCCGGTGACGTCGATCGCGTTCATGCAACTGGTCGAGGGAGGCAGCGTCGCGCTCGACACGCCGGTCCATCACGTGCTGCCCGAATTCAAGGGGCTGGGCGTCTATAATGGCGGCGGCGGCGGGGTGCCGTTCGTGACCAAGCCGACCGCCGAGCCGATGCGGATGATCGACCTGCTGCGGCATACATCGGGCCTCACCTATGGCTTCCAGAGATCGCGGCAATGTCGATGCGGCCTATCGCGAGGGGCGGATCGAGAATTGGCACGGGCATCTCGATCTGGACGGGTTCGTCGCGGCGCTGGGCAAGCTGCCGCTCGAATTTTCGCCGGGCGAGGCGTGGAATTATTCGGTATCGACCGATGTGCTCGGCGCGGTGGTCGAGCGGGTGTCGGGGCAGAAGCTCGACGCCTATTTCGAACAGCACGTCTTCGCCCCGCTCAGCATGCACGACACCGGGTTCATGGTCCCGGAGGACAAGGTCGATCGCCTGACCGACTGCTACACGTTCAAGGGCGGTGAAGGCCGGGTAGTGTACGATCGCGGCGCGGAGTCGGCGTGGAGCCGCAAGCCGACGCTGTTGTCGGGCGGCGGCGGGTTGGTCTCGACTTCGCTCGATTATCACCGGTTCTGCACCATGCTGCTCAACGGCGGGACGCTGGACGGCGCGCGGATCATCGGGCGCAAGACGCTTGACCTGATGGTGATGAACCATCTGCCCGGCGGCAAGGACCTGTCGGCGCTGTCGCGATCGCTGTTCAGCGAGACGCAGAGTGCCGGGACCGGCTTTGGCCTCGGCTTTGCGATGAACATCGACGTCGCGCGCTCGATGATCCCGGGCAGCGTCGGGGAGTTTTACTGGGGCGGGATGTTTTCGACCGCCTTCTTCGTCGATCCGGTCGAGCGGATCACGATGGTGTTCATGACCCAGCTGTCGCCATCGGGGCTCTACCCGATCCGGCGCGAGCTGAAGACGATGATCTATTCCGCGCTGGCCTGACCGGCGCAGCACGCAACTGGAGAGCGACATGTCCGTGATTACGACCGAAAAACAGGGCGATATCCTCGTCATCACCTCGAACAACCCGCCGGTGAACGCGCTGGGCGCGGCGGTGCGGCAGGGGCTGGACGCGGCGATCAAGGAGCTGAACAGCGACGACAGCCTGAAGGCGGCGGTGATCCGCTGTGACGGGCGCACCTTCTTCGCCGGGGCCGACATCACCGAATTCGGCAAGCCGATGCAGGAGCCGGGTCTGCCGACCGTGGTCGACACGATCGAGGCAAGCGAGAAGCCGGTAGTCGCCGCGGTCCATGGCACGGCCCTTGGCGGCGGGTGTGAGGTGGCGCTGGCCTGCCATTACCGCATCGCCGTGCCCTCGGCGAAGTTCGGCCTGCCCGAAGTGAAGCTCGGCATTCTGCCCGGCGCGGGCGGCACGCAGCGCCTGCCGCGCGTCGCGGGCGTCGAATTCGCGCTCGAACTGGCGGCCAAGGGCGATCCGGTCCCGGCCAAGGTCGCGCAGGCCGCAGGCCTGGTCGATCGCCTCGCCGGTGAGGACAGCCTGACCGCCGACGCGATCGCCTATGCCAAGGAAGTGGCCGACGTCCGCCCCCTGCCCCGCGCCAGCGAAAAGCCGGTGTCCGTCGAGGCGGGCGTGTTCGACGCCTTCCGCAAGACCAACGCCAAGCGCTTCCGCGGCTTCGATGCGCCCGAAGAGATCATCAAGGTGATCGAGGAGACGGTCGACAAGCCCTATGCCGAGGGCGTTCAGCGCGAACGCAACGGCTTCATGAAGCTGATCATGGGCACGCAGAGCGCCGCGATGCGCCACATCTTCTTCGCCGAGCGCAAGGCCGCGAAGATCGACGACGTGCCGGAAGATACGCAGCTGCGCCCGATCAGGAAGGTCGGCGTGATCGGCGCCGGCACGATGGGCGGTGGTATCTCGATGAACTTCCTGTCCGCCGGCATCCCGGTGACGATCGTCGAGATGCAGCAGGAAGCGCTGGACCGCGGCACCGGCGTGATGCGCAAGAATTACGAGGGCAGCGCCGCGCGTGGCCGCATCAAGCCCGAGCAGGTCGAACAGGCGATGGGCCTGCTGACCCCGACTCTCAGCATGGACGACCTCGCCGACTGCGATCTGGTGATCGAGGCGGTCTATGAGAATATGGACGTCAAGAAGGACATTTTCGGCAAGCTGAGCACGATCTGCAAGCCGGGCGCGATCCTCGCCTCCAACACCAGCTATCTCAACATCGACGAGATCGCGGCCTCGACCAGCCGTCCCGGCGATGTCGTCGGCATGCACTTCTTCTCGCCCGCCAATGTCATGAAGCTGCTCGAAATCGTGCGCGGCGCGAAGACCGACAAGGATGTGCTGGCGACGGTCATGGACGTCGCCAAGAAGATCAAGAAGGTCGCGGTGGTCGCGGGCGTGTGCCACGGCTTCATCGGCAACCGCATGCTGATGCCGCGTCAGGTCGAGGCGATGAAGCTGCTGATGGAAGGCGCGACGCCCGAGCAGGTCGACCGCGTCCATGTCGAATTCGGCATGCCGATGGGGCCGTTCCAGATGAGCGACCTCGCCGGTGTCGACATCGGCTGGCACCGCGACCCGACCCGGATCGAGAGCATCCGCGACGCGCTCGCCGCCGAAGGGCGCTGGGGCCAGAAGAAGCAGGCCGGTTTCTATGACTATGACGACAAGCGCAACCCCTCGCCCAGCCCGCGTGTCGCCGAGATTATCGAGGATTTCCGCAAGAAGACCGGCGCAGTCCAGCACGACGTGACCGATGAGGAGATCATCGAGCGCACGCTGTACACGATGGTCAATGAAGGCGCGCTGATCCTGCAGGAAGGGATGGCGCAGCGCGCGTCGGACATCGATGTCGTGTGGATCTACGGCTATGGCTGGCCGGTCTATCGCGGCGGCCCGATGTTCTGGGCGGACACGGTCGGCCTCAAGACCATCGTCGCGGGGCTGGAGAAGCACGGCTTCAAGGTCGCGCAGCTGCTCAAGGACAAGGCCGAGAAGGGCGAACGCTTCAATGGCTGAATCCGGCGCTCCGGCACTGGCGCGGGAAACCGACCGCTGGGCCGGAGCGTCCGCACGCGACATCGCCGCCGCGATTGCAGCAGGCGAGACCAGCGCGCGTGCGCAATGCGAGGCCGCCATCGCGCGGATCGAGGCCGGGGACGGTGCGATCAACGCGGTGGTGGTGCGCGATTTCGACCGGGCGCTGGTGGCGGCGGACGCGGCCGATGCGGCGGTGGCGCGCGACGAGCGCCGCCCGCTGCTGGGCGTGCCGATGACGGTCAAGGAGGCGTTCGACGTCGCGGGGCTCCCGACCAGCTGGGGCTTTGGCCACGCGGCTGGCAACATCGCGACCTCGGACGCGGTCGCGGTGCAGCGGCTCAAGGCGGCGGGCGCGATCATTCTCGGCAAGACCAATGTGCCCAAGGCGCTGGGCGACTGGCAGAGCGTCAATTCAATCTATGGCCGCACCAGCAACCCGCACGACCCTAGCCGCACGTGCGGCGGCAGCTCGGGCGGCGCGGCGGCGGCGCTGGCCGCGGGCTATGTGCCGATCGAGCTGGGCAGCGACATTGGCGGGTCGATCCGGGTCCCGTCGCATTTCTGCGGCATCTGGGGGCACAAGCCGAGCTATGGCGCGCTGAACGGCTATGGCCACCGTTTCCCCGGCAGCGATGGAGCGGAGGCGGTGCTGGGCGTGATCGGGCCGATGGCACGCGATGGCGGCGACCTGCGGCTGCTGCTCGACCTGCTCGCCGACCTGCCCTTGCCGCGCGCGGCGGCACCCGCCCGGCGCGTGCTGGTGCTGACCGCGCACCCGGCGACCGCGACTGCTGCGGCAGTGGTCGACGGGGTCGAGCGCGCGGCGGAGGCTCTGACGCGCGATGGGGTCGAAGTCATCCGCATCCACCCTGCCCTGCCCGACCTGATGGCGCAGCATGACGCCTATACCGCGCTGCTCGGCACGGTGTTCGCGCGGTCCGACCCGACGCTGCACGACACGCTGCCGCGCCTGCTCCCGTATCTTTCGATGCTCGACGCACAGGCGCGCAACACCCGGGACTGGGCCGCACTATTCCCAGATGTCGACGCGGTGATCGCGCCGCCCGCCGCAACCCAGGCCTTTCCGCATGACCCCCGGCCACAGGCCGAACGCACGCTCGACATCGACGGCGTGGAGAGCGGCTATGACGCGCACCTCGCCTGGGCGGGGCTCGCCACCTATCCGGGTCTGCCTGCCACCACCTTCCCGGTCGGGACCGCCAACGGCCTGCCGACCGGGGTGCAGGTGCTGACCGACCTCAATCACGACCATCTTGCGATTGCGACCGCGCGCCGCATCGCCGCTCTGCTGGACGAGGACAAGCCATGACCGATCTCGATCAATTCCGCGCCGAAACCCGCGCCTGGCTGGAGGCCAATGTCCCCGCGTCGATGCGCCAGCCGATGCGCGGCGAGGGCGACGCCAATTGGGGCGGGCGCAAGGCCGACTACAGCAAGAATCCCGACCAGAAACTCTACATGGATCGGATGGCCGAACGCGGCTGGACAGTGCCCGACTGGCCCAGGGAATATGGCGGCGGCGGCCTGTCGGCGGCTGAGGCCAAGATCCTGCGCGAGGAGATGGCGGCGCTCAAATGCCGCAATCCGCTGAACAGCTTCGGCATCTCGATGCTCGGCCCGGCGCTGCTGAAGTACGGCACCGAGGAGCAGAAGCTCGAACACCTGCCCAAGATCGCGCGCGGCGAGATCCGCTGGTGCCAGGGCTATTCGGAGCCGAATGCGGGCAGCGACCTCGCCGGCCTCGCTACCAGCGCGATCTCCGATGGCGACGATTACATCGTCAACGGCCAGAAGGTGTGGACCAGCTATGCCGACAAGGCCGACTGGATCTTCTGCCTCGTCCGCACCAGCAAGGAGAGCAAGCAGGGCGGGATCAGCTTCCTCTTGTTCGACATGGACTCACCGGGCGTGTCCACAAAGCCGATCCTGCTGATCAGCGGTTACTCGCCCTTCTGCGAAACCTTTTTCGACAATGTCCGCGTGCCAAAGAAGAACCGCGTCCACGAAGAGAACAAGGGCTGGGACGTCGCCAAATATCTGCTCGGCCATGAGCGTGAGATGATCTCCGGCATGGGCCTCGCCTCGCCCGGCGGCAATCCGCTGATCGAGGGCGCGATCGCGACGGTCGGGCTCGACGCGCAGGGCCGCCTCGCCGATCCGATCCTGCGCGCGCAGCTGGCACTGTTCGAGGTGCGGTCCAAGGCGTTCACGGCGATGTCCGAACGCTTCCTCGACGAGCTCAAGGCGGGGCGCACCCACCCCGCCCAGCCGTCGATGATGAAATACTACGGGACCGAGCTGAACAAGGACCGCCACGAGTTGATCATGGCGAGCGGCGGGTCCGACACGCTGGAATGGGAAAGCGAACGCTCGAACGGCGGCGCCAAACCGCGCGCCTGGCTTCGCACCAAGGCGAACTCGATCGAGGGCGGGACCAGCGAGGTCCAGCTCAACATCATCGCCAAGCGGATTTTGGAGCTGCCGTCCTAGCTTGCCGTCACCCCAGCGAAAGCTGGGGTCTCCAGTTGCGAAGCGGTCCCCCTGCCGCACCAGACCCCAGCTTTCGCTGGGGTGACGAAAAAGAGGGCGACGGAGATTTAGATGCCACTCTACCTCAACGAAGAACAGACAATGCTCCGCGATGCCGCGCAGCAATTCGTGTCCGAAGCCGCCCCGGTCAGCCATATGCGCGCGCTGCGCGACGCGAACGATACGACCGGGTTCAGCCGCGACCTGTGGAAGCAATTCGCCGAAATGGGCTTTACCGGCATTCTGATCCCCGAAAGCGACGGCGGCCTCGGTCTCGGCCATGTCGAGGCGGGGGTGGTGCTGGAGGAGATCGGGCGCAACCTGTCCCCCTCCCCCTTCCTCACCACGGCGGTTGCGGCGGTGGCGGCGCTCAAGGGCAGCAGCCACGCCGAACGCTGGTTCCCCGGCATCCTCGCGGGCGAGACCGTCGCGGCGCTCGCGATCGACGAGCGCGCCAAGCATGGCAACGCGATCGGGATGAAGGCGGAGCGGTCGGGCAATGGTTTCCGCCTGACCGGCGCCAAGCAGTTCGTGACGCATGGCCACATCGCCGACCTCCTCATCGTCGCTGCCCGCACCGCCGGATCGCCCGAGGACACGGACGGCGTCACCCTGTTCGCGGTCCCGAAGGATGCGGCGAACCTGACCGCCGACCCCCAACGCCTGGCCGATGCGAGCCTCGCCGCCCGTATGACGTTCGAAGGCGTCGAGGTCGATGCCGATGCAGTGATCGGTCAGGTCGATGACGGCCGCACGGTCCTCAACGCATTGCTCGGAGCGGGCCGCGCCGGGGCGGCGGCGGAGATGCTGGGCGTCGGTGGCGGCGCGATGGACATGACCGTCCAGTATCTGAAAGAGCGCAAGCAGTTCGGTGTGCTGATCGGCAGCTTCCAGGCGCTCCAGCACCGCGCGGCGCATCTCTACTCCGAACTCGAAGTCGCACGCGCTGCAGTGCTCAAGGCGCAACAATTGCTCGACGCCGGCGATACAAAGGCCGACACCGCAGTGTCGGTCGCCAAGGCGATGGCCGGCATGGCCTCCACGCTGGCGGTTCAGGAAGGCGTCCAGATGCACGGCGGCATCGGCATGACCGACGAATATGAAATCGGCTTCTACATGAAGCGCGGGCGCGTGCTGGCGGAGCTGTTCGGCGATACGAACTTTCACGCTAATGCGCTGGCCGAAGCGGCGGGATATTGATCTGCCAAAGCCCCTCCCCTTTAGGGGAGGGGCTAAGGAGGAAGAATGACCGAAAAACGCGCCGAAACCGCCGCCGAACAGGTGACCCAGCTGATCGAGCTCCTCGACGTCGAAACGATCGACGTCGACCTGTATCGCGGCGCGCGCCAGCCCGGCGGGGTCGGGCGCGTGTTCGGCGGGCAGGTGATTGCCCAGGCGCTTCAGGCGGCGCAGCGCTCGGTCGAGGGCAAGGACGCCCACTCGCTCCACGCCTATTTCATGCGCCCGGGAAATGAGGATTTCCCGATCATCTATCGCGTCGTGCGCGATTATGACGGGGGCAGCTTTGCCAATCGCCGCGTGATCGCGCTGCAACAGGGCGTGCCGATCCTCAACATGATCGCGTCGTTCCAGCGGCCCGAGGACGGCCTGTCGCATCAGGCCGACATGCCCGACGTGCCGGGGCCGGACGACCTGCGCTCCGAGTTCGACCTGCGCGAGGAAATCCGCGACCATGTGCCGGAGAAGTTCCGCCCCTTCTTCCTGCGCCCGCGCCCGATCGAGATCCGCCCCTGCTCCCCGCGCAACTGGTTCAAGCCCGAAAAGCGCGAGCCGGTGCAGCATAGCTGGTTCCGCACCGCCGCCGCTTTGCCCGACGATCCCGCGCTGCACCGCGCGGTGCTCTCCTACGCCAGCGACATGATGCTGCTCGGCACCGCGACCATGCCGCACGGCATCAACTGGATGACGCGCGGCTTGCAGAGCGCGAGCCTCGACCATGCCGTGTGGCTGCACGAGCCGCTGCGCGCCGACGACTGGCTGCTCTACACCACCGACAGCCCCTGGGCCGGCCATGCGCGCGGGTTCAACCGCGGGCGCATCTACAGCCGCGACGGACGGCTGGTGGCGAGCGTCGCGCAGGAAGGGCTGATGCGGATGCGCGAAGGCTGAACGGGTTCAGCTGCCCGCCAGCGCCTCGCACAGCCGGTCGGTGGCCAGCGCGATCCGCGATTCCGCCGTGTCGCGGTTCGTCGGATCGTTCCGCACCCCGCGCGTCTCGGTATTGAAAGTGAGCAGGCTGCCCGCGCGCTGGTCCGGACAAAGGCTGAGATAGGCGCGGAACCCGTTCTGGTCGCCATTGTGGCCGACGAAGCGCACCCCGCGCGTCCGGTCGATAAAGAAGGACAGGCCGGCCCTGGTCGTCGTCGCCATCCGCCCCTGGCTGAAATCGTCGCCCGCATCGACCTGCGGTCGCCACATTTCCTCCAGCGAACTGCGCTTGAGCACCAGCGCATAGTCCGTCCGCGCCGGATCGCCGATCAGGAACGCCAGATACTTCGCCATGTCGGGCATCGGCGCGTTCAGGCCACCATTGGACACGGTGACGCCGGTATCGACATCGAACGCTGCCGCCACCCGCTTGCCATCGCGCAGATAGTAGCTGTGCGAGCGGTGCGGCATCAGGTGCGGCGGGGTGCGGTCGAAATAGCTGGCATGCATGCCCAGCGGCTTGAGGATATTCTTGTCGATATAGACCTCGAAATCCTCGCCCGACAGCCGCTCGATCACCTGCCCCAGATAGACGATGCCGGGGTTGGAATAGCCAAAGCGCGATCCCGGTGCGAATTCGACCGCCGTATAGGGCAGCATCGCCGCCAGCTGCGCCCAGCCGGCGGGCTCGAACGGCTGCCACTCCTTGTCACGCCACGGCCAGGTGCCGCTGCGAAACCCCGCGCTGTGGCTCATCAGCTGACGGATCGTGATCGCCTCCATCGGCCCGAACGGATTATGCACCTTCGCAAGCTCGGGGACGTATCGCACGATCGGATCGTCGAGTTTCAGCAATCCGCGATCGCGCAGCTGCATGATCGCGATCCCCGTCATCGTCTTGGTCACCGACGCCCAGTGATAGATCGTCCGCGCATCCACCGGCGTGCCGGCGTCGGCGTCCTGCTGTCCCAGGTGATCGGCGGCCACGGTCTTGCCGTCGCGCACGAAGTAGAAGCTGCTGCCGACGATCTTCGCCTGTTGCACCGTGACGCGATGCAGGTTGCGGAAGTCGCGCAGTTCCGCGTCGAACGACCGCTCCTGCGCCGCCGCCGGGCCGCTCACCCATGCCAATCCGATCAACAACAGGCTGGCGGCGCGACGGGGCATGGCGGTCCTTTCTATTTCTTGGCGACCACCGTGTAGCTTGCCGGGAGGTAGAGGAACACCTCGGTCAGGCTGGCCCGTGACCATTCCACCGGGCGGTCGAGACCGCGAACCTCGACGCCGTAATCCGGACCGAAGCGCGCTGCGGTGGTGGCGGCGTCGGCGGCGATCATTTCGATGATCTTGGTGCGATATTGATCGGGGTTGAGCACCGACAGCGTCATGTCGCCGCTCTTCTCGATCTGCGCGCGGCCGGTGGGCGGCACCGCCTTGATGAACTTGGCGATGCGGTCGAGCGCGGCGCGCGCGTCCATGCCGGGCTCCAGCTTGACCTTGATGATGAAGCTGGTCCGTTCCGAATCCGGGCGACCGTCGCGCACAAGAGTGAGGTTACCGTAGTTTTCGAGCGTCAGCGCCTCGACCACATAGTCGCCGGTCGCCAGCTCGACGCCGTGCCTGCCCGCCTGCTCGATCGCGCTGCGGACCATCGCATAGATTTCCTTGCGGCGCGTCGCCTCGTCGCGCGTGTCGCCGGTAATCGACACCCGCTGCACCGCGAAGTCGGCGGTGCGCCGCATCGTGATGATCGGGATCGACGTGCCCTGAAACCCGTCGCGATTGCTCGCCGAGCGGGTTGCGGTGACCACCACTTCCTGCGCGGGAGCGGGAAGGATGCACGCCACCATCAATGTAGCCGCCGTCAGTGCCCGAATGATCCGCATCGTTGCGCTCCTACTTGGTGTCGGGCGCAGGGTCGGCCTTCGGACGGCGTCGGTCAATCGCCTGTCAGAGCGCGTCAGAAATCGCCGTCTGCGCCTTCGACCGCGTAATCGTCGACCCGGGCAGGCATCCGGAATGTGACCTTGAGCACACAGCCTTGTGCTCCGCCCGATGGCGCATTGGCGCGGGCCGTAGCGAGCGACTGACGCGCCTGCGCCCCGAACGCCTCGGCGGGCTCGCTGGCGAGGACCTTGATCTGGCCAGGCTCGCCCCAGGGCGCGAGATCGAAGCTGAGCATCGCCCACCCCTCGATCGCGCGTCGCCGGAAACCATCGGGATAGTTCAACGCGATGGGGCGCGTCCATGTCAGCTTGTCCGGACAAGTCGAGTCCTGTGGCCGAAACGCCGACCTGTCGGGGGCGGGCGGCGCCGGGATCGGGTCGCCGGGCCCGAGCAGCACAGGCACGGTGCAGCGCGTGCGGGGCGCGTTACCGGCAAAGCGCGAACGCCCGGCGGCATCGACAGCAGCGCGATCGAGCCCCGCATTTCCACTGCTTGTCGCAATCGCAACATGGGCCGGCACCCCCGCCGGATCGATGTCGAATTCGACGATGCTGTAGGCCGGTGCGCCCGGCTCGCGGGCGATGCGCGACTTGTCGGGATAGGCACGCAGCAGCACCTGAGGCGGACGCTGACCGCCGCAATCGATCTTGCGCAGGCGCGTCGCCAATGCGGCCTGGTCGCCCATGACAGGCCGACGGAGCGCGATGACGCGGAACAGGTCGGACTTTTCCGCCTCGTCCACCGGCTTTATCCGGGGCGTGAAGACGATACTGCACGACGTTCCCGGGCGTCCCCCGGCAAAGCGCCACAGGCTGAGCGCGGGGGCGAGATCGGCGGTCGGCGTGAAACCAAAGGGCGGAGCGCTATCCTCGACCCGCTGGGTGATTCCCGCAGGTCGTCCGTCCCGATCGAGCGCAAAGGTCATCCGCACCGCGCGCGGAGGCGCGGCACCAAGCCGCGCGACCTCCGTAAACGGCTGAACCGCTCTCAGCACAGCGACCGAGCGCCCGTCGCAGTGCGCCTCGCCGGCGTCGAAATCGACCAGATGGGGCCGGTACGCCCGCGCCGACGACGGAGCCTGAAGCGTGGCGGTTTGTGCGACGGCGACGAGAAGGGTGAGCATCTGCGGATGCTCCCGCTTTTCCGTTACCGGATCAAGACATTACACCGCCGTCTTGCCATATTCCTGCCGCGTCACCGGATGGCTGGACGACAGGCCGCCGTCCACCGCCAGCGCCTGTCCGTTGACATAGCTGGCATCGTCCGACGCAAGGAACAGCGCCGCGCGCGCCAGTTCCTCGGGCTGGGCGCCGCGGCGGAGCGGATTCAACCGGCCGACGCGATCCATCTTCCCCGCCTCGCGCGCATAGTCGAAGGTCGGCTTGGTCATGCCGGTCTCGGTAAGGCCGGGGCACAGCGCGTTGACGCGGACATTGGAGCCGGACAGCTGCTGCGCGGCGACTGCGGCGAGGTTGATGACCCCCGCCTTGGACGCCGAATAAGCCGGACTGCCCGCGCCCGAACGGATGCCGGCGACGCTGGCGGTGAGGACGATCGCGCCCTTCCCGCGCTCCGCAATCGTCGGCGCGCCATGCTTGATCGCGAGCAGCGGCCCGATCAGGTTCACGCGCAGCACTTCCGCCATCAGCTCGGGCGTGGTGTCGAACAAATTGGCCATCCCGCCCGAAATCCCGGCATTGGCGAAGAGCACGTCGAGCCCGCCGAATTCGGCGACGGCGAGATCGACCGTGGCGATCACGTCCGGCTCACTGCCCGCATCCATGCGGATTGCCTGGGCCGTGCCGCCCGCCGCGGCGATCAGCGCGACGGTCTCGTCCGCGCCCTCGCTCTTGTCGGCGACGATCACCCGTCCCCCTTCGGCGGCGAACAGGATTGCGGCGGCGCGGCCGATACCGCTGCCTGCGCCGGTGACGATAACCGATTTGTCGGTGAAGCGTGCCATCAGATCGTCACCCCGCCATCGATCACCAAAGCCTGCCCGGTGGTGTAGCGCCCCGCCGCCGAGGCGAGGAACACGACGCCCCCCGCAATATCCTCCGGCTCGCCCAGACGACGCAGCGGGGTCTGCTTGTTCACCCGCGCCTCGGCTGCGGGGTCTTCCCACAGCGCGCGGGCGAAGTCGGTCTTGATCAGCCCCGGCGCGATGCAGTTCACGCGGACATTGTCGGGACCATATTCGACCGCATAGTTGCGCGCGAGCTGGAAGTCCGCCGCCTTGGACACGTTGTACGCCCCGATCACCGGCGACCCGCGCAGTCCCCCCGATCGAGGAGATGATGACGATCGCCCCGTCCTTGCGCTCGCGCATCTCGGGCGCGACCATCTGGATCAGCCAGTGGTTCGACAGGACGTTGTTGTCGAGGATCTTGCGGAACTGCTCGTCCGCAATGCCCGCCAGCGGCCCGTAATAGGGGTTGGACGCAGCGTTGCAGACCAGGATGTCGATCCGCCCGAACACGCGGCGCGTCTCGTCCACCAGATGCTGGAGCGCGTCCTTGTGCGAGATGCTCGCGGCAATGGCGATCGCGGTGCCGTCGCCATGCTTCGCATTGATCGCGGCGGCAACCTCGTCGCACGCATCCTGGTTGCGGCTGGAGATCACCACCTTAGCGCCCTGATCGGCGAGCGCTTCGGCCGAGGCTTTGCCGATCCCGCGCGAGGATCCGGTGACGATGGCGACCTTACCGGTCAGGTCGAACAGGCTCATCTAAAACTCCCCTCCCGCTTGCGGGGGGGGCCGGGGGAGGGCCTGTCCGCACACGTTGTATCTGACTGAGAGGGACAGGCCCTCCCCTAACCCCTCCCGCAAGCGGGAGGGGGACTTACGCCCCCGCCTTCCGCGCAAATTCCCAAGCACTCGCCGCCAGCCCCGGCACCCGCGCCGCTGTCTCCTCGGCATGCGCATTGCTGGCATTGCCGTCGAGCAGGCGGCGCTTGATCCCCTGGACGATGCTCATCAGCCGGAACTGGCCGAACGCGAAATACCAGTTGAGGTCGGGAATGCCGTCGCGCCCGGTCGCGGCGCAATAACGCTCAACCATCGCCTCGACGGTCGGGATGCCCGTCTCCGCCCCGGTAATCCCGCCAATGCCCGACGCGCCATTGGCCGGGATCATCCAGTTCATCAGCAGATAGCTGAAATCCGCCATCGGATCGCCCAGCGTCGACAGCTCCCAGTCGAGCACCGCCTTCACGCGCGGCGCGTCGGCGTCGAAAATCATATTGTCGATGCGATAATCGCCATGGACGATGCTGGTGCGCGTCTGCGGCGGCAATGTGCGCGGCAGCCACTCGATCAGCTTTTCGACATCCTCCAGATCGTCGGTCTGGGCCAACCGATACTGCTTGGTCCAGCGCCCGACCTGCCGCTCGAAATAGCTGCCCGGCTTGCCGTAATCGCCCAGCCCCGCCGCCGCGTAATCGGTCTCATGCAGCTGCGCCAACCGGTCGCAGATTTCGTAATAGATCGCGGTGCGCTGCGCCGGCGTTTTGTCGGGCAGCGACCCGTCCCAATAGGTCGCCCCCGCGACCAGCTCCATGATGTAGAAGGCCGATCCGACGACCCCATCGTCCTCGCATAGCCCATAGGGCTTCGCGACCGGGAAGCCGGTCGGATGCAGCCCGGCGATCAGCCGATATTCGCGATCCACCGCATGGGCCGAGGGCAGCAGCGGCCCGAACGGCTTGCGCCGCAGGACATAGGCGCCGCTCGCCGCGTCGATGCGGTACGTCGGGTTGCTCTGCCCGCCGGGGAATTTGGCGTAGCTCAGCGGCCCCTCGAAACCCGCGACATTGGCCTCCATCCATGCGGTCAGGCGCGCGGTGTCGAGATCGTCGACCTGCTCCATCGGCTGCCCGCCGCGATGTCCCGCCGGCGGGGTCATGCGAACTCGATCACGGAGCGCACCGCGTCGCCCGTGCGGAGGTTGTCGAAGGCGTGGTTGATGTCCTCCAGCCGGATCCGCTCGGCCACCATCGTGTCGAGGTCGAGCACGCCGTCGAGATACATCTGGACAAGGCGCGGGAGGTCGATCGGGAATTGCATCGACCCGGCAAGCGACCCCTGCAGCTTCTTGCCCGACAGGAAGGTCGGGCCGGGAATGCTGACCGACTGGCCCGGCGCGATCATGCCCAGGATCGTCGCGGTCCCGCCACGGCGCAGCACGTGCCACGCCGTCTCCGCCGTCTGCGGCCGCCCGACCGCCTCGATCGCATAGTTCACGCCGCCATCGGTGAGCTTCAGCACCTGCTTGACCAGATCGGGCGCCATCGCATCGAGATCGTGCGTCGCACCCATCTTCCGCGCCAGCGCGCGCTTCTCCGGCACCGGGTCGATCGCGATGATCTTGCCCGCGCCCGCGATCTTGGCGGCGTTGATCGCCGACAGGCCGATCCCGCCGCACCCGATCACTGCGACCGTCTCGCCCGGCGTCACCTTGCTGTCGCGGAAGATCGACCCCGCCCCGGTCAGCACCGCGCAGCCAAGCAACGCCGCACGGTCGAGCGGCATATCCTTGCTGATCGCGACACAGGCATTTTCATGGATCAGCATCTGTTCGGCAAACGCCGACAGGTTGAGGAAATGATTGACCGGCGTGCCATCGGCGAGCGTCAGCTTGGGGCTGGCATCGGCCGGGCGGCGCGTCGAATTGTCGAGACACAGCGACGGACGGCCCGAGATGCAGAACTCGCACGACCCGCAGAACACGGTGAAGAAGGTGATGACATGGTCGCCGGGCTTCAGCCGCGTGACCTCGCTCCCCACCGCCTCGACCACGCCCGCCGCCTCATGCCCCGGCACGGTCGGCATCGCGTGTGGATAGGCGCCGTCGACGAAATGCAGATCCGACCGGCACACGCCGCACGCCGCCGTACGCACCAGCACCTCGCGCGGGCCGGGCTTGTCGATGCGGATGTCGTGGATTTCGAGCGGCTTGCCGGCCTCGAACAGGACTGCTGCTTTCACCTGATCTCCCCAAAAACCTCAATCGTCACCCCCGCGAAAGCGGGGGCCCATCTCCTGCGCTATCCAAACACCTCACCGGGCGCAGCTGCCGCACGTCCGGGAGATGGGCCCCCGCGTTCGCGGGGGTGACGGCAAAGGCTTACCGCGTCACCGCCATATCGCCGCTGCTCGGCCGATCCGCCTTGAACTCACCATACTTGCCAAACTCCGACCGCGCGATCGCCCGGTTGTGGACCTCGTCCGGCCCATCGGCAAAGCGCAGCGTGCGCATGCTCGCCCATGCACTCGCCAGCGGCGTATCGCCCGATACGCCTGCGCCGCCGAACGCCTGAATCGCGTCGTCGAGGATCTGCAGCGTCATGCGCGGACCCATCGCCTTGATCATCGCGATCTCGCCCTGCGCCGACTTGTTGCCGGCCTTGTCCATCATGTCCGCCGCCTTGAGGCACAGCAGGCGCATCATTTCGAGGTTCGACCGCGCTTCGGCCACGCGCTGTTCCCAGATCGAATGATCCGCGATGCGCTTGCCGAACGCGACACGGCTCAGCAGGCGCTTGCACATCAGCTCCAGCGCCATTTCGGCAACGCCGATCGATCGCATGCAGTGATGGATGCGGCCCGGCCCGAGCCGGCCCTGCGCGATCTCGAACCCGCGCCCTTCGCCCAGCAGGATATTCTCGACCGGCACACGGACATTCTCCAGCACCACCTCGCCATGGCCGTGCGGCGCGTGATCATACCCGAACACCGAAAGCATCCGCTCGATCCGCACGCCCGGCGTGTCCATCGGCACCAGAATCTGGCTCTGCTGCGCGTGGCGCGAGGCGTCGGGGTTGGTCTTGCCCATCACGATCGCGACCGCACAGCGCGGATCGCCCACGCCCGACGACCACCATTTCCGCCCGTTGATGACATAATGATCGCCATCGCGGACCATCGAGGTCTGGATATTGGTCGCATCCGACGAGGCGACATCGGGCTCGGTCATCAGGAATGCCGAGCGGATCTCGCCATTCATCAGCGGCTTGAGCCAGCGCTCCTTGTGTTCCCGCGTGCCGTAGCGGTGGAGCACCTCCATATTGCCGGTATCGGGGGCCGAGCAGTTGAACACCTCGCTCGCCCATCCGGCGCGGCCCATTTCCTCGGCGCACAGCGCGTATTCGAGGTTGGTGAGCTGCGTCCCCTCAAATTCGAACGTGTCGTCGACATGGGTCTGGCCCGAATGCGGCGGCATGAAGAAATTCCACAGTCCCTGCGCCCGCGCGACCGGCTTCAACTCCTCGATCACCGGCAGCACCTTCCAGCGCTCGCCGGTATAGACCTGTTCGCGATACTCCTTCTGGCGCGGGGCGATATGCTGGTCGATGAACCCGCGCACGCGATCGCGGAAATAGGTCTCGCGCTCGGTCAGCGTGAAGTCCATCGGCTCTCTCCTTGTCCAATCCGTTTCGAGTCGATTAGGCCATACCCGATATTCGGTAAAGTGGGCAGCGCAGCATTTTTCGGCTACGGTTCCCTGTAGATCGCATTGCTACGCTTTAGGACTGTTCGTTCGAATCAAATTTGCTAATCTAAACGGATGAACGCCGAAGACGCAGTGCCCGAAGAGGCACGGGGGAAACAAAACGGTTCCGTGCCAAGCGCGACGCGATCCTCGCGGCGGCGGCGGACGTGATCAACGATCAGAGCGCGAAGGGCATGACCTTCGCCGATGTCGCGCAGCGCGTCGGCCTCAACACCACCAGTGTTACCTACTATTTCAAGCGCAAGGAAGACCTTGCCGCCGCAGCATTCGAGGTCACGCTCGACCGGCTCGACGCGATGCTCGACGAAGCGCATCGCGAGGCAACCCCCGAGGCCCGCGTCGCCCGTTACCTGGCGATCAACATGGAACGGCTGGCACGGATCGCGACCGGCGAGGAAAAGGCGTTCGCCATCCTGTCCGACCTGCGCGCGATGGAGGGCGAGGTAAAGGCCGCCTTGCTCAAGCGCTGGCAGCAGATTTTCCGCAAGACCCGCGCGCTGTGGGGCGAAGGCGGCACCCGCGCGGAGACCGACCTGCGCGGCGGACGCGCGCATGTGCTGCTCGAAAACACCTTCTGGCTCCCCGCCTGGATCACGCGGTACGAGGTCGACGAATATCCGCGCGTCGAGAGCCGCCTGATGGACGTGTTCCGTCACGGCATCGCCACCCCGGGCGATGTGTGGAAGCCCGAGATGCTCGACCTCACGCATGACGAGGCCGAGCCGGGCCGCGAGGCATTCCTGCTGGCGGCGACGCGGTTGATCAACGAACTCGGCTATCGCGGCGCATCGGTGCAGAAGATCGCGAGCGAGCTCAACGTCACCAAGGGCAGTTTTTACCACCATCTCGACGCCAAGGACGAGCTGGTGATCGAATGCTACAAGCGCAGCTTCGACCTGATCGCCGACGCGCAACGGCTGGCCGAGGAAGGTCCCGGCGACCATTGGCGCAAGTTGACCAGCATCATCGGGACTTTGCTCGACGTGCAGTTTTCCGAACGCGGGCCGCTGCTGCGCACCACCGCGCTGTCGGGCCTGCCGCCGCGCGTGCGCACCGCGTTGATCGACCGTTCGAACCGTATCGCGCGCCGTTACGCGGGCATGCTCTCCGACGGCATCGCCGAGGGTTCGATCCGCGCGATCGACCCGCTGGTCGCCAGCCAGACGATGATGGCGCTGCAGAATGCCGCGTTCGACATGCGCAAATGGGCCAGCACCATGCCGCGTGATCGGGCGGTAGCGTTCTACGCCTCGACAATCGTGTTCGGGCTGTTCGACGATCGCGTGCTGGAGTTTTAACCCGGCGGGAGCGCTGCTCAGACGGCCGCTTCGCGCCGCTTAAGCCACACTCCCGCGCGCCAATAGTGGAAGATCGCCCAAGGAGTGATCGCCGCGAAGATCAACATCGCATAGCGCAGCGAATCCTCGCCATAGGTCGGGTTGAGCGCATCGCTGAGCCGCCCCACCGCCACCGGACCGATACCAAGGCCAATCATGTTGATGACCAGCAATGTGATCGCCGCCCAGAGCGCACGTACCTTCTGCGGAGCGAGGCTCTGGATCATCGCGAAGCTGGGTCCGAGATATGAGTTCTGGAACAGCAGTGCGACGACATAGGCGCTAAGGGCCAGCTGCCAGCTGTCCAGCCAGTAGAACATCAGTGCGAAGGGCAGCGCGATCACCTTGAGCAGCGCGACCATATAGCTTTGCGCGTGCATTCCGCGAGTCTTGGCTAGCCAGTCGGCCAACCTGCCGCCGAGCACCGCAGACAGCGCGCCGACCACGCCCAGGATGGGCGCCACGATCCACGCGATCTGAAGCAGGTTCATGTCGAGCGAACGCTGCATGTAGCTCGGCCCGAATGCCGCCAGTCCATATCCGATCATGGAGGTGAGCGTGACACCGAGCACGACATGGACCGCGGCCTTGTTGCGCCACATCCCCGCAAATGCCTCGCCCAGCGACGGCATTGCTTCGCCTTCGGCGACCTTGACCGCGTCGGACAGGCCACGGCGCGGCTCGACCACGAGCTTCCATACGAAAAAGGCGAGCAGCACGCCGGGCAGGCCGACCGCGAACAGGGCGACGCGCCAGCCATAATAATGCGCGACCGTCCCGCCGATCATCGTTCCAAAGGCCGTGCCCAGCACGACGCCCAGCGAATAGATCGCCATCGCCCCCGCGCGCTTTTCCGGCGGGTAGAGGTCGGCGATGATCGAGTGGCTCGGCGGGCTCGACCCCGCCTCGCCAATGCCGACACCGATGCGGAACAACAGCAGCTGGACGAAGTTCTGCGCCAGCCCGCACGCTGCGGTAAAAGCGCTCCACACCGTCAGGCTGATCGCGATGATGTTGCGCCGGTTCATGCGGTCGGCCAGCCGCGCGACCGGGATGCCAAGCCCGGCATAGAAGACCGCAAAGGCAAGGCCCGTCAGCATCCCCAGCTGGGTGTCGCTGAGCCCCAGATCCTTCTTGATCAGCTCTTGCAGGATCGCGAGGATCTGCCGATCCATATAGCTGAAGAAATAGGTCACCGTCAGCAATGCGAGCGTCAGCCCGCGTCGCCGGATCGCGCGGTCGTCGGCCCCCTCGGGAACAGGGTCGGCCGGTGCGGAAATCATCGCCATGTCAACCTGCTCCTTCATACGCATCGAGTATACCCGTCAGACAAAAATCGAGGCTCCGCCGCGTTCCCCGCGCGACGGAGCCCCGAAAAGGTACCGGCTTCAGAACTTGGCGGAAACGCCAACCTTGAAGTTGCGGCCCAGAGGATTCCCGACAAAAGGTTCGTAGTTATAGTCTTCGCGGGCGAAGGGCGGATCCTGATCGAACAGGTTGTAGACGCTACCCGACAGGGTCACGCTGTCGGTAATCGCGAACTGGATGGTGAAGTCCACCGTGGTGAAGCTGTCGATGAACGCCCCCTGGGTCACCCGTGCGCCGCCCAGCGCCGGGTTGGGGCCGAACACGCCCGCCGTGGTCGTGTCGGCGCGCTGATCGTACAGCCCATCGATATAGGTGGCCGTCAGGCGCGCATCGATCGGACCCGCGCCAAATTCCAGGAAGCCCTGCCCCTTCCACTCGGGAACCGGATAGAGCGTCGTCTGGTAGTTGAGCAGCCCGACGCCGTCATAGCCCCCCTGCACCAGCGCGCCCGCGACGAAGATGTCGCTGATCCGGTTCTGAAGCGTGTAGGTGACGTTGCCGCCGATCGCGAACCGCGTGCCGCTGCCCAGCATGTCGGTTCCCCGATAGCTGGCCATCACGTCGATGCCCTCATTGGTGATCGACGCGCCATTCTGGGTCTCGGTCCGCACGCGCGAGATGGCGGTGCGCGCCGTCGTGGCGGTGCAGGGTCCGGTCGAGAAGGTGAAACGCGCCGCCAGCGCCGCATTGGTGGCGCAGGTATTGCCACCGGTGCTGGGGAACAGGGTGTTGACCATCGAGATCAGCGGGTCGGAGACGATCGCATCCTCGATGTCATAGCGGTAATAATCGATGCTCGCGCTGAACCCGCCGGCGCTGAGCAGCACGCCCGCGCCGTAATTCTTCGAGCTTTCGGGCACCAGGTTCGGATTGCCGAACACGTCGATCGGACGGAAGGTCGTGTCGATGATCTGGAGTGCGGTGATCGATCCGGGTGCCAGCTGGTTGAGCGTTGGGGCGCGGAAGGTGGTACCGAAGCCGCCGCGAACCGCGAGCCAGTCGGTGACCTGCCAGCGCGCGCGAATCTGGGGATCGAAGGTCGATCCGGTGGCCCCGCCATAGTCCTCGAACCGCGCGGCGAGCTGAAGGTTGAGCGTGTCGAGGATCGGCAGCTGAGCCTCTGCGAACAACGCCCAGACATCGCCCTGAAGGTCATAGTCGAGGTTGGTGCCAAGGAAGCCGAGCGCACCCGCAGCAGCGCGTCCCCCCGAACAGGCGGCAGCATTGGTATTGCCGTTCAACGGCGTCTCCCGGCACGGATTTTGCGCCAGGTTGTTGTTCGCGCCGTAGCGACCGGTGATCGAGGTATCGCGATATTGCGCGCCGACGCCGAACTGCACCTCGCCGCCCGGCAGGTTGAACCCGGTGCCACCGCTGAGCGATCCTTCGAAAACCAGCAGGTCGGTGGTCACTGCGCTGTGCGATTTGACAAAGAACCAGTCGGTCAGCTCGGCGCTGTTCGTCGGGCCATTGGCGCCCGGGTTGGTCTGGCCGGTTGCCGGGTTGACCGATACCGCGTTGCCGAACGGATTGAGCCACAGACAGCCATTGGCACCCGGCGTCGTGCCGGTGCAGCTCGCCCCGCCAAAGCCGAGGAGCGCGCGCTGGACGCGGTCACCGAATGAGTCGTATCCGTCGATATAGCGATAGTAATTATGGTAGGTCGCGTTGAGGTTGTAGTTCAGCCCGTCGGCGACCTCGCCGCGAAGCTCGGCGGTGAAGCGGGTCGATTCGCCCTTGCGCAGTCCGGTGGCCGACCCCGGCGCGAATTCATTGTCGAGCGTGGAGGGATTGCCGCCCAGCAGATGCGGACGGAACAGCAATGTCGGGAACAGCACGCCCGCACCCGCCGGCGTCGTATTGGCCGCGCGATAGGCGACCAGGCCGGGATTGGCACTGGGCACGAAGAACCCGCTGTTCAGCAACGCCGCGAAGGGCGCAAACGGCGTCCCGGCAATCGCGACGCCCGAGGGCGGCTGGGTCAGCAAATAGGAAGGCGAGCTGAGATAGTTCGGGACGGTGGTCCGACCGTACAGCGCGGTCATCTGGAACGTCGTATTCTCACCCACATCCCATTCGAAATCGATGAACGCCTGCCCGCGCATCTCCTTTTCGACCAGATTGTCAAAGGTCGAATATTGATTGTAGCAGCGCGCATCCGCGCCCACATAGCCGCCGAGCGGGGCGCACGCGGTGTCCGCCACGATGCCGGTGACCGGGGATCCGGTCGCGCCCAGGAACAGGAAGTTCGCGGGGTTGCCGCCGCCGGTCCAGCCGCCTTGGGGATTTTCGGGATAGGGCCGGACCGCCCAGTCGCGGTCCTTGGCCATCAGCTGGCCGCGCTGCTGGTATCCGCCCGCGACCAGCAGGCGGAAATTGTCGCCGACATGGCCAAAGCTGAGCGAGACGTCGAAATCGCCGTCCGACCCCTCGATAAAGCGGTAGCTGCCCGAACCCTGGAACCCGCGCTGATTAGTGCGGGTGATGAAGTTCACCACGCCCGCAATCGCTTCGGAACCGTAGGTTGCGGCGGCACCGTCCTTCAGCACCTCGACTCGGCCGATCGCGGCCTGGGGAAGGAGGTTGATGTCGACCGAGGGCACGCCGTTGCCCGACGTGGCGAGACGCTTGGAATTGAGCAGCACCAGTGTGCGCTGCGGGCTGAGACCGCGAAGGTTCACGGTGGCGATGCCTTCCGCCCCCTGCGATCGGCTGTCGAACTGGTTGGCGTCGCCCAGCGACGCGCTCGAGCTCGGCAATGCCTTGACCAGATCGAGTACGGTCGGATTGCCCTGCTTGGCGAGTTCCTCGGCACCGATCACGTCGACCGGCAGCGCCGCGTCTTCCGGCGTGCCGGCGATGATCGATCCGGTGATGACGATTTCGGTTTCGCCATCGCTGTCCTGCGCAAAGGCGGGCGCCGCGCCGCCGAGGACGAGCGCCGAAACCCCGCACGCCGCCAAAAGCTGCTTCTTCATAAGATCCCACTCCCGTTCGGCCGGAACGCTGTTCGGCTCCATACCGTAAACTCGAATAGATCGACTCTCTAGAGATCGGTCAAGAGTGGAAAACCGTTGCGAAACGCCACTTATCCGTAGCTGTTACATGGAGGACACGGTTCGAATCGGTACCGTGGAAATATCTGCGAGTATGCTGAACCGATCTTCTAAAGACAAAAATTCATGCCGCAGATGCGAAAAGGGGCGCTTCCGCCTGTCGCGGAAGCGCCCCTTTCAATTTCAGCCGCTTGACGGATCAGAACCCGCTGAGCCGCGCGAAGCGCTCGCGATGCCAGGCAGTGTTGCCCCACATCTGCTCCAGCACGCGCATCCGCTTGAGGTAAAAGCCGGCGTCATATTCATCGGTCATGCCGATACCGCCATGCAGCTGGATCAGTTCGCGGCTCATCAGATGCCCGACCTCGTTCGCCTTGGCTTTGGCGAGCGATGCCGCCTGGCGGGTATCCCCGCCGCGGTCGATCGCCGCCAGCCCGGCCTCGACCGCCGAGCGCATCAGCTCGATATCGCTGAACAGGTTCGCCATGCGGTGCTGGAGCGCCTGGAAGGTGGCGAGGATCTGTCCGAACTGAACGCGCTGCTTCAGATAGGCGAGCGTGGTGTCGAACGCCTGTCCCGCCATGCCCAGCATCTCGGCCGCGGCGAGCACGGCAGCGCGATCGAGCACCGCGTCGAGCAGCGTATCACCCCCGCCCGCGAGCTTGTCGGCGGGCGCGCCATCGAAACTCACCTGCGCATGGCTACGGAAATCGACGAGGTGGCGGCGATCGACGGTCACGCCCTCCCCCGCCTCGACCAGATACAGGCCATCGGTCGCGGCAACCACCAACAGCCCGGCGCTGTCGCCCTCGGCGACGAACGCCTTGGTGCCGGTCAGCTTGCCGTCCGAAACGCTGGCGGTGATCGCGGAGGGATCGTGGCGCGGCCCTTCATCGACCGCGAGCGTCGCAATCAGTTCGCCGCTGGCGATGCGCGGCAGATACTTGTCCTTCTGCGCGTCGCTCCCGCCGAGCAGGATCGCCGATGCGGCTGCGGCGCTGGCCGCGATCGGACTGGCGGACAGCGTCTTGCCCAGCTCCTCGATCACCAGTCCCAGGCTCAGCCACCCGAAATCGCTGCCGCCCTGTGCCTCGGGGATAATCACCCCGGTCCAGCCCATTTCGGCCATCGTCGCATAGGCGGCGGGGTCGTAACCCGTCGCGCTGTTCGCATCGCGGATCTTGCGCCACGCGGTCACCGGGCTCTCATTGCTCGCCCAGTCGCGCGCCATGTCGCGCAGCATCGTCTGTTCTTCGGTCAGAACGGCCATTGTTCAGTTCCTTACGTCCGTCCCATCTAGGCCGTCATCCCAGCGAAAGCTGGGATCTCGCGCGGCGAGGGAAACCCGTGTGGTGAAAGACCCCAGCTTTCGCTGGGGTGACGGTCAGCTATTGGTGGTCCAGCATCCCCAGGATGCGCTTGGCGATCACGTTGTTCTGGATTTCGGTCGATCCGCCATAAATGGTCGTCGCCTTGCCGAAGAGCCACGCACGCACGCCGTGAATCTGCGCCTCGGTAAAGCCCTCGCCTTCCCAGCCGAGACCTTCCATCCCCTGAATCTCGATCATCAGTTCGGCGCGTTCCTGGCCCAGCTTGGTGCCCACGGTCTTGAGGATCGACGAGACTTCGGACACGCCGCCCACCGCCTTGCTCTCCGCCTGCACGCGCATCGCGGTCAGCAGGAAGGCGCGCCAGTCCATCTCGAACTTGGCGATGCGCGCGCGCAGATCGGGGTCGGCGATCCGCCCCTCGGCATCGACGCCGCGATATTTCTTCGCCATATCGGCGAGCGAAGGCCCGCTCATGCGGAAGGCGGAACCGCCGCCCGACAGGTTGGTGCGCTCATGCTGGAGCAGTCGCTTGCCGATGGTCCAGCCCTGCCCCTCCGCGCCGACGCGGTTTTCCTTGGGCACCTTCACATTGGTGAAGAAGGTCTCGCAGAAGGGCGACATGCCGCTGATCATCTGGATCGGCTTCACCTCGACCCCGGGCGAATCCATGTCGATCAGCAGGAAGGTAATACCGCCCTGTTTCTGGGTCTTGTCGGTGCGCACGATGGCGAAGCATTTGTGCGCCCATTGCCCGCCGCTGGTCCAGGTCTTCTGGCCGTTGACCAGATAATGGTCGCCCTTGTCCTCGGCAAAGGTCTGCAGGTTGGCGAGATCGGACCCGGCGTTCGGCTCCGAATAGCCCTGGCACCAGCGCACCTCGCCGCGCGCGATTGCCGGGATATGCTCGCGCTTCTGCGCCTCGTTGCCATATTCCAGCAGCGTCGGGCCGAACATCATCACGCCCATGCCGCCGATCGGATTCCACGCCCCGGCCCGCGCCATCTCCTCCTGCAGCACCTTGGCCTGTGCGCGGCTCAGCCCGCCGCCGCCATATTCGGCGGGCCAGGTCGGGACGCCCCAGCCCTTCTCGCCCATCGCCTTGCGCCAGGCAGCCTGTTCGGGGGTCTCCTGCGTCGGCCCCTCGACCGCCGACATCGCATTGTCCTTGCCCTTGAGCGAGGCGGGGAAATTCTCCGCCAGCCAGTCGCGGACTTCGGTGCGGAAGGTGTCGAGATCGACCCTTACATCCTCCATTACAGACATCTTCTCTCCTCAAAATTCACAGCGGGCTGCGGCTCGATGGCGCATTCTCCCGCGACATGTTCGCTTGTGTTCACGTTGCGCGAATTTCCTCGACATGTTCGCTTCCGGTCGTTTGCCCGCATCGTACAAGCGACTCCCGCGACCTCCAATTTGAATTTGCGGTATGGGCCGAGTCGCGTCAATCGCCTTTTCAGCGCGCCGAACCGAGCAGCGCCGAATTGTCCATCTCCACCGCGCGCGCTTCGGCCTCGCGTGCCTTCAGCGCCGCGACATTGGCCTCGTGCTTGGCGCGGGTGATCGGGTAGAAGAGCAGGATCAGCGCGCCGAGCGTCCACAGGCCGATCGAGCACGGGATGTAGTGGATGACGAGGCTGCGGATCGCCTCCTCGCTCACCTGTCCCGGCGCGGGCTTGGCGGGGAAATCGGACCAGACCAGCAGGCGGCCGGCCAGGAAGATGCCGATCGCGGTCGAGCATTGCTGCATGAAGCTGGACGCGGCGAAGAAGGTTCCCGCCTCGTGCCGACCGGTCTTGAGCGCGCTGTCCTCCACCACGTCGGCGAGCATCGAGCTGGTGTTGATCAGCGAGATCGCGACCATCGCGCCATAGATCGCGCCGATCGCGAACAAGGTCGGCACCAGCAGCGTGTCGCCCGGCACAAAGAACCAGCCGAGATAGGACAGGACCAGCGGCGACAGGCCGATCGACACCCCGACCACGGCGAAGATCATCGAGCTCGCGCGCTTGCCGATCCACGCCGACATGACCGGCGCGAGCGGCGCGGCGATGGTCGCGGCGACCAGGCTGTCGATCGTCAGGATGGCGAGCTGGGTCGCGTTGAGCTGGAACAGATAGGTGCCGAAGAACAAGTTGGTCGCGGCATACAGCCCGATCGCGGAATATTTGAGCACGCCGAAGCCGAAGATCGCGAGGAACGCGCGGTTCCGCAGCGCCGTCCCCATCTCGCGCAGATGGCCGAGCAGAGGGGTGGGCTCGGTCCGCACCTCGGCCTGCCGCAGATAGGGGATGCGGTTGTGCGTGCCGATGCCGCAGATCAGGATCACCGCAAAGATCGTCAGCGCTCCGGCGATGGCAAAGCCGGGATAGCCCGCCGGATTGAGCTGGCCGCGCGGATATTCGGGCGTCGCGGCGAAGAAGGTCAGCAGACACAGGGTGGTGAAGCCATAGGTGCCGGCATAGCCGAACCACCAGCGCAGGCTGAACAGCCGGGTGCGCTCACGATAATCGTCGGTCAGCTCCGGCGTCATCGCGGAGATATTGATCTCGAACGCGCTGATCGCGACGCGGGTGAGCGACGCGGTGGCGAAGATCCACACGCCCATCTGGAAATCGCTCAGCCCCTGCGGCGGGAACCAGGCGAGCAGGAAGAACAGGGCCGTGGGCAGCGCCGCGCCATAGATGAAGGGGTGACGCCGACCCCAGCGGCTGCGCGTCAGGTCCGACCAGCGCCCGATCAGCGGATCGGCAACCGCATCGACCAGCAGGGTCAGCGCGACCGCAGCCGAGACGATCCCCGCCGGCACGCCGATGATCTGGCTGTAGAAGAACAGCAGATAGGTGGTGAAGGCAGCGTTCTTGATGCCATTGGCGATCGCCCCCGACCCATAGCTGACCCGCGTGCGCAGCGTGATTGGCGGGGTACCACGCACCGCATCCCCAACGACTCCATCCAGCGCCGTCGCCATCCGCATCTCTCCTGTCACCGTCTATCGCGGCCGTTTCGAAGTTGCGGTATGGATGACGCTACGTCAAGCGCTTGCGGAAAGATGTTGAACGAAGCGAACATGTCGCGGAACAACGCGCCCCGCGCCCCATAGCGCGTTGGACATTGCGCCTCGCAATTGTCGACAGAAGGCGCACGCCGCGCGATCGAAGCGCGAATCCTGTTGACCTGCGCAATTTGTGCGCGAGTCTGCGCGCACTTCATCCGGGGGCGGGCATGACATTTTCCCATCGCGCAATTCCCATCGCGCTCGCCGCCGTGCTGATCGACGCGATCGGGTTCGGGATCGTGTTGCCCGTCCTGCCGTCGCTGATCGTCGAGCTGACCGGGCAGACACTGCCCGAGGCGACGCGGATCGGCGGGTGGCTGATCATCGTGTTCGCGGTCGCGCATTTCTTTGCCGGGCCGATCCTCGGCAATCTGGGGGACCGTTATGGACGGCGGCCGGTGATCCTTGCGGCGATGCTGATCTTTGCCATCGACTATGCGCTGATGGCGTTCGCGCCGACAATCGCGTGGCTGTTCGCGGGACGGCTGATCGCGGGGATTGCGGGGGCAGTCTATGGTCCGGCGAACGCAATCATCGCCGACGTCACCCCGCCCGACAAGCGCGGCGCGACATTCGGCCTGATGGGCGCGGCGTTCGGGATCGGGTTCATCATCGGCCCGGCGATCGGCGGCCTGCTCGGCGAGTTCGGGCCGCGCACGCCATTCATGGTCGCGGGCGCGTTGGCCGCGCTCAACGCCACATGGATCTTCTTCGTGCTGCCCGAGACGCTCGCGCCCGAGAATCGGCGCAAGTTCGAATGGAAGCGCGCCAATCCGCTCGGCACCTTCGGGCCGTTGTTCGCGATGAAGGGCGCGCTGCCTTTGCTCGTCGTCGCGTTCATCTGGCAGCTGGCGCATCAGGTCTACCCGGCGACCTGGGCCTTCTATGCCGAGCTGGCGCATGGCTGGGACAGCCGCGCGATCGGCTGGTCGCTGGCGGCGTCGGGCACCGCGATGGCGCTGACGCAGATTTTCGTCACCGGCCGCGCAATCGCCGCGCTGGGCGAAACGAAGACGCTGATGATCGGCCTGATCGTCGGCACGCTGGCCTATGCCGCCTATGCCTTCGCCACCGAAGGCTGGCAGGTTTACGTGATCCTGATGTTCGGCGCGTTGCAGATGCTGGCCTATCCCTCGCTCAACGCGATGCTGAGCCGCCGGGTCGATGCGTCCAATCAGGGCGCGTTGCAGGGCGGGATGGCGAGCATCGCCAGCGTTGCGGCGATCCTGGGGCCGCTGAGCCTGACCCAGACTTTGGCTTACGGCGCGGAACATGGCTTTGCCGGTGCGGCGTTCGCGCTGGCGGCGGCGCTGACATTGGTCGCGGTGGGGATCGTGCTGGTATTCCTGTTGCGGCGCGGGGGCGAACCGGCACCGGTTGCGTAAGCGACGCTCGACCCCATTTGTGCGGCTCCCCCGCTGGAGCGCGCACCCATGATCGACCTGCATTACTGGCCCACCCCGAACGGCCACAAGATCACGATGTTTCTGGAGGAGGCCGGCCTCCCCTACACGATCCACGCGGTGAACATTGGCCAGGGCGACCAGTTCAAGCCCGACTTCCTGAAGATCGCGCCCAACAACCGGATGCCGGCAATTGTCGACCATGACCCGGTCGATGGCGGCGAGCCGATCAGCGTATTCGAGAGTGGCGCGATCCTGCTCTACCTCGCCAACAAGACCGGCAAGTTCTTTGGCCCCGAGCAGCGCGACAAGATCGTGCAGATGCAGTGGCTGATGTGGCAGATGGGCGGGCTCGGCCCGATGGCAGGGCAGAACCACCATTTCAACCGCTACGCCCCAGAGCCGATCCCCTATGCGCAGAAGCGCTATATCGACGAGACCAACCGGCTGTACGGCGTGCTCGACCGGCAGCTGGCGGGCAAGCCGTTCGTCGGGGGCGAGGACTATTCGATCGCCGACATGGCAATCTATCCGTGGATCGTGCCGTATGAAGCGCAGAGCCAGAATCTCGATGATTTCCCGCATGTGAAGCGCTGGTTCGAGGCGGTGGCCGCGCGGCCCGCGACGGTGCGCGCCTATGCCAAGGGTGAAGAGGTGCGGCCGGGGACTCCGGCGATGACGGACGAGCAGAAGAAGGTGCTGTTCGGGCAGACTGCGGCGGTGACGCGGGGGTGAGCCGATCCTTCTTACCAGCCCCTCCCGCCTTCGCGAGAGGGGTTGGGGAGGGTCTTCCTCTTTTTGTCTGGTGAGCGGGCAAGAAGAAGAGAAAGAAGGAGAAGACCCTCACCCAACCCTCTCCCGCAAGCGGGAGAGGGCTAAGAAGAAGAAGCGGCCTTGCCCCGGCCTGTCATAGCCCGGCCTTTTCGATCGCGTCGGCAAGTTCGCTGGCGGCCGTCCGGTCGTCGGTGGGGCGCAGCCGATTCAGAGCCGTTTGCACCCGCGTCTGTGCCACCTGGAACGTCTTGTGCCGCACCTCGCGCGCGAGATTGGTGCGCCATGCGCTGCTTTTGCCCAGTAACGGCGACCATTTCGCTTCCTCGGTCGCCAGTATCGCAAGGGCGAGGCGCAGGCCGTCGCGCCTGCCCCGCTCATAATCATCGGCCATTCATCGCCTCCACTGTGCGTGGGACTGGCAGATCGCGGTCGCGCGGAACAGGGCTAACGATGCGCTCGAACGGTCGCCCCTAGCCTTTCCCCGGCCTGCGCGACAGGCCGATGTCGAGATGCGCGCCCGCGTCGAGCAGGATCACTTCGCCGGTAATGACACGACTGGCGGGGTCGAGCAGGTTGACGATCGGGCCGGCGATGTCTTCGGCGTGGGCGGCCATTTGCATCGGGGTCTGGCCGGCGATGAAGGCCTCGAACTTCTCGAACGCTTCGGCCGTCATGCGCTCGCTGAACCAGCCGGTGCCGACATAGCCGGGCGCGACGGCGTTGACGCGGATCGCGGGGGCGAGGACGCGGGCGAGACTCTTGGTCATCGTCGCCAGCGCGCCCTTTGACGCGGCATAGGCGACCGAGGAGCCGTTGCCGAACACACCGGCGACCGATGCGATGTTGACCACGGCGCTGGCCGGGCCTTCACGCATCGCCGGAGCGCAGGCGCGGATCATCTGGAACGGGGCCACGGTGTTGAGGCGGTAGATGTCGAGGAAATCGTCCGCCGACAGCGCCTCAAGGTCTTCGTGATTGGCGAATTTGGTCTTGCCGGCATTGTTGACGAGCAGGTCGATGCGGCCGAACGCCTCCGTCGCCGCAGCAGCGAGCGCGCGGCACTGGGCGTCGTCGGCGATATCGGCCTGGACCGCGATCGATCCGTTGCCGACCTCCGCCGCCAGCGCCTCGGCCGCGTCGCGGCTGTTGGCGTAGTTGATCACGCAGCGCACGCCGCGCTCGGCCAGCCGCCGCACTACCGCAGCACCAATGCCGGTGCCGCCACCTGTGACGATCGCCGCCATGCCATGCATCGTTTCAGTCATTCTTCCGCTTTCTCCTGACAGCGAGGTGAAACCCATTCTGGCGGATTACAACTTTGCTGGCTCAATCGCCCAACCCGTGAGATCATGACACCCGCGCAATGGTCACCTGTTTTCGAGAGGGGATGCAATGATGCGACACGGAATCTGGACGGCGATCACCCCGGCATTGATCCTGGCCGCGTGCGGACCAGGCGGCGACGGCGGCAACGACACCCAGGCGGCTGCAACGACCTCCGAAGCCGATATCAGGGCCGCGCTCGTCGCTGCAGACGCGACGCAAGCCGGCTATGCGCCCGACCCTGCCTTTAGCGATGTCGTCCGCGCAGTGGCGGGCGAAGCCGATATCGACATGGCGGTCGCCTTTGAACCCGGCGCGAAATACCGGTTGATAGGCAGGTGCGGCACGGGATGCGACGAAATCGCCATCATCGCCAGCGGTCCTCCGGCATCGGGCAGCGGCCAAGCAATCTATGGCAGCAGCGACGAAGGTGCGGGAGCCGAGGTTTCGATCGATTTCACCGCGCAGCATGAGAAGGGTCGCCTGACGCTGACGATGTGGAAATGCACGGCCCCGTCCTGCCTGGCAGGAATGCGGCTGTACAAATTGAAGGTGACATAGCGCGCCTGTCGCCGATCAGGCCGCGCTACTCGGTCGCGCGGTGACGCGGCGGTGCCAGTCGTTGAGGCGAGCATGTTCCTCGGCGATGGTCAGGCCGATGAAGGTGCCGAAATCGATGGTGGTGAGGAGGAGGATGTCGGCCATCGTGTAACGCTCGCCCGCGAGATACGGGGTTTCGCCGAGCGCGGCGTCGAACAGAGCATGGGCGCGGGCGACGAGCGGGCGGTTGCTCTCGCCGAAGTCCTTATACTGGTGCGGCACGACGCGCGCGGTGAAGGGGTGGGTGTGGATCCAGATCATGCCGGTCGGGACCATCAGGCGCAGCTCGACGCGGCGGCTCCACATTTCGATCTGCGCGATTTCGGTCGGGGTCGTGCCGAACAGCGGGGGTTCGGGATGCAACGCCTCGAGATAGCGGCAGATCGCTACGCTTTCGGAGAGGCAGGTTCCGTCGTCGAGCTTGAGCGCCGGGGTCTGGCCGAGCGGGTTGATCGCCTTGAATTCGTCGCTCTTGTGCTCTCCCTTCAGGATCGACACGTCCTGTCGCGGCAGGTCGATCCCCTTCTCTGCGGCAAAGATGCGCACGCGGCGCGGGTTGGGGGCGGGCATCGCCGAATCGTAGAAGATCATTACCCTCTCCAGATCGTTTTTAGAAGATCACGTATGGCAGCGGATGGCGGTTTCGCATAGCTATCGAAACGAATAGAGGAGAGAGAATGCAGACGGCGCGCGCGATCCTGGACCAGTCCTTTGGCACCGTCCCCGACCTGATCGCCGCCCATGCGCGCGAGCGCGGGGACAAGCCGGCGGTGGTGCATGGCGACGATTCGCTGAGCTATGGGCAGCTCGATGCGCGGATGGACCGGGTCGCGGCGGCGTTGCAGCGCGACGGGCTGGCGCGCGGGCAGGCGGTGGCAATCGTCGGGGCGATGAGCGTCGACTATGCGGCAGTGTTTCTGGGCGCGATCCGCGCGGGCGGGGCGCCGGCGCCGATCGCGCCGTCCTCGACCGGCGAGCAGATGGCGGCGATGATCGCGGACAGCGGCGCTGGCGTGGTGTTCCTCGATGCCGATGCCGCGGCGACATTGGGCGAGCGTGCGGTGGCGGCGCGCCGGGTTGCGCTGGATGCGAGCGATGCGGGTCTGGCGCTGGACGCGTGGCTGGAGGGCGCGGGGTCGCCCTCCCCCGTCGCGCTGCGGCCCGAGGATCCGTTCAACATCATCTATTCGAGCGGGACCACCGGGACGCCCAAGGGGATCGTCCAGCCGCATGCGATGCGCTGGGCACATATCGCGCGGGGCGATGCGGCGGGCTTTGCCGATGCGGTGACGATGATCGCGACGCCGCTCTATTCGAACACGACTTTGGTGAGCTTTATCCCGACGCTCGCCTGGGGCGGAACGGCGGTGCTACTCGGCAAGTTCGACGCGCGCGGCTTTCTGGAGGCGGCGGAGCGGCATCGCGGCACGCATGCGATGCTGGTGCCGGTGCAGTATCAGCGGATCATGGCGCTGACCGATTTCGATATCTTCGACCTGTCGAGCTTTCGGTTGAAGACCTGTACCAGCGCGCCCTTCTCCGCCGCGCTCAAGGCCGATGTGGTGGCGCGCTGGCCGGGGCTGCTGGTCGAATATTACGGGATGACCGAAGGGGGTGGCACCTGCATCCTCAATGCGAGTGCGCATCCCGACAAGCTGCACACGGTGGGCCAGCCCGCGCCGGGGCACGACATCCGCCTGATCGACGAGGAGGGCCGCGAGGTCGCTCAGGGCGAGATGGGCGAGGTGGTCGGGCGCAGCGGGGCGATGATGTCGGGCTATCACGGGCGCAAACAGGCGACGTCGGAGGCGGAGTGGTTTTGTCCTGAAGGCAATCGCTTCATCCGGCATGGCGATGTCGGGCGGTTCGACGCGGACGGATTCCTGATCCTGATGGACCGCAAGAAGGACCTGATCATCTCGGGCGGGTTCAACCTCTATCCGAGCGATCTGGAGGCGGAGTTGATCAAGCATCCCGGCGTGCGCGATTGCGCGGTGGTGGGTGTGCCGTCCGAGGCTTGGGGCGAGACGCCGGTGGGATTCTACGTCCCTGCCGATGCGACCCCGGCTGGGGAGATACTGGCAGCGGTCAATGCGACGCTCGGCAAGACGCAGCGGCTGGCCGACCTGATCGCGATCGATGAACTGCCGCGCAGCGTGATCGGCAAGGTGCTGAAGCGCGAATTGCGTGACCTGTATGTGGAGAAGAGTCCGGCATGACGTCGCTTATCGAGTTGCTGACATCGGCACAGCGGAACGAGACCGGTTTCACGACCGAAATACCGTCCAACTGGCTGCAGGGGCGCACCGCCTATGGCGGGCTGTCGTCGGCGCTGGCACTGGCGGCGGCGAAGCAGGTCGAACCGGACCTGCCGCCGCTGCGGTCGGCGCAGGTCGCGTTTGTGGGGCCGCTGGCAGGGCCGGTGACGGTGAGTGCCACGAAGCTGCGGCGAGGCCGGAACGCGGCATTCATCCAGGCGGATGTCAGCAGCGAGGCGGGTCTCGGGCTGCGGACGAACTTCGTGTTCATGGCGCGGATGGAGTCGGCGATCGACCATGACGCGACCGCGCGAGCGGCGCATGCGCCGCCGCCTGCAGATGCCGAGCTTTATACGGGGCCGAAGGAGTTTTTTACCGGCAATTTCAACTTCTTCGACCTGAAGGGCGCATCGGGGCCGACACAATGGCTGCGCTGGGGGCGGCTGATCGACCGGGCGGGGCTGGACCCGGAGGTCGAGTTGATGGCGCTGGGCGACGCGCTGCCGCCGGCGGCGTTCAAGCTGTTCGCGAAGATGACGCCGCTGTCGTCGCTGACCTGGCAGGTCAACATCCTTCGGCCTGCGCCGGTGACGCAGGACGGCTGGTGGTTGCTGGAGGCGGAGACCGACAGCGCGCGCGGCGGCTATTCGAGCCAGACGATGCGGATGTGGGCTGCGGACGGGACGCTGGTGGCCGAGGGGATGCAGGGCGTGGCGATTTTCGGGTGAGGCACGCCAATCCTCCCCGGAACGGGGAGGTGGCAGCGCGCAGCGCTGACGGAGGGGGCCCGAGGCACCGGATTCCGTTGCCTCGGGCCCCTCCACCACCGCCTTCGGCGGCGGTCCCCCTCCCCGTTCCGGGGAGGATTTTCTGACTCCGACACAATTTGCGACAAACTCCTGTCACGCTGACAAATGGCTGCGACAGGCGGGGTTCAGAAGGGCATCACTGCGGCGCCCCCTGCCGCGTGTGACAGGAGCCCTTATGAAGACGTTTCTCACCACGGCGGCAATCGGCGCGATGCTGACTGCGGGTGCCGCAATTGCCATGCAGACGCAGGCCCCGACCGCACCCAAGCAACCGATTTCGAAGGCCGAAATGCTCGCCCGCGCCGATGCGCGGTTCGACCGGCTCGACACCAACAAGGACGGCCAGCTGAGCGCCGAAGAGCGCAAGGCGGGTGCCGAAGCCGCGCGCAAGGCGATGGCGGAGCGCAAGGGCGGCGAACTGCAGGACTTTGTGCCCGGCGCACGTCGTGGCGGTACCGCGATTGGTGGCCGAATGCTGGCGCGCGTCGACACCAATGGCGATGGACTGATCAGCAAGGCCGAACACCGCGCCATGGCCGAGGCGCGCTTTGTCCGGATGGACGCCGACAAGGACGGCATGGTCGAGGCGGGCGAAGCCCGCAAGGGCTGGGGCAAGCGCGGTGAAGGCCGTGGCGGCAAAGCCAAGGCGATGCGCGACGGTCGTGGTGGTGGTGCGGGCATGATGATGGCCGACACCAACAAGGACGGCGCGATCAGCAAGGCCGAGTTCGACGCCCAGTCGGCGCAGCGCTTTGCCAAGCTCGACACCAATAGCGACGGCAAGATCGATGCCGCCGAGATGAAGGCGCAGCGCGACAAGGCGCGCGACGCGATGAAGAAGATGCGCGCGCACCGCGGTCACACGCCGCCGCCACCGCCTTCCCCCCAGGGCGAGTGACGGCGATGCCGGGCGGGTTTGACGACCTCCTCCGTGCCCGCCCGGCACTTCCCGAGCGGGTGGAATCTGCTAACCAAAGCGAGATGACCAACGAGACCCCGCATTTGCTGCTCGTCGATGACGAGCGCTCGATCCGTGAGCCGCTGGCGCAATATCTGACCAAACAGGGGTTTCGCGTGACCCAGGTCGGCGATGCCGAGGCGGCGCGGACGCGGCTGTCGGCCTATGCGATCGACCTGGTCGTGCTCGATATCATGATGCCGGGCGAGGATGGGCTGAGCCTGTGCCGCCATATCCGTGCGACCAGCGAGGTTCCGGTGATCCTGCTGACGGCAAAGAGCGAGGAGACCGACCGCATCGTGGGCCTTGAGATGGGTGCCGACGATTATGTCGTGAAGCCCTTTTCCCCGCGCGAGCTGGCGGCGCGGATCAAAGTGGTGCTGCGCCGGATGCAGGCTGGCGGCACGCGCCTGTCCGCGCCGGAAACCGGCAGCTACGCCTTTTCGGGCTGGGTGCTGAAGACCGGCGAGCGCGCTTTGGTCGATCGCGACGGCGTTTCGGTGCCGTTGTCGACCGGCGAATACAGCCTGTTGCTGGCACTGGTGATGCGCCCGCGCGCGGTGCTGACCCGCGATCAGCTGCTCGACCTGACGCAAGGGCGCGAGGCGGCGGCGTTCGACCGTGCCATCGACAATCAGGTCAGCCGGTTGCGCAAGAAGATCGAGCCCGATGCCAAGAACCCGACGCTGATCAAGACGGTGTGGGGCGGCGGCTACACGCTGGCGAGCGACGTTACCAAGCTGTGAGAAGGTTCGTTCCCAGCAGCCTGACCGGCCAGATCGCATTGCTGGTTGCGCTCGCGCTGTTCGTGGCGCAGGCGATCAACTTCGGCCTGATCCTGCGCGAGCGGCGCTCGCTGCGCTTCGAACAGGTTACCGCGCCGGCCATCACGCGCGTGGTCGATGCCGCCGAACGCATCCGCGACGGCCGCTTCCGCGACCATCCCGACGGACGGCGCGCGCGGCTGCGGATCGAGCCGAGCAACCCGATCCCGCCCGGACTGCGCAGCAAGCCCGAGGTCGAGGAAGGCATCCGACTGTCGCTGGCCGAGGCGGGGATTCCGGTCGGACAGATCGTCACCGGGGTGCGCAGATTGTCGGCGACCGACCCGCGCTTTGCACGGATGAACGCGCTGCGCGCCGAGCGGATGAAGCGGCTGGGCGGCGAGCTGATAGTCGCGGTCGAACTGCCCGGCAAGGGCTGGCTGGTGCTGACATCGGCCTGGCCGCGCAGCGATGGCGACATCATCTGGCGGCTGATCCTGCAGACGCTGATCATCTATGCCGTGGTGCTGGTGCCGGTACTGTGGGTCGGGCATCGCGTCGCGCGACCACTGCGCTCCCTGGCCGTTTCGGCGCGCGAGTTTCATCCCGCCTCCCCGGGAGATCCGATCGAGGAACGCGGACCGGGCGACGTTCGTGCGGTGATCGCGGCGTATAATCTGATGCGCGACCGCGTGACTGCGATGCTGGACGAAAAGGACCAGATGCTCGGCGCGATCGGGCATGATCTGCGCACCCCGCTGGCGGCGCTGCGGGTGCGAATCGAGTCGGTGGAGGACGAGGAAGACCGCGCGCGGATGGCGGACACGATCGACGAGATGAACCGCACGCTGGACGACATCTTGTCGCTGGCGCGGCTGGGCCGACCGAGCGAGCCGCCGACCGAGACCGACCTGTCGGCACTGATCGACGCGGTCGTCGACGATTTCCGCGATCTGGGTGCGCCGGTCGAGTATGAAGACGGCCACCGGCTGATCCGTCGCATCCGTCCGTCGCTGATGCGGCGCGCGGTGCGCAACCTGATCGAGAATGCGGTCAAATATGGCGGCGGCGCGGAGGTGAAACTGATCCAGGACGCGAGCGGCGTGCGGATCGAGGTGGGCGACCGCGGCCCCGGCATTCCGGAAGAGCAGATCGCGGCGGTGTTCGATCCCTTCACCCGGCTCGACCCGTCGCGCAACCGCACGACTGGCGGGGTTGGCCTCGGCCTGACGCTGGCGCGCGCGATCGTGCGCGAGGCGGGGGGCGACATCACGCTGGCCAATCGCGAGGGCGGCGGGCTGTGCGCGACGATCACGCTGCCGGGGCGGTAGGCTCACCCGCAATCTTATTCCCCTCCCTGAATGGGAGGGGCTAGGGGTGGGTCTAGTGGCAAGCGAGGCTCGATGCCTCGATTGCCGCTGTTTTGCCGAACGCTTGGTTTGAGTCTCTTCGGCGCGCAGACGCGCGCACCCACCCCAGCCCCTCCCTTTCAGGGAGGGGAAAAGGAGGGCTGAATGTCGAACGCCCCAAGCGGTTGACAGGAAAGCGGCTTCCCCCGACCAAGCAAATCAGGGGGACGTGGTGTGAGCGGGTTCGAGTTCATCTTTTCGCTGTTCGGGCTGATGCTCGGCCTGTCGCTGGCCGAGGGGCTGGGCGGACTGACGCGGGCGATCAAGGTGCGCGGGTTCCGCGCGATCGGCTGGCCGACCGCCCTGCTCGGCCTGTTCGTGTCGTGCGACGTGGTGACATTCTGGATGTATGGCTGGGCGATGCGCGACCAATTGCCGCTGAGCTGGCCGGTGATGTTCGGCGGGTTCGTGGTGACCGCAATCTATTATGTCGCGGCGTCGCTGGTGTTTCCCGATGCGGTGGATCGCGACAGCGATCTCGACGCGCATTTCGACCGGAATTACCGCACGGTGATCGGAGCGGTGCTGTTGTGCAATGTGGCGCTGATCGCCACCGCCTTTGCACTGCTCGACTTCGCGTTCGACCTGCGCACGATGGTGCTGACCTTCTCCTTCTTCCCGGTCAGCCTGATCGCGGTCCTGGTGCCCCGGCGAGCGGTGGTGATCGCGTGCCTGATCTGGCTGATCGCGCTCTACCCACTGTCGGCGGTGTGGCACTAGTTTGTCGGCTTCGCCGAGGGGTCACCGGCCCACCCGAAACCAAAACGGGCCGGGGTTGCCCCCGGCCCGCTTCGCAATGTTCAGATGATCGGGTCGATCAGCCGACAATCTCTTCCGGCTTGAAGAAGTAGGCGATTTCGATCGCGGCATTCTCGTCGCTGTCCGAACCATGGACGGTATTGGCTTCGATCGACTCGGCCAGCTCGGCGCGGATCGTGCCCGGCTCGGCGTTGGCGGGGTTGGTCGCGCCCATGATGTCGCGGTTGCGCTGCATGGCGTTCTCGCCCTCGAGCACCTGCACCACGACCGGGCCGGAGATCATGAATTCGACCAGTTCGCCGAAGAAGGGACGCTCCTTGTGCACCGCGTAGAAGCCCTCGGCCTGTTCGCGGGTCATGTGGATGCGCTTGCTGGCGACGACGCGCAGGCCGGCTTCCTCAAGCATCTTGGTGACCGCGCCGGTCAGGTTGCGGCGGGTGGCATCGGGCTTGATGATCGAAAAGGTACGGGTCACGGCCATGGCCATGCGGCTCCTGTCATATGGGGGATGGGATTGCGCGCGCCCTTAGAGGGGCGCGGGCGTGGTGGCAAGGGGGCGGACGTTACGCCGCCTGCACCCAGCCGCTCTCGCCCTGCCTCCAGTAGCGGCGCTCGACGCCGTCGCGGTCGGCCAAGCCCTTCCACGCGATCCGGGCCGCGCCGATGCTGTCTTCGCCGAAAAAGTGGAAGGCGCGGTCGAAGGTCAGCGCTTCGTCGCGCCATTCGCCGTCGATCAGCGCGACGTGGCGCGCGCCGTTGCCGGGCGCGACCGCTTCGCCGATCAGGACGGGCTGGAGGCTGTCATCCCCTGCCCCGGCCTGGGCGTGGGGGAGGAAGCTGTCGGGGCGGAAGGTCCACAGCAGCTGGTCGATCCGGCGGCGCTGTTCGGCATCGGCGGAGACGATCAGCAGGCGCTGGCCGGTTTCCACCACCTTCGCCGCAATCTGCGGGAGCGCGCGCTCCAGCGGGGTCGCGGTGAGGTGGTAGAAATCGACCTGCATGGCCCGATCAGCGCTCGAAATTGTCGCGGATATAGCGGTCGAGCAGGCGGACGCCGTAGCCGGTTGCGCCCTTGTCGTAATTCGGGCCGGGCTTGTCGGCCCACACCATGCCGGCGATGTCGAGATGCGCCCAGCGCACGCCGGGGTCGACGAAGCGCTGGATGAACTGGGCCGCGGTGATCGACCCGGCTCCGCGCGGGCCGACATTCTTCATGTCGGCGATCGGACTGTCGATCAGCTTGTTGTAAGCGTCGCCGAGCGGGAAGCGCCACAGATGGTCGCCGGTCGCGCGGCCCGCCGACAACAGTTCCTCGGCCAAACCATCGTCGTTCGAAAACAGCCCGCCATGCTCGTTGCCCAGCGCAATGATCATCGCGCCGGTCAGCGTGGCAAGATCGACGATCGTCTTGGGGCCATGCGTGCGCTGGACCCAGGTGATCGCGTCGCACAGCACCAGCCGCCCCTCGGCGTCGGTGTTGATGACCTCGATCGTCTGGCCCGACATCGAGGTGACGACGTCGCCGGGGCGCTGGGCGTTGCCGTCGGGCATGTTCTCGACCAGGCCGCACACGCCGATGACGTTCGCCTTGGCCTTGCGGGTGGCGAGTGCCTTCATCGCGCCCGCGACGGCACCTGCACCGCCCATGTCCCACTTCATATCTTCCATGCCGGCGGCCGGCTTGATCGAGATGCCGCCGGTGTCGAAGGTCACGCCCTTGCCGACCAGGGCGACATCGACGTCACCCGATCCCTTGCCGTTCCAGCGCATCGCGAGCAGGCGGGCCTCACGGCGCGAACCCTGTGCGACGCCGAGCAAAGCCCCCATGCCGAGCTTTTCCATGTCGGCGCGGTCGAGCACGGTGATTTCGACGCCCAGCTCCGCGAGGTGGCGACAGCGTTCGACAAAGCTTTCCGGGTAGATGATGTTCGGCGGCTCCGACACCAAAGTGCGGGTCAGCTCCATTCCCTGCGTCACCGCGTCGAGGCTCGCCCAGCTCGACTCGCTGTCGGCGGGGGCGTTGGCGAGGGTGAGGGTGGCGAGGGTCGGCTTCTGCTTGTCGGCAAGCTTGGTGCGATAGACATCGTGACGCCAGCCGCGCTGCACGGCGGCGGCGGCGAAGCGGGCGACGGCGCGGGCCGTCGGAGCACCGCCGAGCGCGGCGAAATCGACCGTGATGGCGGTTACGCCCGAGACAAGGAAGCGCGCGGTCAATGCTCCGCCGGCGCGTTCATAGTCCACCTCGCTGCCGGATCCGACGCCGAGCAGGAGGATGCGCTTCGCCGCCTCGTCCCCCGGCACGAAGATTTCGGCGATGCCGCCCGCCTCGCCCTCGAACCGGCCGGCACGGGCCGCACCACGGACCAGCGCGAGCGTCGCATCGTCGAGCGTGCCGGCAGGCATCCGATCCAGCCCGTCCTTTTCGACCGGGAGCGCGAGCACCGCCGCATCGGCGGGGCGGGTGGCGGAAAAAATGACCTGCATGAAGCTTCCTGTTCCTCTGGGCGTTAGCGGATCTCTTGGGCCGCGATTCACGCCTATCTAGGGCGGTGCTCCAGACGGGGCAACGCCGGGCGATTGCGAAGCGGGCCATGCGGTGCGATAGGGCAGCTTCAGCCCTGCGCGGGGCGATGTTGGGTACAAAGGGGTTTCGAAGAACGTGACGCGCAAGGCTCTGCTGCTCGCCGGGGTCGTCCCGCTGGCCCTGTGCCTGGCTCCGGGTGCCGCCGCAACCGGCGGCCAGGATTTGCAGGACCGCGCGGTCGAGCCACCGCCGCCGTCCGAAACCCCGCTCCCGGACGATCCCAACCAGATCCAGTTTTCCGCCGACCTGGCCGAATATGATTCGCAGGGCGATATCGTCACGGTCAGCGGCGATGTGCGCCTGTTCCGCGAAGGCAACCGGCTGCGCGCGGACAAGGTGGTATGGAACCGCAAGACCGGACAAGTGGTGGCCGAGGGTAATATCGCCGTCACCAATCCGGAGGGCGACACCGCCTATGGCGACAAGATCGAGCTGACCGATTCGCTGAAGGACGGGGCGATCGAGAATATGCTCGTCGTGCTGGAGCAGGGCGGTCGGATCGCGGCCGAGCGCGGCACGCGCGGTGCCGATGGCGTGATCCGGGTAGATCGCGCCGCCTATACCCCCTGCGCGGTGGTCGATTCTGGCAATTGCCCCAAGGAACCTTCGTGGAAGATCACGGCGGTGCGGGTCGTCTATGACCCGGCGAAGCAGCGCATCCGGTACACCGGCGCGCGGGTGTCGCTGTTCGGGATCGCTTCGCTTCCACTTCCGGTATTTTCGCATTCGGTGGGCGATGGGAACGCCAGCGGCCTGCTCGCGCCCGAAATCCGGTACGATGCGGTCAATGGGTTCGAGGTCGCCCTCCCCTATTATTTCAGTCTGGCACCCAATCGCGACCTGACGATCACGCCGCGCCTGTTCACCGATGCGTTGCCTATGCTCCAGGCCGATTATCGCCACCTGCTCGACAAGGGCGCGTTTCGCGTGACCGGCTATGCCACCTATAGTCGGCGCAGCGACGACTTCATCTCCCCCACTCCGGGCGTATCGAGCGAGAATGCGTTCCGCGGCTATCTGGACGCAGTCGGTCGCTATCAGTTCGACGAGAACTGGAGCACCAGCGGATCGGTGCGCCTGGCGAGCGACCGCACCTTTCTGCGGCGCTACGACATTTCGAGCGACGACCGGCTGCGCAACAATCTGCGCGCCGAGCGGATCGACCGCGATTCCTATTTTTCGATCAATGGCTGGTTCGTCCAGACGCTGCGCCCGACCGAGAATCAGGGGCTTCAGGCGGTGGCGCTGCCCGAGATCGACTACCGGCTGCGATTCGGCCAGGGCCTGATCGCGGGCGGGCGCTTCGAACTCCAGGCCAATACGCTGGCGATCGGGCGCAGCGCCGGACAGGATACACAGCGTGCCTTCACCTCACTGCGCTATGACCTGCGCAAGCTGACTTCATGGGGGCAGGAGGTGACGCTGACCGGCTATGCCCGCGGCGACCTCTACAACACCACCCAGACCGCAGCGACCAGCGTCGTCAGCTATCGCGGGCTGGAGGGGTTTCGTGGCCGCGCGATCGGCGCGCTGGCGCTCGACGTCAAATGGCCGCTGATCGGCGATGCGTTTGGCGGGACGCAGCGGATCACCCCGCGCTTCCAGATCGTCGCCGCGCCACGCATCGACAATTTCGACGTACCGAATGAAGACGCGCGCTCTGTCGACCTTGAGGATTCGAACCTCTTCGCGCTCAATCGCTTTCCCGGATACGACCGGTTCGAGGATTCGACCCGCTTTACCTTTGGCGTCGATTACGCGCTCTACCTGCCCGGCCTGTCGATCGAGGCGAATGTGGGGCAAAGCTATCGCCTGACGTCGCGCCCGGCGATCCTGCCCGACGGCACGGGACTCGACGACCGGCTGTCGGATATCGTCGGCCGGACGGTGGTGCGCTATCGCGACTTCCTGTCGTTCACGCACCGATATCGAGTCGACAAGGACAATTTCGCGGTGCGCCGCAACGAAATCGACGCGACGGTGGGATCGCGCACGACATTCGTCACGCTCGGCTATCTGCGGCTCAACCGCAACATCCCGTTCGCGCTGGAGGATCTGCAGGACCGTGAGGAAGCGCGGATCGGCGCGCGGGTCCAGATCACGCGCTTCTGGTCCGCATTCGGATCGGCGGTGGTCGACCTGACCGATGCCGAGGAAGATCCCGCCTCGCTCGCGGATGGGTTCGAACCGGTGCGGCACCGGCTGGGCGTCGAATATGAGGATGACTGTATCCGCATCGGCCTGACCTGGAAGCGCGATTATCAGACCACCGGCGACGCGCGGCGGGGGAGTTCGTACCTGTTCACGCTGGCGCTGAAGAATCTGGGGCGTTAGTTTGAGGCTGCGGCACCGGCCCGCTCCCCCGCCCGGCCACCCACAAGGTATCTTCAAAGGGTGGCCGGGTGGGGGGGGCCGGCGCCGCAACACAAGGCATCCGATGATGACCATTGCGGCGACAGATTACAGGCCGTAAGCCCCAGTTCAGGCACAATTGGCTAGTACACGGCCCCGATCACGAAAATCGGACAGGTTTCAGGCACAGGTGAAGATGACCTCGAAAGTCGCGCGTTACGGCCGGATTGCGGCCCTTGTTCTGGGTATTGCCGGCAGCACCGCCATTGCGGCGCAAACCGTCGCCGATGGTGACGTCCCGTCGACGGCGAACCTCAACCTGCCGGAAAACCTGCAGCTGTTCGCCAAGGCCGACCCCAATGTGCGCAAGCCGACGGCGATCGTGAACGGCCATGTCCTCACGCGCACCGATGTCGACCACCGCGTCAACCTGGCCATCGCGCTCAACCAGTGGCAGCTGAGCGTCGAGGAGAAGGACCAGCTGCGCATGCAGGTGCTGCGCCTGCTGATCGACGAGACGATCCAGATCCAGCAGGCCAAGTCGGAGGATATCTCCATCGCCGCCGACCAGATCGAGCGCAGCTTTGCCGGCATTGCGCGCCGCTATGGCCGATCGCCGGATCAGATGCGTGCGTGGCTGCGCGAGATCGGGTCGTCGGAACGATCGTTCCGCCGCCAGATCGAGGGCGAGCTGGCATGGCAGGCAGTGATCCGACGCAAGGTCAACCCGTTCATCAATGTCGGCGACTATGAAGTCAGCGAGATCATCAAGTCGATCGAGGCCGCCAAGGGCACCAACGAATATCACCTGCGCGAAATCTACATCTCCGCGACGCCGGAGCGCGCGGGCGAGGTGTTCCAGACGATGCAGCAGATGATCCAGCAGATGCAGCAGGGGCGCCCGTTCGAATATTTCGCACGCTTTTCCGAAGCGACCACCAGCTCGCAAGGCGGCGACCTTGGCTGGGTGCGCACCGAGATGCTGCCCGGGCCGCTGGCCCAGGCGGCACAGCAGATGCAGGTCGGTCAGGTCGCAGGCCCGGTCGAAGTGCCCGGCGGCTTTTCGATCCTCTATCTGGTCGACAAGCGTCAGGTCGGCATGCCCGACCCGCGTGACGCGCGCCTGAGTCTGCGCCAGCTGACCGTCAAATTCCCGGCCGACATCACCCAGGCGCAGGCAACCGCCAAGGTCGCCGAGTTCGCCGCAGTGCTCAAATCGACCAATGGCTGCGGCGCGGTGGGCAAGGCCGCCGAGACGCTGGGTGCCGAAGTCGTCGACAATGACTCGGTTGTCGCGCGCGATCTGCCGCCACAGCTGCAGGACCTGATCCTGGCGCTTCAGGTCGGTCAGGCAACCCCGCCCTTCGGATCGCCGACCGAGGGCATTCGCGCGCTGGTCCTGTGCGGCCGCGACGATCCCAAGACCGCATCGGCCCCATCGGCCGATGCGATCCGCGACGGCCTTGAGGAGCGCCGCACCAATTTGCGCGCCCAGCGGTTGCTGCGCGACCTGCGCCGCGACGCGATCGTCGAGTATCGTTGAGCCGTGAGCGGCGCTTTGCGTCCGCTCGCGATCGCGATGGGAGATCCCGCAGGGATCGGTCCGGAGATTATCGGCAAGGCATGGTGCGGTCGCGCGTTGCACGCACTTTCCCCGTTTTTCGCAGTCGGTGAACCGGACGCGATTGCGGCGGTGTGGGACGGGCCGTTGGCACGGATCGGCAGCCCGGATGAGGCGCGAAGTGCGTTTGACGACGCGCTTCCGGTGCTTCCGGTCGACTGCTCGGCAGCGGTCCAGCCGGGGGTCCCCGACGTCGCGGGCGCGCGCTGTGCGCTGAGCAGCCTGGAGCTTGCCACCGGCCTCACGCGGTCGGGCGCGGCGGGGGGGCCTGGTGACCGCGCCGGTGTCAAAGGCGCAGCTTTACAGCATCGGCTTTACCCATCCGGGGCAGACCGAGTTCGTTGCGGAGCGATGCGGCGTTGCGCCCGAGAATGCGGTGATGATGCTGGCCGGGCCGACGCTGCGCGTGGTGCCGGTGACGACGCATATCGCGCTGGCGGAGGTCGCGCCGACGATCACGATTCCCTTGATCCTGGCCAAGGCGCGCGCGACCGCGCGGGGACTCGCGCGCAATTTCGGGATCACCGCACCCCGCCTCGCCTTTGCCGGCCTCAACCCGCATGCCGGCGAAGGCGGGGCGATCGGGCGCGAGGAGATCGAGCTGCTGATCCCGGCGATCGAGCAGTTGCGCGCCGAGGGGATCGACGCGACCGGGCCGTTCGCGGGCGACACGATGTTCCATGCGCGCGCGCGGGCGACCTATGATGCCGCGATCTGCCTCTATCACGATCAGGCGCTGATCCCGCTCAAGACGCTGCATTTCGACGAGGGGGTGAATCTGACACTCGGCCTGCCGATCGTGCGCACTTCGCCCGATCACGGCACCGCGTTTGGCATTGCGGGCAAGGACATGGCGGAACCGGGCGCGATGATCGCGGCGATCCGCATGGCGGCGCAGGCGGCCGAGCATCGCGCCGCCTATGACGCCGAGCAGGCCGCGACCGCGTGATCAAGCTACCCCCGCTGCGTGAGGTGATTGCGAAACACGGGCTCTCCGCCAGCAAGGCGTTGGGCCAGAATTTCCTGTTCGATTCTGCAGCTGCTCGACCGCATCGCGCGCGTGCCGGGCGATCTCAATGGCGCGGAGGTATTCGAGGTCGGCCCCGGTCCCGGCGGTCTGACCCGCGCATTGCTCGGCGCCGGGGCGAAGGTGACCGCAGTCGAACGTGACCGGCGCTGCATCCCCGCGCTCGAGGAACTCGGCGAGGCGTTTCCGGGACAGTTGCGCGTGATCGAGGGCGATGCGCTTGAGGTGGATGCGCCCGCGCTGTTCTCGGGGAAGCCGCATATCGCGTCGAACCTGCCGTACAATGTCGGCACCGCGCTGCTGGTCGGCTGGCTGTCCGCCGAATGGGAGCCGTGGTGGGCGAGCCTGACGCTGATGTTCCAGAAGGAGGTCGCCGAACGGATCGTCGCGACGACCGACAGCGATCATTATGGCCGCCTCGCGGTACTGGCGCAGTGGCGCAGCAGCGCGCGGATCGCGATGCCGGTCCACCGCAGCGCGTTCACCCCGCCGCCCAAGGTGATGTCGGCGGTCGTGCATATCGTGCCAGCCGACGAGCCGCCGGGGGTGAAGTTCAAGGTTCTGGAGCGCCTGACCGCTGCTGCATTCGGCCAGCGACGCAAAATGCTACGGCAGAGCTTGAAGGCGGTGCCGGGTGCGGTCGAGGCGGCAGAGGCGCTGGGGATCGACCCGACACGACGCGCCGAGACGGTGAGCGTGGCGGAGTTTGTAAGCCTGGCGCGGGCGTTGTCCTGATCTCCCCTCCCGCTTGCGGGAGGGGACTTAGTTCTTCTTCTCGTCCGCCTTGGGAGGCGGAACTACCTGCGCCGTTGCGGTGGCGGGCGGGCCCTTGGCGATCGCCGCCGCCAGCTGAGTCGCGTCGGCGCAATTTCCGCACAGCGTCTTCAGCCGCGCGAGATTTTCCTTGGCGCGTTCGACAGCGCCCTTCTGCACCATCGCCTCGCCCTGCCCGCGCAGCGCGGCCTGATCGTTCGGCTCCAGCGTCAGCGCTTCGCGATAGAAGCGGATCGCCTTGCCCGGCAGGCCCTGCGCGCGCGCAATTTCGGCGAGCACCAGATAGGCGGCACGGTTGCGCGGATCGACCGCGAGCGCGCTTTCGATCAGGCCATTGGCCGTGTCGAGGTCACCGGCGGCGCGCGCAGCCTTCCCCTTATCGAGCAACGCGACCGAGCGGGCGTCGATCTGGTCGTCGGCGCGCTGGGCGTTGATCGAAGTCGAAACGCTGAGCAGCGTGAGCGCTGCGGCGGCCGACACGAGCGAGATACGCATGACAGTCTCCGGACGTGGAATGGCAATCGCTATCACGCGCGCACCATCCGCGCGACAAAAAACCCGTCGGTCGCATCGCTGAGCGGGGTGAGACGCATGCCCGATCCATGCGGCGTGCCGAGCGGAAGCGCAAGCGGATCGGCGCGGAAGGCCGGGTTGCGGGCGAGGAAGGCGGTGACCTGATCCGCCCCTTCGGCATCGAGCAGCGAACAGACGATATGGATCAGCGCGCCGCCGGGGCGGATCAGCGCCGCGCCGACATCGAGCAGGCGCGCCTGCGTCTCGACCAGCCGGGCGAGCCGCGCCGGGGTGAGCCGCCAGCGTGCCTCCGGGTTGCGACGCCAGGTTCCGGTGCCGGAGCAGGGCGAATCGATCAGCACCACGTCGGCGCTGTCGGCCCAGTCAGCCAGCGCCTCCGCCTCCCGGTTCGGGTTGAGCAGGCGCGTCTCGACAATGTTGACACCCGCCCGCTGCGCACGCGGGGCAAGGCGCGAGAGGCGGGCGCGGTCGCTGTCGCTGGCAAGGATCGCCCCCTGCCCCGCCATCGCGGCGGCGAGCGCGAGCGTCTTGCCCCCCACCTCCCGCGCACAGGTCGACGACGCGCATGCCCGGTGCGGCGGCGGCGGCGAGGGTCACCGCCTGGCTGCCGGCGTCCTGGACCTCGAACCAGCCTTGGGCGTAGGCGTCGCTCTTTTCCACCGGCGTATCGCCGGGGAGGCGTAGCGCGAGCGGAAGGCCGGGGAGCAACGCCGCATCGGGGAAGGCGGCGGCGAGCTGGTCGCGGGTCGCCTTGAGCGGGTTCACCCGCAGGTCGAGCGGGGCGCGGTCGAGCAAGGCTGCGGCCTGTTCCCCATCGACGCCCGATGCGGCGAGCGCGTCGATCAGCCAGGCCGGGGCGACGCCCGGCGCGGCAACCGGCTCATCCGCACCGATCGGCGCAGGGCCATAGGGCGAGCCGTCGAAGGTTGCGGCCAGATCGGGATCGCGCGCCGCCAGCGCCAGCATCGCCGCGCGCCCGGTCGCCGGAATCTCGCCACACAGCCGGATCGCGTCATAGACCAGGGCGCGGATCGCGCGGCGGTCCTTCGACCCCGCATAGCGGCGCGCGGCAAGCTCGCGCGCGATCAGCACGTCCGCCGATGCCCCGCCATCCCGCGCGGCGGCGATGATCGCGTCGAGCAGTTCGATAGCAGTACGGGTACGTGCGGCTGGGGTCATCGAGGCGCTTTAGGGGACCGAAAGCGGCTCGGCCAGCGTGGCGGGGAAGGCGCGGATCACCGCAGGGGCGAGCTTTGCGGCCAGCGCGGACGGGGTGTCATTGCGCGTCCCTTCGGCCTGGGCGGTCAGCGCGCTGCCGCTCCAAACCAGTCTCTCGTCCGCACGGCTGACCAGCTCGACCTTGAGCGTGGTGACGATCAGGCCACGCAGCTGGCGCTTGTCCGAGGGCAGCGTGACGCTGACCGCTCCGCCCCAGTTGCCGAATCCGCCCGACGCGCCCTGCTCGCGCCCATTCGACGCGACCGCGCCGCGCTCGGCCCGGGTGAGGCTGATCCGTGCAATGTAGCGACCGCGCGCCTGACGCGGGAGAGCGATGAAGCGCGCATCGAGCAGCGCCTGTTCCACCGCGTCGGCGAAGACCTGACGGACCGCAACGGGGGTGGCTTCATCCGCCACCGCCTCGACCGTCACCGTGCCCGGGGTCAGCGCCGGGCCGTCCTGAACGCCCGAAGCCAGCATCGCGAGCGCTGCAATCCACATCATCGCCATTCCTTCCACACTTTACTCGGCACGCACCGAATCGAGTCCATAGTCGATCCGGATGCGGACCCATTCGCCGACCTGATACTGCCCGCGCAACCGGGGCGGGCGCACGCGAAACTGCCACGCGGCGGCGAGCCACGCGCGCCCGATCTGCGCGCCCTCGGGATATTCGTCGAGCAGTACGCAGCTGTCGACGCGATAATCGGCCACCGTCCGGCATGCGATCATCGCCCAGCCCGGCGCGCGCGCGGTCGACAGATAGCCGCGAATCTCGCTGTCATAGGGCTTGCGGAACCACGACGCGGCGTAGAGCGGCTCACCATTGGGTCCGCGCCCCTCCACCCGACGCGAATCCCCGGGATTGGGGCCGGGCGCCGGTGGCCCGGCGACACGGCGCGGGGGGCGGCGGGCTCTGCCGACGGGCGGCGCGGCAGCGCGGCGATATCGGGCATGCGACCGAGCGGGATGTCGAGGAGTACCGGCGGCTCGGGCGCAGGGTCGACGACCACCGGATCTGGGCGCGGCGGGGTGTCCGCCTCACGCGGTCGGGGCTGCACGGTCGGCTGGGGCGCCGCATCGGCGGGGCGCGCGTCGGACGGTGGCTCGGGCGCAGGCTCCGGCTCCGGACTGACGCCGAACGTCGCCATCGGCACCGTCTCATCGGGCGGGTTCAGGATCTTCGGCGCGATGGTGAGCAGCAACAATGCCAGCAGCAGTTCGACCAGCAGCGCGAGCGCAATCGCAATCGCACGCGCGCCAAACCGCTCGCGCAGGCGCGGCAACAGCGCGCGCGGCGCTTCTGGCGGGGGCAGGACGGCAATACTCGACAAGGCGCGGACGAATTGCCCGCGCATTGCGTCGAAATGATGTCGGCAACCCGCCGTTCTCCGCAAGGAGGAGGAGGCGGATAGTCTGCTCCCTACACCCGCTGCATCATTGCGTCGGCTACCGCGCGTTGGAGATCGGCCTGGGTAAAGGGTTTGTTGAGACGAAGCAGCTGCGCGGCGGCGTCTGCGGGGGGTCTCGCCATAACCGGTGGCGAGGATGATCGGCAGTTCGGGGTACTGCGCCCGTGCCCGTGCGATCAGTTCGGTGCCGGTCATGCCGGGCATAGCCTGATCGGTGATCAGCAGCGCGATATCCTCCCGCGCGTTCAACTGGTCGAGCGCGGCAAGGCCCGATTCCGCCTCGATCACCCTATGGCCCAGATCGGTGAGCAGGTCGGCGGTGTTCATCAGCACCAAGGGATCGTCATCCGCGACGAGCACCACCAGCGATCGCATCGCGGCGCGGGTCGCAACGTCGGCGCGCGGTGCCGCGACGACCGCGCCGGAGCCATCCGAAGCGACCGGCAACCAGATATGGGCATGCGTGCCGTGACCAGGCTCGCTCTCGATCTCCAGCATCCCGCCATTCTGGCGCGCGAAACCGTGGATCATCGACAGGCCAAGACCCGTGCCCTTCCCCACCCCCTTGGTCGTGAAAAAGGGTTCGGTCGCGCGCGCCAGCGTCGCGGCGTCCATGCCCGAGCCCTCGTCATGCACCGACAACCGGACATAGCGACCCGAGGTCAGGCCGCGGACCTCTCCGATCACCTCCTGCTCGATCCCCTCGATGCAGATGCGCCCGCCATCGGGCATGGCGTCGCGCGCATTCACCGCCAGATTGACCAGCGCCATTTCGAGCTGGTTGGCGTCGGCGGACACCACCGGCAGGCGATCGGGGAAATCGACATCGATCCGCCACGACGGACCGATCGTGCGTTCCAGCAGCCCGCGCATGTCCGCGACGAGCGCGGGCACGTCGATCCGTTCGGTCTTCAGTTCCTGTCGCCGGGCAAAGGCGAGCATCCGCTGGGTCAGCGCCGCGCCGCGATCCGCCGCCTGCATCGAATTGTCGATCAGGCGCGTGATCTGGGGATCGTCATCGGGCAGGCGTTTGCGCAGCAAAGTCAGACCGCTGATGATCGCCATCAGCAAATTGTTGAAATCATGCGCCACGCCACCGGTCAGCTGGCCGATCGCCTCGATCTTCTGCGCCTGGAACAACGCTTCACGCGCAACCTCCAGCTCGCGCTGCGCCTCTTCGCGTTCGGTGATATCGCGGGTAATCTTGGCAAATCCGATCAGCCGCCCGTCATCGTCATGGATCGCATCGATCACCACGCTGGCGCGGAAGCGGTGACCACCCTTGCGCAGTCGCCAGCCCTCCGCCGCAAAGCGCCCCTGACGCCGCGCGGTTTCGAGCGCGTGCTGCGGCTCACCGCGAGCGCGCTCTTCCTCAGTGTAGAAGGTCGAGAAATGCGCGCCCATGATTTCGTCCGGGGCATAGCCCTTGATCCGTTGCGCCCCTGCATTCCAGCTCGCGACGACGCCCTGCGGATCGAGCATGTAGATCGCATAGTCGGTCACGCCCTGAACGAGCAGTCGGAACTGCGTCTGGCTCTGTTCGAGCGCCGCGGCGCGCTCCATTGCGCGCGATTCGAGTTCGGCGTTGAGCTGACGCAGCTGTTCCGCCGTCTTGCGCAGTTCAGCCTCCGCTGCGGCGCGCTCGACATGCGCCCAGCTGCGGTCGGTGACCTCACGGATCAGCGCGATATCTTCCGGGCTCCACACATGGGGTTCGGCATGGTGCGCCGCCATCAGCGCGGTCAGCCGCCCGTCCTTCACCAGCGGCACGCAGCAGGTGGCTGCAAGCCCGATCGCGGCAAAGGTCGCGGCTTCGTGCGGGGGTAGCTCATGCGCGATGTCGTCAAGGATCAGCGGGCGGGCGGCATTGAGGTCGCGCACCGCCTGTTCGCCGAACGCGGCCAGGCTGTAATGGCCGACGATCGATTGTGATCCAGGCTGCGCCCAATCGCCGCGGATGGTGAAGCCGTCGCCATCGGCGTCCATATCGGCATAGGCGCAATTGGCGGCACCCAGGCGTTCGGCGAGCTTGCGGGTCGTGATCGCCAAGATCTGAGCGGGGTCGGTCGCGCCACCGGTTTCGCGATCGAGGGCATCGAGAAAGCGCAGCCGCGCTTCGCTCTCTCGCAACGCCCGCTCGCTCCGCACCGATTCTGTTGTCTCGACGACCACCGCCATGACCCCGGCGGGGTGGCCATCATCGTCAAAGACCGGGGAGTAATCCAGATCGAGCCAACAATCCTCGAATACTCCCGTGCGATTGAGGGTCAGCTTGTGGTTGCGATAGGCGAGCGTGCCGCCAGCAAGCCCGACGCGCATGACGTTGGCGTTGAAGTCGGCGACTTCCGGCCACGCCTCAACGACCTTCATTCCAAGCAGCCCCGGATGCCGCTCGCCCGCGAAGACCGAATAGCCGTCGTTGTAGATCAGATGCCCGTCCCTGCCCCACAGCATGACCAGCGCGACCGGCGAATTGACGAGGAAGGCGACAATGCTGCACAGGCTTTGCGACCAGCCTTCAATCGGCCCGACGCCGGTTGCGGCCCAGTCGAACGCAGCGATGCGCTGTCCCATCTCGCCGCCATTGGCCAGAAATGCCGGGACGTTGACCGCCCGCGCCGCACTTGCTCTCACGCCTGCTCCACTACCTGCCCAAACGGCGCACATGCACCGCCCCACATCGCTCAACGCGCTGGCGTAACGAAGGTTCCAGTAGAGCTAAATCACTGAGAAAAGCTATTTTATACGAAGTTTACCGCGTCGGATAATTCGGTGCTTCGCGCGTGATCGTCACGTCGTGGACATGGCTTTCGCGCAGGCCGGCATTGGTGATGCGGACGAACTTGCCCTTTTCGCGCAGCTCGGGGATGGTCGCGGCGCCGGTATAGCCCATCGCCGCCTTGATGCCGCCGATCAGCTGGTGGATCACGTCCTTGGCCGGCCCCTTGAACGCGACCTGGCCCTCGATCCCCTCTGGGACCAGCTTCAACTGGTCCTTGATATCGCCCTGGAAATAGCGGTCGGCCGAGCCGCGGCCCATTGCGCCGACGCTGCCCATGCCGCGATAGGATTTGTAGGCGCGGCCCTGGTAGAGGAAGGTCTCGCCCGGCGCTTCCTCGGTCCCGGCGAGCAGCGATCCGACCATGCAGGTCGAGGCCCCAGCGGCGAGCGCCTTGGCGAGATCGCCCGAGGTGCGCAGGCCGCCATCGGCAATCACCGGCACGTCCGACTTGGCGGCTTCGTTGGCGGCGTCCATCACCGCGGTGAGCTGGGGCACGCCGACGCCCGCGACGACGCGGGTGGTGCAGATCGATCCGGGGCCGATGCCGACCTTCACCCCGTCCGCGCCCGCGTCGATCAGCGCGCGGGTGGCCGCGGCAGTGGCGACATTGCCGGCGACGACCTGGACACGGTTCGACAGCTTCTTCACCCGCTCGACCGCGCGTGCGACGTCCTTGTTATGGCCGTGCGCGGTGTCGATGACGATCAGGTCTACCTCGGCATCGACCAAAGCCTGGGTGCGTTCGAAGCCCTTGTCGCCGACCGTGGTCGCTGCGGCGACGCACAGGCGGCCTGCGCCGTCCTTGGTCGCGTTAGGATAGTTCACCGCCTTTTCGATGTCCTTGACGGTGATCAGGCCGACGCAGCGGTAGTTTTCGTCCACCACCAGCAGCTTTTCGATGCGGCGGGCGTGGAGCAGACGGCGCGCCTCTTCCTGCCCGACCCCGATCGATACGGTGGCGAGATTGTCGTGCGTCATCAGCTCGCTGACCGGCTGACCCGGATTCTCGGCAAAGCGCACGTCACGGTTGGTGAGGATGCCGACCAGCTTGCCGTTCTCCTCGGTCACCGGAATACCGCTGATCTTGTGCCGCGTCATCAGCGCCTGTGCCTCGGCCAGCGTGCCGCTGGCGCGGATCGTGATCGGGTTTACGACCATGCCGCTTTCGAAGCGCTTGACCGCGCGCACTGCCTCAACCTGCTCATCGACTTCCAGATTGCGGTGCAGGACGCCGAGCCCGCCGAGCTGCGCCATAACGATCGCCATGTCCGCTTCGGTCACCGTGTCCATTGCGGAGGAGAGGATCGGGATGTTGAGCGCGAGCGACTTGGTCACCCGGGTGCGGGTGTCGGCCATGCTCGGCAGCACCTCGCTCTCGCCCGGATAGAGCAGGACGTCGTCGAAGGTGAGGCCGAGAGGGATATCCATGGGATGCGCCAAGTTCCTGAGTCGAGAATTGGCGGCCCATGTAACGACGCTTTGTGACGGGCGCTAGTGGCCAGCCCGCGCCAGCAGCGCCTTCGCCTGATCGACGTGCATCTCCTCGATCATCGCGTCCTTGTAGCGTTCGGCGCCGCCGGTCGCGGCTGCCACCAGCGCGCGGGCTTCTTCGAGTTCCGCTTCGGTCGGGTCGAAAGCAGCACGGGCGATGTCGATCTGGTTGGGGTGGATCAGCGATTTGCCGTCGAAGCCGAGCAACCGGCCCTCGGCGCATTCGGCGGCCAGTCCCTCGGGATCGTCGAGACGGTTGAACACGCCGTCGAATACCCATAACTCGCGAGCCCGCGCCGCCAGCACCACCAGTTGCAGCGAAAGCGCCATCTGGGCGCGGCCCGCGGCGGGCGGCAGTTTGAGCGACGCGGCAAGATCGTTGGTGCCGACGATCAGCCCCGCCAGCTCATAGCCCCAGCCGCTGGCCGAGGCGATCGGGCCGACATTCATCACGCCCGCGGGAGTCTCGATCATCGCGAGCACGGGCTTCCCTGAATAGATGCCCGCAGTGATGATCGTCTCCACCTTTTCGACCTTGGGGATGACGACATGGGTCGCGGCGGATTTCTTCACCGCCTTCAGATCCTTCGACCAATGCTCGCTGTGCTCGCCATTGACGCGGACGCCGAACGGCCGGTCGCCGAAGCCATCGATCGCCTTCACCGCCTCGCGCGCGGCTTCCTTGTCCTGCGCCTTCACCGCATCCTCGAGGTCGAGGATGATCATGTCGGCAGCCAGCCCCTTGGCCTTTTCGATCGCGCGCGGGTTCGACGCGGGCAGGAACAGCGCGGTGCGCGGCGGGGCGTAAATCGCTTTGCTCATGCCATCGCTATGCTAGAGTCAGGGCCGAAATGCGAGGGGACTAGCGATGGAACTGACGATCGGCACCTTCTTCATCCTGATGCTGCTGGTGCTGATGTACCTGTTCGCCAGCATCAAGATCGTCCGCCAGGGCTATCACTACACGATCGAGCATTTCGGCCGCTTCACCACCGTCGCCCAGCCGGGGTTCAACCTCTATCCGGCGTTCTTCTATCGCGTCGGCCGCCGCGTGAACATGATGGAGCAGGTGATCGATATTCCGGGTCAGGAAATCATCACCAAGGACAACGCCATGATCTCGACCGATGGCGTGGTGTTCTTTCAGGTGCTCGACGCCGCCAAGGCCGCCTATGAGGTGTCGGACCTCTATGTCGCGCTGCTTCAGCTGACGACAACGAACCTGCGCACGGTGATGGGGTCGATGGACCTCGACGAGACGCTGTCGAAGCGCGACGAGATCAACGCACGGCTGCTCTCGGTGGTCGATCATGCGACCACGCCCTGGGGGGTCAAGATCACGCGCGTCGAGATCAAGGACATCCGCCCGCCCGCCGACATCGTCAACGCGATGGGCCGCCAGATGAAGGCCGAGCGTGAGAAGCGCGCCAATATCCTTGAGGCCGAAGGCTCGCGCGCCTCTGAGATCCTGCGCGCCGAGGGCCAGAAGCAGGCGCGCATCCTTGAAGCCGAAGGCCGGAAGGAATCCGCCTTCCGCGACGCCGAAGCGCGCGAGCGTGCGGCGGAGGCCGAGGCCAAGGCGACCGAGCTGGTCAGCCAGGCGGTCGAGAGCGGTTCGGCCCAGTCGCTCAACTATTTCATCGCGCAAAAGTATGTCGAAGCGGTCGGCAAGTTCGCGACCAGCCCCAACGCCAAGACGATCCTGTTCCCGGTCGAGGCGACGCAGCTTATCGGAACGCTGGGCGGGATCGGCGAACTTGCCAAGGAGGCTTTGGGCGGGAAGGATACGCCGCCAGCGCCCCCTGCCCCGCCCGCGCGGGTGCGCCAGTCGCCGTTCGGTGGCACGCAGGAATAAGGGGGCAGCAATGAGCGACTGGTTGGCCGAGCAGGCAGGCTTCGTCTGGCTCATCGTCGCGGCGTTGCTCGCGATCTGCGAGTTGATGCTGCCCGGGGTGTATCTCACCTTCCTCGCGCTCGGCGCGGCGGCGACGGGCGTGCTGGCTTTGGTGTTCCCGGAGCTGGGCGCGATCGGCCAGTTCATCAGCTTCGCCGCCTGGTCGACCGTCGCGGTGCTGGTCGGCAAGCGCTGGTACGGCGCGAACCCGGTGCCGAGCGCCGACCCCGACCTCAACAACCGCGCCGCCCGGATGATCGGGCAGAGCGTGACCGTGGTCGACGCGATCGTCGGCGGCACCGGGCGCGTGCGGGTTGGCGACGGCGAATGGCCGGCGGAAGGACCGGACCTGCCAGTCGGCGCGAAGGCGCGGATCGTCGATGTCCGCGGTGGCGTGGTGGTGGTCGAGGCGGTGACGGCGATCGGGGCGACAGAATCCGGCGCGCAGTTCGACGAACGACAGGCGTAACCGCTTTCCCCCGCGTCCTCAGCGGATTATGAGGCGATCATGTATCGTAACTTTGTCACATCGCCGTCGCAGCGACTGTCGCGTGGCGCTGCAGTCTGGGTCGCGCTGTTCTGGGCCTTCAGCTACACTCTGCTGGCCTTGCGCTCGCAATGGATCGACGACGGCACGCCACCCTGGCTGGACGACACACGGTTCGTGGTGGTCGGCGTTGCCACCGCCTTCTTCGCCTGGACGCTCTGGTCGCTGCGCCAGCCGCGCACCGTCGCGCTGCGGCCCGGACTTTTTCTGTTCAACATCGTCGCCGCCGCAGTGGCGATCGCCGTCATCCGCTGCGCGATGGATCATGGCACACCCGACGACGCTACCACGCTCGACCGTCATGTCCGCTGGGTGTTGGTCTGGGCCGGCTATCTCACCTTGTGGATCGGCGCGTTCGTCGAGGTCACCCGCCGCAGCGCGCAGACTGCGGCTCAGGCGGCCCCGCGCGCGCGGAGCATCGAATTTGTCGATACTGCCCCGGCGGCCAAGGACGCCGCGACCGCGCAGGCATGGGAGTGGCTGGGCGAGGCGCTGGCCGACGAGATGCTACGCCAGCCCGACGGATCGCGCGAGGCAATCCTGCGCGCGGTGCGCCGCCGCGCCGGCTATCGCATCGCCGACGATCTCGACGGCAGCGCCGCCGCGCAAAATGCGCGAGTCGAGCTGACCGAGCGGCTGACCCAGCGGCTGATCGCCGAACGCACCCCCTGGCGCGCGGAGTGATATTTTATCGTGACGCCGCCCTTGGGGTGTCGTCGCGATACTGGGCGCGTAGCCGGGCCAGCTCGGCCTTCATCTTCGCGATCTTGCCCGCATAGCGCGGGTCGGCGATCGCGTTGCGCATTTCCTGCGGGTCGGTCTTGAGGTCGTAGAATTCCCACGTGTCAATATCGCCATAGAAGCGCATCAATTTGTAGCGGTCGGTGCGCACGCCATAATGCGGGCGCACCGCGTGGAAGGCCGGGAACTCATAATAATGGTAGTAGAGGCTGGTGCGCCAGTCGCGGACCTTCCGGCCTTCCGCGACAGGACGTAGCGAGCGGCCCTGGATCGCGTCCGGCAGCGGCACCCCGGCATAATCGAGGAAGGTCGGCGCATAGTCGATATTCTGCACCATCCGCGACACCACAGTCCCCGCCGGGATATGGCCGGGATACTGGATCAACAGCGGAGTGCGGAAGGATTCCTCATACATCCAGCGCTTGTCGAACCAGCCATGCTCTCCGAGGAAAAAGCCCTGATCTGAAGTATATACGACGATCGTATTCTTCGACAGTCCGCTGCTTTCGAGATAATCGAGCAGCCGCCCGACGCTGTCGTCCACCGCCGCGACCGTGCCCATGTAATCGCGCATGTAGCGTTGGAATTTCCAGATCGCGAGCTGCTGCGGCGACAGGTCGGCGCGGTTCATTGCGTCGTTGTCCGCCTGATACAGCCGGTCCCACTCGGCGCGCTGCGCCGGGGTCATCCGCTCGAACGCGCCCGGCCAGCGGTTATAGCGGAGTTCGTTCGATCCCGCCGCGACGGTCATCTTGAGGTCGTGGCCCTCATACATGTCGCGATAGATGTTCATCTCCTGCTTTCCGGCAGGGATGCGGCCCGCATAATCGTCGAAATAGCTCGCCGGGACCGGGAAGGTGACGTTGCGGTATTTCTGCACATGGCGCAGCGGCGGCATCCAGTTGCGGTGCGGCGCCTTGTGATGGACCATCAGCGCGAACGGCTTGCCTTTGGTCCGCTTGCTCTTCAGCCAGTCGAGGCCGAGATCGGTAACCAGATCGGTGGCATAACCCTCGGGCCGGGTGCGGCCTTCGGCGGTGATGAAATCGGGGTTATAATATTCGCCCTGATCGTCGAGGATCTTCCAGTAATCGAAATTGATCGCGCCGGGTGTCGGGCCGATATGCCATTTGCCGACCACCGCCGTCTGGTAGCCGCTCTCTTTCAGCGCGCGCGGCCAGGTCCATTGGCTTGTGTCGAAATGCTCGCCATTCTGATTGAAGCCGTTGATATGGCCGAACTTGCCGGTCAGCATCGCGGCGCGGCTGGGACCGCAGAGCGAGTTGGTGACGAAGCTGTTGTCGAACCGCGCGCCGTTGCGGGCGATCCGGTCGATATTGGGCGTGGGCGCGAGCCGCGAGACGGGGTGGCCATAGGCCGACAGCGCCTGAACCGCGTGATCGTCGGTCATGATATAGACGATATTGGGCCGCTGCGGTGCCTTGCGCTGCTGCGCGACCACCGGCGTCGCCACCATCGACATCAGCGCGACCCACAGCGCCTTGTTCCGCATCACTCTCTCCCGTTCCATCGTTGAAGCGGATGTAGATGAAACCGGTTACATCGTCCAGAGCAGCGGCTGTCGCAGCGGGAAGTTGCGGATGATCTCCGGAACCTGTGGGTCAGGATTCAACCGCTTCCACAAGGCAAGATAATCCGGGCGGTCCAGCGCCTGTCCCCCGAACAGCAGCGCGACCTGGCGCACAGGCAGCGCGTCGAAATATTCGACATCGGCTTTGTACGGCCAGCCGGCCTTGTCGGCGATATGGGGCGCCATGAATGCCAGCGCCCCGGCCAGCGACCGCCCGTCCGGCGTGGCGAAGCGCCACAGATCGCCGTTGTCCGAGGCGATATGCGCCAGCGCCGCGAGGACATCGAGGTTGAACAGGCTGTAGCTGTACGGCTTGGTCCGCGCGAGTTCGAGCGGCTGGCGCCCGTTCGGCGCGATCTGGTCGGGGATCAGGCGGGTGCGGAAGCGGTCGCGTACAGTGGCGCGAACCTGCCGATCTCCGACCAGCCGCGCAAACTCTGCCGCCTGCAGCGCCCAGCAGCTGCCGTGATTGTTCTTCTCGTCGCGCTCGTCGGTGCCGTTTTTCGAGGTCGTCAGCCAGCCCAGATAGGCGCGAAACCAATCGTGGATCGCCGCACCGCGCTCAAGACGCAACCCGGCATCGAGCACCGCGATCGCGCGCGCGACCTCTACCAGGTGCAGCGTGTCGATCACCCCGATCCCGCGCCCCGTGTTGATCCCGATAATCGCCTGCGCGTGGTCGAGATGGGGTGCCATCCGGGTCTCGGCATCGACGAACCACGCATCGAGATGCCGCTCGGCATGGCGCGCGTAGCGCGGGTCGCGGGTGAGCCGCCACGCCGCCACCAATGCGGGAACCTGCAAGCTCAGGCGGATCAGCGCCTGACGATGCGCATCGAACCGCGCCGGGTTGGAATAGCCGTCCCGGCGGACATAGGGGCCCTCCGGATCGGCGGGGTTGGGCCACCAATAGTCGCCTTCGGAATAGTAATCGTGGCGCGTTCCGGGACTGCGTTCGGCGCGGAAAGCGGTGATCGTGACTGGCGCGTCGGTGAGATAGCGGTTCGCTGCGCGCAGGATGCGGCGCCGGTCGATCGCCGCAATATCGATCCCGGTCGCGGCGATGCGCGTCGGCCAGACGGCCAGCGCTGTGCCGCCAGCCAGTATCGCGCGTCTGTGCATCGCCCGCTCCTCTCGTGCCGTAAAGCTGTCATACAACTTCATCAGGCGCGTGCAACCGCCCAGCCCGGGGTGGCATGCGTCGCGCGCTTCGCTAAGGTAACGCCAGCAACTAGTCCCTCCCGCGCATCCGGAGCCGCCATGATCGCCAGCCGCCGCCAGTTTCTCGCCTCGACCGCCACGCTCGCCGCCTTCCCCACGCTCCCCGCCTGTGCGCAGGGGGCACCCTCTGCGGATGCAGCGGCGGACAAGCTGTTGAGCGCGACTGCCGAGCAGTTGCTGACCAGTTCGCCCGAGAGCGCGACCTCGCTGGGCATCGACAAGGGCGAGCGCGCGCATCTGCGCTCGATGGTCGAGGATCGCAGCATCGCGGGCCGGCAGAAGGTTGCGGAGGGGCTGCGCGCGCGGATCGCGCAGCTCGACGCGCTCGATCGCGCCGCGCTGTCGCCGGTGATGCAGACCAATGTCGATGTCGTGCGCACCGCGTTCCAGGTCGGACTGGACGGCTTTGCGTTCGGCTATGGTGACGTCGCCGTGGGTGGGTGGCGCAATGCCCCCTATGTCGTGGTGCAGAATGTCGGCGCCTATCTCGACATGCCGCGCTTCCTCGACAGCGAGCACAAGGTCGAGAGCGCGGCGGACGCGGCAAGTTGGCTCGCGCGGTTCGAGGGCTGGGCTGGGCAGATCGACGGCGAGACCGAGCGGCTCAAGATCGCATACGACAAGGGCGTCGTCGCGCCCGACTTCCTGCTCGACAAATGCCTGCGTCAGATCGCGCTGACCCGCGGCACCGATGCGGGAAAGTGGGAACTGGTCGAGAATTTCACCGGCAAGAAGGTCGTGACCGGCGATCAGGCGGTGGCGGCGGCAAAGCTGGCGGCGGGCAAGATCGCCCCCCGCGCTCGACCGCCAGATCGCCGAGCTACAGCGCCACCGCGCCAAGGCCACGAGCGAAGCCGGTGTGTGGAAATTCCCCGACGGCGAGGCCTACTACGCCTGGGCCCTGCGCGCGGCGACCACCACGACGATAACCCCGGACGAGGTGCACAAGGCGGGGCGCGAGGAGCTGAAGGCGCTCCAGTCGGAGATGAACACGATCCTCAAGAAGCTCGGCTACAGCAAGGGCAGCGTCGGCGCGCGCATGACCGCGCTCGGCAAGGATCCCAAGTTCCTCTACCCCGACAATGATGCCGGGCGGCAGGAAATCCTCGCTTACATGACCAGGACGATCGAGGACATGAAGGCGAAGATGCCGCAGGCGTTCCACACTTTGGTGCGCGGTAATGTCGAGGTGAAGCGGCTCCCGCTCGCCGAAGAGCCGGGCGCGCCGGGTGCCTATGGCGGCGCGGGATCGATCGACGGGACGGTGCCGGGGCGGGTGTGGCTCAACCTGCGCACCACGCACCTCCACACCAGATACAGCCTCGCCACCCTCGCCTATCACGAGGGCATTCCGGGCCATGCCTGGCAGGGCGAATATACGTTCAAGCTGCCGCTGGTCCGCTCGCTGCTCGGCTTCAACGCCTATAGCGAGGGCTGGGCGCTCTATGCCGAGCAATTGGGCGCGGAGCTGGGGGCGTATGACAGCGACCCGGTCGGGCGGCTGGGCTATCTCCAGAGCCTCGCCTTCCGCGCCTGTCGTCTCGTCGTCGATACCGGGCTGCACGCCAAGCGCTGGACGCGGGCACAGGCGATCGAATGGTTCGCCACCGCCAACGGATCGTCGGTCGAGGAAGTCAGCGGCGAGGTCGACCGCTATTGCAGCTGGCCGGGTCAGGCGTGCGGCTACAAGCTTGGCCACACCGCGATCAATCGGCTGCGGACGAAGGCACAGCGCGAACTGGGGCCGCGCTACGATTTCCGCGCGTTCAACGACGCACTTGTGCTCGGCGGCGGCGTGCCGATGAGCGTGCTGGAAAGCGTCATCGACCGACATATCGCCAGCCGAAAGGGGTAAGGCCACGCGCTCCAAATAGCATCCCTACCCCGTTTGTGCTGAGCTTGTCGAAGCACTGTTCCTGCGTTCTGTGAGGCCGGGAGCGGCCCTTCGACAAGCTCAGGGCAAACGGGCGTTGGAGTAATCCAGTAGCCCTAGACCAACCCCGCCAGCCGCAGCGCCACCCCCGCGGCGGCGCAGAGTGCGAGCACGGTGAACAGGCCGAGCTTGAACCGGAACACCGCGACCAGCGCGAACAGGGTCAGCACCGCCGCCCAGGGGTCGATGCTCGTCAGCACGGGCGCATCGAACGCCACCGGTCCTGCGCCGACCGCCACGGTCGTGCGGAATACCGCGTGGATCGCGAACCACAGCGCCAGGTTGAGGATAACGCCGACCACCGCCGCCGTGATCGCGCTGAGCGCCCCGGCCAGCGCCGCATTGCCACGCAACCGCTCGATGAACGGCGCGCCGAGGAATATCCACAGGAAGCACGGCGCAAAGGTCACCCAGGTCGCGAGCAGCCCGCCCAGCGTCCCCGCCAGCATCGGCGAGAGCATGCCGGGATCGCGATACGCGCCGAGAAAGCCGACGAACTGGAGCACCATGATCAGCGGTCCCGGCGTCGTTTCCGCCATGCCGAGCCCGTCGATCATCTCGCCGGGTGAAAGCCAGCCATGATGCTCGACCGCCTGCTGCGCGACATAGGCGAGCACGGCATAGGCCCCGCCGAACGTCACCATCGCCATCTTGGCGAAGAAGGTCGCGATCTGGCTCATCACATGATCCGGGCCGCGCCAGACCAGCAAAGCCGCGATCGGCACCAGCCACAGCGCGAGCCACAGCAAGGTGTCGAACAGCACCGCGCGCCAACGCGGCCGCGCATGGTCGGGCAATTCCTCGCCGAGCACCGTGTCGCGGTCGGCAACGCCGCCCGCTGCCCCGCCATGCCCGCCGCCCACGAACGCCTTGCTCCCCGACCGTCCCGCGAGCCAGCCGATCAGGCCCGCGCCCAATACGATCAGCGGGAACGGCGCACCGAGGAAGAAAATCGCGACGAACGCCGCCGCCGCGAGCAGCCGCGCGGCGTTGGGCGCAGCGCGCGGCCGCCGATCCGCACCACCGCCTGCGCGACGATCGCCAGCACCGCAGCCTTGAGCCCGAAGAACAGGCCGCCGATCAGCCCGCTGGTGCCCCACAGCACATAGATCCAGCTCAACGCCATGATCGCGAGCGCGCCGGGCAGGATGAACAGCCCGCCCGCGATCAGCCCGCCGATCCGCTTGTGCAGCAGCCAGCCGATATAGGTCGCGAGCTGCTGCGCCTCCGGCCCGGGCAGCAGCATGCAGAAGTTGAGCGCGTGGAGGAAACGCTGCTCGCCGATCCAGCGCTTTTCGTCGACCAGCACGCGGTGCATCACCGCGATCTGCCCCGCCGGACCGCCGAACGACAGCGCGGCAATGCGCAGCCACACGCGCACCGCTTCGCCGAGCGGGATCGTCGCCGCCGCGCTCATGCCCGGCCTCCGCGCGGCTGGTGCGAGGTCCAGTCGTGCCGCTCGTCCTGCGCATCGCGCGCCCAGCGATAGAGCGCGTCGTAGAGGTCCATTCCTGCTTCCAGCTGGCGGTGATCGTCGCTGTACAGCCGCGACAGGCCGAGCGAGAGCGCGACCAGCCCTGCCGCTTCGGGCGCGAGGTCGAGCCGCGCGGTGTCCGCGCCGCGCACGATCGGGGCGAGCCGGGCGAGCGCGGGGATCGCCCCGAGCCCGAGATCGTCGAGCAATGCGTCGAAGGTGCAAGCCTCGCCCCGATGGCTCCAGCGCACCCCTTCTGCCGCTATGTCGAACGGGGCGGCGCCGGTCGCGGCGGCGACGCCCGCGACCTCGCCTGGCGCGACGAACAGGATGACCGCGTGCGGATCGACGAAGCGGCGGATCAGCCAGGGACAGGCGATGCGGTCGACCTTGGGCCGGCTGCGAGTCACCCAATGGGTGCGGTCATCGGCGTCGCGCTCCAGCGCCGCCTCCTGTAACAGCGGCAGTCCGGCGGCGGTCCAGCCGTTATGGCCGCCCTCCAGCACCTCGGCGGCGATGCCGTCATGGCGCAGCCGTGCGGCGGCGGCATGCGCCTCCGCCCCGCCTGCCGCGTCGATCACCACCACGGCGCGGGCGTCTGGCGCGGGCGCACGGCGGCTCGCGCCGGGAATACGGTTGGGGCTATCGGGCGGGCGCAGGTCATAGAGCGCCGGCGCTGTCGGCGTTCCGATCAGGCGCGCGAGCGTCGCAGGAGCGATGGAATCGGGTGCAGGCATGATGCGTCCTTGGATTGCAAGACTGGACGCGACACTTCGGCTGACGCCTCTTGGGGCGATCGCCGTCCCCATGCCGATTAATGAACCGCGCCGCGCCCTGACTGTCAAGCGCGCGGCGCGAAAGGATTATTTCTTGCCGAACAAGCCGCCAGCCATACCGGCGAGGTCGTTCAGCGGGTTGCCGTCGCCATCGCGGTCGAGCGCGCCGAGGATGCCGCCCGCGCCGTCGGTCTGGAGCATCGTCGCGAACTTGTCGAGCGCCCCTTCGCCGCCGATCTGCTCGATCAGTTCATTCAGCTTCGCCACCGGAAGGCCGGTCGCGGCGGCCGCGCCCTCGGCGGTGTCGCCCTGCATCTGGTGGTGTTTCGCCAGTGCCTGAACGGCTGATTCCACATGTTCGGGCGACAGCCCCACCTTGGCCGCCAGATTGGCGATGCCGTCATTACCGCTGACCTGGCCGAGGATCGAATCGAGGATGCTCATCTGCGTCGCTCCTTGATAGGGAAGTCCCGACGCGATCCTATCATGCGACAGGCAAGGGTGCGAGGTCGGGCGGCACGAATCCGCGCCGCGCGGCGACCGAGAACAGCAGGTCGTGGCTGTAGAAGCGCAGCGGCCAGTCGCGACTGCCCACTTCGCTGGACAGCAATGCGTTGACGTCGGCGCACAGGTCGCCGCTCGCCGACCCGTTCAGGAACCACCGCACGCCGGCGACATAGGCGTGGGTAATCGTGTCGTGATAGCCGTTCTGGTCGTCATTCACGCCGCCGACGCTCTCGTTGAAGCGCGCAATGATGCCCGCGATCTGCGCATCGACGTCCACGTCGGGGCGGCGCGCGAGCAGATAGAGGCACGCGGCGAGATGCGCCTCATGGGTCCAGTCGGCGCGGTCGAGCGCACACGCGATCAGGCCGTCGCCGATACGCACGATCTCGGCCTCGGTCTCGAAAAAGCGGATGGGGTGATCGGTCATGCACCGCGGGTAAGAGCCGGCAGCGCAGCGAGTCAATCACGCGCCCGGGCGCTAGCTCTGCGGGTGCAGCGCATCCAGTCGCGCAACGACCGCGCGAAACCCGTCATCGCCTGCAATGGCAAGGTCGATCGGTCGCCCGCCCAGCCCCGCGTCGTGCGCATTGAGAAACGAGGCAGCGGCGACACTCTCGCGCAACCGTTCCCAGACGAGCGTGGCGACGCGGCCCTGTCGTGCTGCGGCATCGGGGGAAAGGCGCGGCGTGTCGCTGCGGCGGCGGAACTGACGCGTGCGCGGCTTGTCGGTTTCATGCGGCGCGGGGGTCAGCATGACGCGCGCGTCAGCGAACCCTCTTCGCCCATGGCGCTGCGCAGCACGCGGATGCGCTCGGCATAGCCATGCGCCAGGCCACGGTGCGACCGGCTGGCGCACCGGCAGTCGGATGCCTTGGCGCGCATCAGCGACACCTGGTGGCGATAGAGGAGATAGTTGAGGTCCATAGAGCGGCTCCCTTTGTGTAAGCGGGAGCGCGAAGAATCTCTCAGTCGCCGGCGCCTACGAAGCATGTGCCGACGATGATCGGTATGTAGGGGCTCGACCCCAAAAAAGCCAGCACATAGCCCGCCGACGCGACCGGCGGCGGGGTATGTGCGACTGATCAGGCCGGTTCGGTCGCCTTGGGCGCCGCCTGGCGGACGCCCTCATCGACATGCTCGGCGAATTGCGCGAAGTTGGCGACGAACTCGTCGACCAGCTTTGCCGCCGTCGCGTCATACTCGCCCTTGTCCGCCCATGCGGCGCGCGGGTCGAGCATGTTGGGGTCGATATCGCCGACCGCGACCGGGACCATGAAGCCGAAATTGGGGTCCTGACGGAACTCCGCATCCTTCAGGCTGCCGTCGAGCGCAGCGTTGAGCAGCGCGCGGGTGACGCGGATCGGCATCCGCTTGATCCCCGGCATCGTCGCCTTGCCGCCGCTCCAGCCGGTGTTGACCAGCCAGCAATCGACCCCGCCCTTGGCGATCCGCTCCTTGAGCAGATTGCCATAGACCGACGGATGGCGCGGCATGAACGGCGCGCCGAAACAGGTCGAGAAGGTCGCGGTCGGCTCGGTCACGCCGATCTCGGTCCCCGCGACGCGCGCAGTATAGCCCGAGAGGAAGTGATACATCGCCTGTTCGGGCGTCAGCTTCGCGATCGGCGGCAACACGCCATAGGCATCGGCGGTGAGGAAGATGATGTTCTTCGGCACCGGGCCCAGATTCTTCTCGCTTGTGTTCGGGATGAAATCGAGCGGGTAGGAACCGCGGCTGTTCTCCGCGAGACTGTTGTCGTTGAAGTCGAGCTCGCGCGTTTCGGGGTCCATCACGACATTTTCGAGCACCGTGCCGAAACGCTTGGTGGTCGCGAAAATCTCCGGCTCGGCCTCGGGCGACAGGTTGATCATCTTGGCGTAGCAGCCGCCCTCGAAATTGAAGACCGCGGTGTCCGACCAGCCATGCTCGTCATCGCCGATCAGCGTGCGGCTGGCATCGGCCGACAGCGTCGTCTTGCCGGTGCCCGACAGGCCGAAGAACACCGCCGTGTCGCCGTTCGGGCCGATATTGGCCGAACAATGCATCGGCATGATGCCCTGCGGCGGGAGGAGATAGTTGAGCAGTCCGAACACGCTCTTCTTCATCTCGCCGGCATAGGCGGTGCCGCCGATCAGGATCAGCTTTTCGGTCAGGTTGACCGCGATCACCGTCTCGCTGCGGCAGCCATGTTTCGCCGGGTCGGCGCGGAAGCTGGGCAGATCGATGATCGTATATTCGGCGGCGAAGTCCTTGAGCTCATGCGCCTCCGGGCGGACCAGCAACGTGCGGATGAACTGGCTGTGCCAGGCATATTCGTTGACCACGCGCACGGTGACGCGATGCTCGGGCTGCGACCCGCCATAGAGGTCCTGGACGAACAAAGTGTCCTTGGTGCCAAGGTGCGCGAGGAAATCGGCCTTGAGCGCCGCGAAATGCTCCGGCGTCATCCCGACATTGGTGCTGCCCCACCACACGGTGTTCTCGGTCTCCGCATCGCGGACGATGAACTTGTCCTTGGCGCTGCGGCCGGTGTGCTTGCCGGTTTCAACGACCAGCGGCCCGTCCTTCGCCAGACGGCCCTCACCGCGGCGGACGGCATGCTCGACCAGTTGGGCAGGCAACAAGTTCCAGTGAATGGTGGTACCAGCCGCGACGCCCAGCGCGTCGAGGCCGATCTTCGGGGTACGATCGGTCACGTCTCTCTCCTCCGCCGCGCCTCTCCGCACGGCATTGCATTCGTATGCGTGGAGTCGCGCATAGGCAGCGGCGGAAACGGGGGTCAACGCCAGTAACCGGTGTCAAAAGCCTGGTAACCCTCTATTTTTGGGTGACAACGCTGACCTGTTGCATTCCCCCGTCTCGGCGCTGCGGAGCCCGAGTGTCCGCCGTGTTGAGCCTCGCCCCACATTCCGCTACCCCCTCCGTCATGACCGCAACGATTGCGCTGGTCGATGACGACCGCAACATCCTGACGTCCGTGTCGATCGCGTTGCAGGCCGAGGGGTTCGTGACGCGCGTCTATTCGGATGGGGAGGCGGCGTTGAAGGCGCTGGTCGACAATCCACCCGAGCTGGCGGTGCTCGACATCAAGATGCCGCGCATGGACGGGCTGGAGCTGCTGCGGCGGCTGCGCGAGAAGAGCCAGATCCCGGTAATCTTCCTGACCAGCAAGGATGACGAGCTGGACGAGGCGCTGGGCCTCGCGATGGGTGCGGACGATTATATCGCGAAGCCGTTCAGCCAGCGGCTGCTGATCGCCCGCATCCGCGCGATCCTGCGCCGCACCGAGCTGGTTGCAGCGACGGCACAAGGCGAAGAGGAAGTGGCAGCCGAGGCGCAGCCGGTGATCGAGCGCGGCCCGCTGACGATGGACCCGGCGCGCCACAAGGTGACGTGGAAGGGCGACAATGTCACGCTGACCGTCACCGAGTTCATGATCCTCGAAACGCTCGCCCAGCGGCCCGGCATCGTCAAGACGCGCAACCAGCTGATGGACGCGGCGTATCAGGACGATATCTATGTCGATGACCGCACCATCGACAGCCATATCAAGCGCGTGCGCCGCAAGTTCCGGCAGGTCGATCCCGATTTCGACGCCATCGAGACGCTCTATGGCGCCGGATACCGATTCTCCGACGAATAGGCCGCCTCCTCCGCAGGAGGAGCGCGACCTGTCGCTGCGCTGGTCCGGCCGGGTCAGCCTGACGCCGCGCATCCTGGCGGTGAACATCTTTGCGCTGGTGATGCTGGCGGGCGGGTTCTTCTACCTCGACAGTTACCGCGCACGAATCGTCGACAGCCGGGTCGAGCAGGCGAGCCGTGAGGCGCGGCTGATCGCACAGGCCGTGGCAATGACCCCGCCCGCCGACCGCACCGCATTGGTCGAGCGGATCGCGAGCGAGGCGGATATCCGCATCCGCCTGTACGACCGCGCCGGGCGACTGACTCTCGACACCCGCGCGCTGGGACTCAATAATTTCGTGCTGCGCGATCCCGACAAGGATCCGTGGAACCAGAGCGCGGCGCGTTTCCTCGACGCGGTGATCGACACCGTGGCGGGGGCGGATCGCGACCAGCAGTTTCGCGAGCGCGCACCGACCAAGGGGCTCGACTGGCCCGACATCGCCGCCGCGCTCCGCACCGGAGAGGCGAGCGCGACCGTGTGGCGCGCGCCCGACCGAACGCCGGTGATCACCGCCGCCGCGCCCTTTGGGCCGGAGGGGGCGGTGTTCACCAGCTCCAACGCGCGCGACATCACCCAGACTGTCCGGGTCGAACGGTTCCGGTTGGGCGTGGTGCTGGCGTTCACTGCGGGCCTGTCGATCTTCCTGTCGCTGTTCCTGGCGCGCACAATCGTCCGCCCGCTGCGCCGCCTTGCGCGTGCGGCGGTACGCGTGCGTCTCGGGCGTGCGCGCGAAGTGGTGGTGCCGCGCCTGCCCGAGCGTCGCGACGAGATCGGCCATCTCGCCCGATCGCTGTCGGACATGAGCCTCGCGCTGCGTGCACGGATCGACGCGACCGAGGCGTTCGCCGCCGATCTGGCGCATGAGATCAAGAACCCCCTCGCCTCGCTGCGCTCCGCGGTCGACAGCCTGATGGCGGTGCGTGACCCGGCGTTGCAGGAGCAATTGCTGGCGGTGGTGCGCGACGATGTGCTGCGTCTGGACCGGCTGATCAGCGACATTTCGGAGGCGTCGCGGCTCGATGCCCAGCTATCGCGCGCCAAGTTCGACCCGGTCGATCTGAGCGCGATGCTGGCTGCAATGGTCGAGCAGCGCACGACACGCGGAATCGAGCGCGAGATCCGGCTGCGCTTCGACGCGCCAGTCGGGCCAATGCCGCTGGTGATGGGCGAAGGCGCGCGGCTGGAGCGGGTGTTCGCGAACCTGATCGACAATGCCGTGTCCTTTTCCCCGACGGCGGCACGGTCGCGCTGTCGCTGAGCGCGGCGGACGACATGCTGGAGGCACGGATCGAGGACGAGGGACCGGGCGTTCCGGAGGAGGCGCGCGAGGCGATCTTCCGCCGTTTCCATACCGACCGGCCCGAAGGGGAGGAATTCGGCAAGCATTCCGGGCTAGGGCTTGCGATCGCGCGAACCATCGTCGAAGGCCATCAGGGCAGTATCGGCGTCGAGACGCGCGAGGACCGGATGCGGGGCGCGCGGTTCGTCGTCCGCCTGCCATTCGTGCAACCGGGATGAAGGTTCGGAGGCTATAAGAGAAACGTGGCGATCCTGTCTTCCGAAACGCTGCATGCGTCCTGCGTCGCGATCGACGGTCGCGCGGTGCTGATCGAGGGCCGATCGGGCGAGGGCAAGTCCGATCTGGCGCTGCGCCTGATCGACCGCGGCGCGCTGCTGGTGTCCGACGATTACACGATCTGCACACGGCGTGACGGGGTGCTCCACGCCGCGCCCCCGGCGACGATCGCGGGCAAGATCGAAGTGCGCGGGATCGGCGTCGTGTCGCTGCCGCATATCGACACCGCGCCGATCGGGTTGCTGGTCACGATCTTCGACGATCCGCCGCGCATGCCGCTTGTCCCGCATGTTCGCCGCATCGCGGGAGTCGATGTACCGGTAGTCGCGCTTCCCGCGCTCGAGCCCTCGGCTCCGATCAAGGTCGAACTGGCGTTGCGCCATCTGGCGGAGCAGATGCAATGACCAGGAAGCGCGCCAAGCAGATATTGCTTGTCACGGGTATGTCGGGGGCGGGCAAGTCGACCGTGCTGCGAACGCTGGAGGATCTTGGCTGGGAGGTGGTCGACAACCTGCCCCTGCTGTTGCTCAACCGCCTGCTCGATACCGACCCGCCCGAGGGCGTCGATGGCGACGACCGACCGCTCGCGATCGGAATCGGTACCCGCACCCGCGCCTTTGACGCCGACAGCATCGTGCGCCGCATCAAGAAGCTGCGCGACGAGCGCGGCTACGACATGGGAACGCTGTTCCTCGACTGTTCGGGCGCGGAGCTGGAGCGCCGCTATTCGGAAACGCGCCGTCGCCACCCCCTCGCGCTCGACCGGCCAGCGAGCGACGGCATCACCCGCGAGCGCGAGCTGCTGCAACCGCTGCGCCGCTGGGCCAACCGGGTAATCGACACGACCAGCCTGTCATCGAACGAATTGGCGCAACAGATCCGAACCAGCTTTTCCGGCCCCGGCTTGGGCGAAACAGTGGTTTCGGTGATGTCGTTCGGCTTTGCCCGCGGCGTTCCCGCGGGGGCGGACCTGGTGTTCGACATGCGTTTCCTGCGCAATCCGCACTGGGTCGATTCTGCTGCGTCCGGGCACCGGCAAGGACGCCGATGTCGCCGCCTATGTCGCGGGCGACCCGGCCTATGCGGAGGGCGTAGCGCGGATCGAGGAGCTTCTGCTGCTCCTCCTCCCCCGCTATCAGGCCGAGGGAAAATCCTATGTTACCATTGCCTTCGGCTGTACCGGCGGGAGACACCGGTCGGTCCATATCGCCGAACGGGTCGCTGGCCGGTTGCGCGAGGCGGGATTTTCGCCCACGGTGGCGCATCGTGACTTGCAAACCGCGCCGCAGGACTCGCTAGAAGGCCCGCCGGCTGCAAGATGAACCGCATGGGACAAGCGTAAAGACATGATTGGACTGGTACTCGTGACGCACGGGCGGCTCGCGGAGGAGTTCGTCGTCGCGATGGAGCATGTCGTCGGTCGTCAGGACCGCATCGCCACCATCTGCATCGGCCCCGAGGACGATATGGAGGAGCGGCGCGCGGATATCGCCAAGGCGATCATCGCCGTCGATGGCGGCCGCGGGGTGATCCTGCTGACCGACCTGTTCGGCGGCACCCCGTCGAACCTGGCCATTTCGCTGCTCGAGGCTGGCAAGGTCGAAGTGATCGCCGGCATCAATCTGCCCATGCTGATTCGCCTGGGCGGGGCGCGGAAGACGATGAAGGTGACCGAAGCGGTGGCGGCGGCGCGTGAGGCGGGGCGCAAATACATCACCGTGGCGTCCGAAGTGCTCGGCGAGGCTGCTGCTTGAGCCGGGTCAGCCGCACCGTCCTGATCGGCAACCGCCGCGGGCTGCATGCGCGCGCCAGCGCCAAGTTCGTCACCCTCGCATCGTCGCAGCCCTGTGAGCTGACCGTCGAAAAGGACGGCAACGCAGTCACCGGCACGTCGATCATGGGGCTGATGATGCTGGGCGCGGCGATGGGCGACACGATCACGATCAGCGCGCTGGGCGACGGTGCCGAAGATGCGGTGCTCAAGCTGGTCGAACTGGTCGAGGACCGCTTCGGCGAGGATTGAGCCGGTGCGCGAAATAACCGCCTTTTCCAATCCGCTGGTCAAGCGGGTGCGATCGCTGCGCGACAAGAAGCATCGCCGCGACGAGGGGCTGTTCCTGGCCGAGGGGCTGCGCATCCTGACCGAAGCGCGCGAGGCGGGGCATCTGCCGGCCTATCTGTTCTTTGCCAAGGGGTATGACGGCCACCCGCTGGCGCAGGAACTGATCGCCGCGACCGAAGCATCCGGCGGCGAGGTTATCCAGACCGACAGCGACATCCTGTCCAAGCTGTCGGGCAAGGACAATCCGGGCGCGGTGGTCGGTGTCTATCGCGAGCTTTCGACCGACCTCGCCCGTATCGACCGCAATGCCGCACCGCTCTGGCTGGTCGCCGAGCGGCTGCGCGATCCCGGCAATCTCGGCACGATCCTGCGCACTGCGGACGCGGTCGGTGCGGGTGGCCTGATCCTGGTCGACGACTGCGTCGATCCGTTCAGCGTCGAGGCGGTGCGCGCGAGCATGGGCGCGCTGTTCACGATCCCGATCGCGCGCGCGCCGTGGGAGGACTTTCATGGCTGGCTGCGATCCGGGCCGGGTCAGCTGGTCGGCCTCGCGCTGGAGGGTGCGGTCGATTATCGCACGCCGGCCTTTGCCGCGCCCGTGTTCCTGCTGACCGGGAACGAGGCGCAGGGGCTGCCCGCCGACTATGCCGCCGCCTGCGATGTCCGCGTGAAAATCCCGATGCTGGGCAAGGCCGACAGCCTCAACGCCGCCGTTGCGACCGCCGTCATGGCCTACACCGTGCTCGACCGAATTCGTCCGTTGGACTGACCGCTCGACCGTTGCACAATCGCAACACGCGCCGCCTGCTTTGCTACGCGTTTGGAACAAAACCCTGATTCCGCGCGTCGAACCGGGCAAGTCTGGAGACGAGCCGATGTTTTACGACACGACCCCTTTCACCGCCGCCAACAGCGGCTATCGCGTTGCCTTTCGTCCCGGCGAGCAGAATGTCTGCCCCGGGTGCGGCCAGTCGCATTGGACGATCGGGCGGATGACAGCCGAATGCGCTTTCTGCGCCACCGCGCTGCCGATCAACACCGGCGGCAGTTTCGGCGCGGGACGCTTCACCATGAAGTCGCTGGCAGCCTGAACCCGCACGGGGAGGTTGGTAAGCCGCCTCCCCCGCGCTATGGCGCGGCGCATGACTGGCGCCACGCTCACCCTCTACAACAGCCTCACCCGCGCGACCGAAGCCTTCGCGCCGATCGACCCCGCCAAGGGCACGCGCGTCTATTCGTGCGGACCGACGGTCTATAGCGACCCGCATCTGGGCAATCTGCGCGCCTATGTCTTCACCGATACGCTCAGCCGCGTGCTGCGGTGGAAGGGGCATAAGCTCACCCATGTCATCAACATCACCGATGTCGGCCATCTGACGTCCGACGCCGACGAGGGCGAGGACAAGATGGAGGCGGCGGCGAAGAAGCGCGGCCTGAGCGCGTGGGAAATCTCGCGCCATTACGCCGATGTGTTCCGCCGCAACCTGCGCGACCTCAACATCCGCACGCCCGATCATATGCCGCTGGCGACCGATTATGTCGCCAAGATGATCGACTTCGCCAAGGGCATTGCCGACCAGCATTGCTACCAGCTCGACAGCGGCCTCTATTTCGACAGCAGCACCGTGCCCGATTACGGCAAGCTGTCGGGCGGGCAGGACGATGCCGGCGAGGGGCGGATCGAGAGCGTCGAAGGCAAGCGCCACCCGCAGGATTTCGCGATCTGGCGCACCACGCCGCCGGGCGAGACGCGCCAGATGGAGTGGGATTCGCCCTGGGGCCGCGGCGCGCCGGGCTGGCACCTCGAATGTTCGGTGATGAGCGCCGAGCTGCTCGGCCTGCCGTTCGACATCCACAGCGGCGGGATCGACCATCGCGAGATCCATCACGTCAACGAAATCGCGCAGAATCAGGCGCATTGCAGCTGTGGCGATTCCGGCGCGAAGATCTGGATGCACAACAACTTCCTGGTCGATCGCGGCGGGAAAATGTCGAAGTCCAAGGGCGGCATCGCAACGCTCGACGCGCTGGTGGCGAAGGGCGTGCACCCCCTCGCCTATCGCCTGATGTGCCTGTCGGCGCATTATCGCAGCGAACTGGAGTTCAGCGGCGAGAATCTGATGGCAGCGCTCGTGCGGCTGCGGCGGCTGGTGCTGGCGGCGGAGAAATTCCGCGCGGCCGAGGGCAAGGGTGGCGGCAACGCGGCCAGCTATCTCGAGCGGCTCGACGCGGCGGTGTCGGACGACCTCAACACCCCCAGGGCGCTGCCGGTGCTGGAGGAACTGCTCGCCGACAAGCAACTGGGGCAGGAAGCGCGGCTGATGGTGCTGACGCAATTCGACGAAGTGCTGGGCCTCGACCTGCTGCACCTCTCCCGCGCCGACCTGCGTGTGCGTCCAGCGGATGCGCAGGTGACCGAAGCCGAGATCGAAGCCCGTCTCGCCCAGCGCAAGGAAGCCCGCGCCGCGAAAGACTTTGCGCGATCGGACGCCATCCGCGACGAGCTGATCGGCGCCGGCGTCGAGGTGATGGACGGCGATCCCGTGGGCTGGGACTGGCGGGTGGAGGTTTAGCGCTTATCGCCACCCCCGCGAAAGCGGGGGCGGCGAACGAGTTTAGACAAACCCCAAATTCGTCGTCGAATAATTCCCGATATTCGGCAGCACCGTCGACATGTTCCCCGCCGACACCCCGAACCAGCTCGCCAGCGTCGCGGCATATTGATCGACCGAGGTGGTCGGCAACAGCCGCCCCTGTCCGACATCGCTTGGCGTGTTGTGCCCGAAATCGGGCGGGGTGCCATAGATGCGACCGCCCTGCACCGCGCCACCCAGCACGAAATGCATGCTGCCCCAGCCATGGTCGGAGCCGTCATCATTCTGGACGAGGGTGCGGCCAAAGTCGGATGCGGTGAAGCTGGTCACCTTGTCCGCGACGCCCAGCGCGACGGTGGTGTCGTATAAGGCGCGCATCGCGTCGGCGACACGGCCGACCAGGGTCGGGTGATCGCGGACCAGGAAGTCGTGCATGTCCCAGCCGCCGCTCGACACGAAGAATACCTGTCGCCTCGCCCCAAGCTCCTGCGACACCGAGATCAGCCGCGCGACGATGCGCAGCTGGTCAGCGAGTGGGTTGCCGGTGGGGAATAGCGGGAAGTTCGCGGCCGGTGCCCCGCCCAACGCACCGCTGACCTGCGTATAGAGGTCGAGCGCGCGCTTCGACACCGTCGCGTGTTCGTTTGCGATCAGATTGGTCTGTGTCCCGCCCATGATCGATCGTAGCGCGGTCGCCGCACTCGCCGATCCGAACAACGTCGAAGCGCCGTTGATCAGCGCGGTCGGCCCGTTGGTGCCGGTGACGTACTGAATCGCGCTCCGCCCCGACAGATAGGTCGCATTGCCCGATGCGCTGATACAGGTGAGCGCGCTGGTGCCGTTGCCGCTTTGCAGCAGGTCGCCGATCCGCCCGCCCCAGCCCGACGATGCGCCCTCCGCGCTCGACGCCTGCCAATAGCTTTGCTGGTCGTTGTGACTGAACAGCTTGGGCGGGAGTGCGACCGACCGTGCGTTATATTCGGCCTTGGTCGTCGGGCGCACCAACGTGCCGACATTGAGCACCGGCGCGAGCTTGCCCGCGTTGAACAGCGGCAGCAGCGACGCCATGGTCGGCGCGAGCGCATATTGTCGCCCGCCCATCGGATTTGCCGGGTTGAGCAGGGTCGCGGTCAGGCTGTCGAGGGAGTGGCCCAGCGTCGGGCGCTGCGCCAGATAGGCGGCATGGGTCGCGCTGTCATAGGGCGGGAGCGTGTTGGCATAATCATTGCCGCCATAGAGGAAGATGCACACCAGCGCCTTGTAATCGCTGGCGACCGCTGCCGATGCTTCGCCGATTGCGGCGAGCTGAGTGACGAAGGGTGCGGCCGATCCGGCGACACCGAGTGCTGCGGTGCGCTTCAGAAATGCGCGGCGCGATTGGTTCTGGTCCATGTCCCCGCCCCTCACTTCAACGTCAGATATTCAGGCGAGGCCATCGTCAGCAGGATGGCGATCGCGATGCGGTTATTGGGGTTGGTCGAGCTGTCCACCGCAGTCCGGATCGCGGTCACCGTGGCGCTGGAAAGCTGCCCCGCCGCGAGCCACAGGTTGATCCGGTCGACCAGCGCGGCGCTGTCCCCCGCAATACCGCTGATCGACCCGTAGTCGGTGCGCAGGTCGGTCGTGTTGTTCACCACCGCCTGCATGTAGTTGACGTAACCGACGACGCTGATTTCGTTGGTGATCTGCAATTCCGGCGCGACCAGTCCGGCGGTGGCGATCGGCGTGTTGGGCGGGGTATAGCCCGGGCGAAAGAAGTTGAAGACCGATGCGCTGCGCCCCATCGACTGGGCCAGCCGCGCGGTCGCATCGCTTGTATTGCCCGTCGTCCAGTTGCCCGAATTCGATGTCGCCCCAAAGGCGCGCGCCCAGGCCGTCAGGCGCATGACCGGTTCGCGCAGCTTTGCCCGCGCTGGCCGCGCTCGGCTCGGTCCGCGCCTCGCTGTCGAGCAGGATCGCGCGGATCACCGCCTGCATGTCGCCGCGCACGCCGGATCCGTTGTTCGCGAACACCGCCGAGACCCGCCCGATATAGGCGGGCGACGGGTTGCTGGTGACCAGCCGCTGGATCAGCTGCCTCGACACAAAGGGGGGGACATTCGGGTGCGCGAAGATCGTGTCGAGCGCCTGCCGGACCGCGTCGCTTCCCGACAACCCCGCCGCGACGGTCGTGCCGAGGAAGGTCGAGGCGCCAGTCTCATGCTGGCCGGCGTTGAAGATCATCGCACGTCGGTACCGGTCCGGAGTCGTGCTGTCGGAGCCGTCGACGACCAGGCCCGTGAACACGCGCGCGAGCCCCGAGACGTCGTCGGGGGTATAGGTTTCAACCGGTTGTCCGCCCGACGTGACGAGGCTGCCGTCCATGTTCAGCCGGTGGAGACCGATGGTGAAGAGCTGCATCAGCTCACGCGCGTAATTTTCGTCCGGGACCGATCCGGTACGGGCGTCCGCCTTGCGGTTGCCCAGGAAGGTCAGGAACGACCCCATCGCGGCATTATAGGTCACCCGCTCGATCAGCGTCCGGAAATTGCCGAACGCATTGTCCATCAGCACGTCGACATAGGCGGCCATCGCGAATTGCCGCCAGTTGAGGTTTACCCCGCCAATACCGACGACGAGGATTTCGAGCAGCGCCATGCCGACCCGCTGCCGCAACTGATCGCCGGCCCCGACGAGCTGGCTCCACATCGCATTGTCGAACCCGGCTTCGTTGTTGATGTTGGCGCTGACATTATAGCTGCGGGCGACGAGCCAGTCCCACAGGCTGGTCGGGCGCGTCTTGGCGAACTCGGCGGTGATCCAGCCATCGAAACCGCGCGCCTGAACATCGGCAATGTCGGCGGCAGTCGCGCCCATCGTCGCCTGCGCCAGGAACCGGCTTGCCTGCGCCGCCGTGATCGGGGGCGGCGCGGGGCTGGGCGTGGGGGTCGGTCCGGGGGTCGAGACGACGCCGCCGCCGCCGCCGCCGCCCGAGTCGCACGCCGCCAGTGCAAGCGCGAGGCTACTCACCGAAACCGCGGCAATGCTTCCGCCAGCGCGCCCGGTCGCACGCGCGGCCTCGCCCGCGGCCGTTGGCGGCAGCGCGGGGGCTTCATCCGCCGCGATCGGCGGCGAGTCGAGCTTGTCCATATGTCCCACCCCGGGCGCTCGGAACCTCCCGTCCCGCAGAGCCCGGGCAGATGATTCTCCTTTCCGTCGCACCGCGCCAGCCAAAAAGAGTATCAATTTGTCGCAAACCAGTTTTGTCCGCGACGATTGCCCGGACGGGCTGATCCCGGCATCCTGCACGCATGAAAGCCGTCCTTCCCGCACTCGCCCGCCCGCTGATCGAACCCGGCCTGCCCGGCGGGATCGACGCGCACTGGTTCACCAGCCGCGAAGAGGCGCTGGCGATGATCGGCGACGCCGATATCGGCTGGGTCGACATGAACCGGCCAGGCTGGACCGGAGAGATCGCGGCGGCGGGGGCGCGGCTCAAATGGCTGTCGACCATCTATGCCGGAATCGACGCATTCGACACCGGTCTGCTCAAGGCGCGCGGCACGATCCTCACCAATGGCGTCGGGATCAACGCGATCGCGGTTGCCGAATATGCGCTGCTCGGCATCCTCGCCGCCGCCAAGCGCTTCGATCAGGTAGTGCGTACCGCCGACCGGCGGGAGTGGCCGACCGACGCGCCGGGCAAGATCGAGCTGCTCGAGACCCGCGCGCTGGTGATCGGATACGGCACGATCGGGCGGATGATCGGCGAGCGGCTGGCGGCGTTCGGGGTCGATGTCACGGGCGTCACACGGTCCGGCCGCGACGGCACCCTGACCCCCGACCAGTGGCGCGATCGGATCGGCGACTATGACTGGATCGTCCTCGCCGCCCCCTCGACCGCCAAAACCGGGGCAATGTTCGGCGCGGACGCACTCGCGGCGATGAAGCCCGGCGCGTGGCTGATCAACATCGCGCGCGGCGACATGGTCGATCAGGATGCGCTGATCGCGGCGCTCCACGCGCGGCGCATCGGGGGCGCGTTCCTCGACGTGGTGACGCCCGAACCACTGCCTGAGGATCACCCGCTCTGGACCGCGCCCAATGCCATCCATTCGATGCATTTGTCGGGCCGGTCTCAGACGAAGATGTTCATGCGCGCGGCGACCTTGTTCCTGGAAAATGCGCGCGCATTCATGGCGGGGACGCCGATGACGAATATCGTCGATCTCGACGCGGGGTACTGACCCCGCTAAGCCCCCACTCCCATGATCCTAGTCATCGACAATTACGACAGCTTCACCTGGAACCTGGTCCACTACCTGATGGAGCTGGGCGCAGAGGTGAAGGTGGTGCGCAACGACGCGCTGACCGCGCAGGAGGCGATTGCCAGCAACGCACAGGCGTTTCTGCTCTCGCCCGGCCCGTGCACGCCCAACGAGGCCGGGATCAGCCTCGACCTCGTCGCCGCCTGTGCCGATGCGGGCAAGCCGTTGCTCGGCGTGTGCCTCGGCCACCAGGCGATCGGCCAGCATTTCGGGGGCAAGGTGGTGCGCGGCGGGCTGATGCACGGCAAGACGTCGCCGGTCAGCCATGACGGCACCGGGCTGTTCGCCGGGCTGCCCAGCCCGTTCACCGCCACCCGCTACCACTCGCTGATCGTCACCGACATTCCAGATACACTGGTGATCAACGCGACCGCGTCGGACGGCAGCGTCATGGCCTTCCGCCACCGCGACCTGCCGATCCATTCGGTCCAGTTCCATCCCGAGAGCATCGCGACCGAGCATGGCCATGCGATGCTGGCGAACTTCATGGCCATTGCTGGGATCGAGGCGAGAACGCTGGCGTAATTTCGGTGGTCGCGGTCAACGCCGGCTTAACCCATTTGGGTTAGCAGCAACGGACCTATCCAATCTCCGGCTCTGCCCGTTGCGGGCGGAACGCAAAGGGAAATCATGGGCGAACCCGCCATCCGCGACTCTCTCACCCCCCGTATGCCGCGCCAGCAGGTGCTGCTGGGGGCGGAGATTTGCGGGTTCGGTGGGGGCGTGTTGACCAAGCATCGCATCAAGGATTTGTCGGCTTCGGGCGCGAAGGTCGATCGTGCGGGTGCGCTGAAGGCCGGCGCGACGGTGCTGGTGTCGGTCGGCGTGCTCAAGGCAGTCGGCGCGACGGTGATCTGGGTCCGGGACGACATGGCCGGACTGCGCTTTTCCGAGACGATCGATCCCGATGCGGCGCGGTCCAAGGCAATCATCGCGCCACCCAAGCCACGCCCCGCCACCACGCTCGACCGCGGCATCAGCGCCGGTTGGGTGCAGGATCGCGACAGCCCCTATCGCCGCTGACTGCCTGCGCCCGGGCTTGTCCCGTCGATAACAGGAATTGCTCGACTTGGCGTCCGCGCACCGGAATAGAGGCGGCGTGACGAACTTCAGCCTTCTCCCCGACCCCGCCAGTCCGCTCGCGCGCGAAAGCGCGGCGCAGGCGTTCGCCGACATCCTCGACGGCAAGGCCGCCGAGGAGGATATCGAAGCCTTCCTGATCGCATTGTCCGACCGCGGCGAGACCAGCGTCGAGATCGCCGAGGCGGCACGTGCGATGCGCCAGCGGGTGATCCCGGTCAGCGCCCCCGCCAATGCAATCGACGTGTGCGGGACCGGCGGCGACGGGCACCACACGCTCAACGTATCGACCGCAGTGGCGATCGTGGTTGCCGCAGCAGGCGTGCCGGTCGCCAAACATGGCAACCGCGCCGCCAGCTCCAAATCGGGCGCGGCGGACACGCTGGAGGCACTCGGCCTCGACCTCGATCGTGCGGCGCTCAATGCCGAGGCGCACCTCAACGATCTCGGCATCGCCTTCCTCTTCGCGGCGAAGCACCATCCGGCGATGGCGCGCGTCGCCCCGATCCGCAAGCGCATCGGGCGGCGGACGATCTTCAACCTGATGGGACCGCTCGCCAATCCGGCGGGGGTGCAGCGCCAGCTGATCGGCATCGCCCGCCCGGATTATGCGCCGATCTATGCCGAGGCGCTGGCGCAATTGGGCGTCAAGGGCGCGGCGGTCGTCTCGGGTGAGGAAGGGCTCGACGAATTGTCGCCCGAGGGCGGATCGCTGATCGTCAGCATCGGCGATGTCAGCCTGCCCGCACGGGTGACGCCCGAGGATGCAGGCTTGGTCTCCCACCCGCTTTCTGCGTTGCGCGGCGGCGATGCGCAGGAGAACGCCGCTGCACTCCGCCGCCTGCTCGATGGCGAGCGCGGGGCGTATCGCGATGCGGTGCTGCTCAATGCGGCGGCGGCTTTGGTGGTCGCCGGAGAGGCCGCCGATCTGCGCGAAGGTGCGGAGGAAGCCGCCGAAACCATCGATAAGGGGCTTGCCAAGGCGCTGCTCGACTGCTGGATCGCCGCCGCATGAGCACGATGCTGGACGAGATCATCGCGGTGAAGCGCAGCGAAGTGGCGGAGCGCAAGGCCGCGCGGTCGCTCGCCGAGCTGCAGGCACTGGCGCTGGCGCAGACCCCGCCGCGCGGCTTTCGCGCTGCGCTCGATGCCAGGGCTGCGAGCGGATACGGCCTGATCGCCGAGATCAAGAAGGCCTCCCCCTCCAAGGGCCTGATCCGCGCCGATTTCGATCCACCTGCCCACGCCCGCGCCTATGCCGCCGGCGGCGCGGCGTGCCTGTCGGTGCTGACCGACGCGCCGTTCTTTCAGGGGCATGAGGATTATCTGATCGCCGCGCGCGCCGCGTGCAATCTGCCGGTGATCCGCAAGGATTTCATGGTCGATCCGTGGCAGGTGCTGGAGGCACGCAGCATCGGCGCCGACGCGATCCTGATCATCGTTGCCGCGCTGGAAGACACGCAGATGGCGGAGATCGAGGATGCGGCGGTCGGCCTCGGCATGGATGTGCTGGTCGAAGTGCATGACGAAGCCGAACTCGACCGTGCGCTGGCGCTCAGGTCGCGGCTGATCGGGGTCAACAACCGCAACCTCAAGGATTTCAGCGTCTCGTTCGACCGCACCTATGAACTGGTCGGACGCGCACCGGAAGGCTGCACCTTCGTCGCGGAGAGCGGGCTGACGTCGCGCGCCGATCTGGATGGAATGGCCGAACACGGCGTCCGCTGCTTCCTGATCGGCGAGTCGCTGATGCGGCAGGACGACGTCAAGGCAGCGACGCGGGCGATGATCGGGTGAGCAACCTCACCCATCTCGACGAAACCGGCGCGGCGCGCATGGTCGATGTCGGCGGCAAGGCGGAGACGCAACGCGTCGCCACCGCCACCGGCCGCATTACCATGTCGGGCGAAGCCGCGACCGCGATCCGCGACGGGCTGGTCAAGAAGGGCGACGTCCTCGCCGTCGCGCGGATCGCGGGGATCATGGCGGCGAAAAAGACCAGCGACCTGATCCCGCTGTGTCATCCGCTGGCGCTGAGCAAGGTCACCCTCGACCTGACGCCCGACGATAGCGGCGTCACCGCCACCGCCACGGTCGGCCTGACCGGGCGCACCGGGGTAGAGATGGAGGCGCTGACCGCGGTCACCGTCGCGCTGCTTACCGTGTACGACATGGCCAAGGCACTCGACCGCACGATGGAGATCGGTGCGATCCGGCTGATCGAGAAGCGCGGCGGCAAGTCCGGAGACTGGCGCGCCGATCAGGGTTAACTCGCCCCTTACCGCGCTCGCTCAGCGAATCTTGATGCCCCCCGGCGCATCATTTTTCGGTTCAGTTGTGGGGCGTTATGTCAGGTACGGGGCGGTCAGCCATATTTTCATTGTCGGGCGGGCTTGATCCCGCACAGCCGGGAAGCGCGGAGAATGCGACGCACGGTCGGCTGGTCGGCAGCGACGGCACGCGCGACTGCTTTGTCCACCGCATCACCTCTGCCGGGGCGACGCTCACCGTTACCGGTCCGGTCACCAATGGCGATCGCGGCCGGATCGAACTGCCCTTTGGCGTCAGCGCCGAAGGATCGGTGCTGGGCGACGACCCCTCGGCCTTCACCTTCTGTTTCGACGAACCGATGGACGTGGTCGCGGCGCTCGCCCGCTGCCTCGCCGCCTTGCCAGCCGAACGCCGTCAGATGCCGCGCATCGAGCTGCGCCAGCGGTTGTGCCTGCGGCATGGCGATCAGGTCGATTTCGCCTGGACCCGCAACCTGTCGCCCGCTGGCCTCGGCATCGAAACCCGCGCACCGCTGCGCGTGGGTGAGGCGGTGGAGATCACGCTAGACGGGCTGCGCCCGATCGCGGGCGAAATCCGCTGGACCGAACGCGGCCAGGCGGGGATCGCCTTTGCCGATGAAATTGGCTGGCAGATCCTGATGCCGTGGCTGCGTCAGGTCGCCAACCGGCGTCCGGCGGTGGTGCAAGAGCCGATGGCTGGGACGACATCCCCGCTTGGCGCCGTCAAGAACGCGATCAAGCTCGACGCCGCTACGCATGTCCGCTCGGGCAGCAGCTGGTGGAACGCCCAGATCACCTCGCTGAGCAATGCGCTGGTCGAGTTCGAGAGCGATACCGAATTTGCGCCGCTGTGCGGGCTGTGGCTGTCGCTGCCGCAGATCGGCGGCTGGCCGATCCGGGTGATCGAATGCCATGGCGCACGGCATGTCGCCGAATTCCGCCTGCCGCTGCGCCCGCATGAAATGGCGCGGCTGAGCGAGGCGGCGCGCCCGCGCTGAGCGCTCGACCCGGTCACGCCTCCCGGCTAATCGGGGAGCGATGTCGGGGATGATTTCCGTAACCGAGGCGCAACAGCGCATGTTCGCACTCGCCCAGCCGGTCGCGGCCGAACGCGTGCCGTTGCGCGACGCCGCCGGGCGCTGGGCGGCCGAGCCGGTCACCGCGTTGCGCACGCAGCCCGAACTGCCGCTGTCGGCGATGGATGGCTATGCGATCCGCTTCGCCGACCTGCCCGGCCCGTGGCGGGTGATCGGCGAGAGTGCGGCGGGTCGACCCTTTGCGGGGACCGTCGCGCCGGGTGAGTCGGTCCGCATCTTCACCGGCGCGGCGGTGCCGCAGGGCGCGGACACGATCATGATACAGGAGGAAGCGCGGCGCGAGGGCGATGCGCTGGCGCTGGACGGTGAAGGGCCGCCGCGCGTCGGCGCACATGTCCGCGTCGCCGGGCTCGATTTCGCGACCGGCGACAGGCTGGTCGAAGCGGGTGCACGTCTGACCCCGGCGCGCATCGCGCTCGCCGCCATCGCGGGCCACGCCAACCTGCCCGTCCGTCGCCGCATCCGCGTCGCCATCGCCGCGACGGGGGACGAGCTGCGCGCGCCGGGCCAGCCGCTCGCGACCGGCCAGCTGCCCGAAAGCAACGGCGCAATGCTCGCCGCGATGCTGGCAACGCTCCCGATCGAGCTGATCGACCTCGGCATCCTGCCCGACAGTATCGACGCCCTGACCCACGCCTTCGCCGCGGTCGACGCCGATCTGCTGGTCACCACCGGCGGCGCGTCGGTCGGCGACCATGATTTGGTCCACCCTGCGCTCCAGGCCGCGGGCGCGGCGATCGACTTCTGGAAGGTCGCGATGCGCCCCGGCAAGCCGGTGATGGCCGGTCGGATGCGCGACGCTGCCGTGCTCGGCCTGCCCGGCAACCCCGTATCGGCGCATGTCACCGCCCTGTTGTTCGTGCTGCCCATGGTCGCCCATCTTTCGGGCGCAGCCGATCCGCTGCCCCGCCGCCGCAGCGCGATCCTCGGCGGCCCACTCCCCCGAACGGCCCGCGTGAGGACTATATCCGCGCCGTCCATCGCGACGGCCGCGTTCATCCCGCCGACCGCCAGGACAGCTCGATGCTGCGCATTTTGGCCACGTCCGACTGCCTGATCGTGCGTGCCCCACATGTTCCGGCAGCGGCAGCGGGCGACTCGGTGGAAATCCTCGACATCGGCTGAGTCGCACCCGCTTGACGCCGCGTGGAACAAGGCGTAAACGTTCCACGTCTGTTCTTGATAGGGGACGTCCAATGCTTACGAAGAAGCAGCATGAGCTGATCTGCTTCATCGCCGACCGTCTGGCCGAGACCGGGGTTTCGCCCTCGTTCGAGGAGATGAAGGACGCGCTCGACCTCAAGTCCAAATCGGGCGTGCACCGCCTGATCTCGGCATTGGAGGAGCGCGGCTTCCTGCGCCGCCTGCCCAATCGCGCCCGCGCGCTCGAAGTGGTCAAGATGCCCGAGCGCGGCGAGACGAAGAAGGTCGCGCCGAAGTCGACGGTCGTCGCGATGCCGCGCCCCGCGCCGCAGCCGGCGAACGACGTGATCGAAATCCCGCTGCACGGCCGCATCGCGGCGGGCGTGCCGATCGAGGCGCTGGAAGGGTCCACGATGCTCCCCGTCCCCGCCGCCCTGCTCGGGTCGGGCGATCATTATGCGCTGGAGGTCGCAGGGGACTCGATGGTCGAGGCCGGGATTTTCGACGGCGACTATGCGCTGATTCGGCGTCAGGAAACCGCGCGCGATGGCGAGATCGTGGTCGCACTGATCGACGAGATGGAAGCAACGCTGAAATATTTCCGGAACGAGGGCAGCATGGTCCGCCTCGACCCGGCCAACCGCAGCTACGACCCCCAGCGCTACCGCCCCGATCAGGTGCGCGTGCAGGGCAAGTTGGCCGGACTGCTGCGGCGCTATTGAATGTCTTGACCCATCCCCATCAGGGGAGGGGTTGGGGTGGGGAGTCAGGCAAGAGCGAATACGCCGAGCCACGCGACGTCCAACACCAAAGGAGAGCCAGCGTGACCCTGACCGGTGGATGCCATTGCGGCGCGGTACGTTACGAGATCGACGGCGATCCGCTGCACGGCGGTCAGGCGCTGTGCCACTGCACCGATTGCCGCCGCTGCGCCGGTGCGCCGATGGTCGGCTGGGCGATGTATCCCGAGGACGCGCTGACGGTCACGCAGGGCAACCCGCGCGAATATGCCTCATCCGAAACCGGCCGTCGCTGGTTCTGTCCGACCTGCGGCACCGGGCTATTCTACCGCAATGCCACCAACCTTCCCGGCCTCGTCGACGTTCAGGCATCGACCCTCGACGACCCCGAAGCCGTCCCCGCCGCCGCGCATATCCAGACCGCCGACCGCATCGGCTGGATGAAGGATGCGCATGGCTTGCCGGAATTCGAGCGGTTTCCCGGCGGGGCGTAGGACAGCGACATGGCACGCGCGCCCGCAGATTGGGTTGTGTCGCGGGTCTGCTCGTCACCTTCCTGGCTGGCGCTGTCACCTATGGGTTCATGACCGGGTATCTGCCAGTCCGCCCCTTCGATTCAGATCGTTGGAAGCAGGTAGAGCGAATCGATGATCAGGCGCGCATACACATGATCGAGCATCTGATGTGGAGCGGGAAGCTCGACGGTCTGAACCGCAGCGAACTGGTCGCGCTGTTGGGCGCTCCGTCTAACGCGGGCTACTTCCGCGACCGCGACTATGTTTATTGGCTCGGTAACGAACGGTCGCTGCTTTCCCTCGACTCCGAATGGCTCGTGGTCGATGTCGATGCTGCAGGCCGCGTCTCGCGCTATGAAGTTGTGCGCGATTGAGTTGAGCGTCTCCCTCAATCCTTCGGCGGCATCACCGTCTCCGCCTCTAACCAAGGATGCCGCGCCCCCGCGCGCCGCACCGTCACCACCTGCGGCGTCCGGTCGAACGTGATCGCCACCCCGCCGGTCTCCGACAGCTTCGCGCGGTCCAATTTCAGCCATTTCGGCACGCACCCGCGCGGCAGCCAGCGGTCGGCGACGATGATGTCGACCGACGCACAGAACGCGACCATCTCGCGCCACGGAATCCTATAACCGCTGCGTGTCGCGGCAATCCGCCACTCTCGCCCGCCGCGCATCACCGTGACCATGCACAGGTCCGCACTGCACCGCGCGTCGCGCTGTTCGGCCAGCGCGGGCAGTTCGGCATCCACGCCGCCATTCTCGGCCAGCGTGTCGCGGACATAATCCCCCGCGCGGTCGCGCAGCAGTGCCAGTTCGCCGCCCGGCATCCGTAGTGCCAGATGCCGCCCGTCGCCTGTGATCAGCAGGTCCGGCATTGGCGTCGCCAGCGCCCACAGCGCTCCCAGCGCGACCGCAATCAGACCCGCCAGTCGCGCCCATGCCCGCCACAGCGCGATCCACAATCCACCTGCGACCATCTGAGCATAGGCTCCCCCGGCATCGCGGGCAGCATCGCCAGCGCGCCGGGCGCATTGGCCGCTGTATGAGCGATCCACAGCAGCAGGCGCAGCCCCTGTTCCGCCACCCACCAGAAAGGCGCGCCCAGCCCCACGGCGTCGAAGACCAGCCCAGCCGCCTCGAACGGCATCACCACGAACGTCGTGAGCGGGATCGCAGCAATATTCGCCAACGCACCGTAAAGCCCCGATTTGTGGAAGTGGTAGAGCGCAATAGGGGTCAGCGCGATCTCGACCACAAGGCCGGTCAGCAACAGCGAGCCGATGCCGCGCGCAAGTCGCCGCCCCCACCCTTCCTCGCGCCGCTCGAACCAGCCGCGGACGCGCTGGCTTTCGTACAGTGCGACGATCGCGGTGACCGCGGCGAAGCTCATCTGGAAACTCGGTCCCATCAGCGCTTCGGGCCAGAGCAGCAGCACGACCAGCGCGCCGAACGCGACGAGGCGCAGCGTGATCGCCTGTCGTCCAAGCATCATCGCCGCCAGCACCATGAGCGCGGCGATGCACGAGCGCACCGTCGGCACCTCTGCCCCGGTCAGCAGCGTATAGCCCACCGCCGTCACCCCCGCAGCGCCCGCCGCGATCACCGGCAATGGCCAGCGCAGCGCCAGCCACGGGCTGAGCGCGAGCAGCCGCAGCACCAGCAGCATCGTCGCCCCGACCACCGCCGTCACATGCAGCCCGCTGACCGACAACAGATGCGCCAGCCCCGACCGGCGCAGCGCCTCGGCATCCTCTTCGGAAATCGCCCCCCGGTCGCCGGTCACCAGCGCCGCCGCGATCCCGCCCGCACTCCCCTCCACGCGCGACTGGACGTGCGCGGTCAGCCGCGCGCGCAACCCGCTATCGGGCCGCCCCGGCGCCCGAATCTCGACCGGCGCAAAGCCGCGCCCCGTCGCTCCCAGCCCATCGAACCACGCCACCCGCTCGAAATCATAGGCACCCGGGACGGCGGGCGGCGCGGGCGGCATCAGCCGCGCGCGCGCCCGCACCTGCGCGCCGGGCGTCAGCCCCTCGGGCATGTCCTTCACCGCCAGATTGACCCGCACGAGCCCCGGCAAGCCGCTCCCGGCATCGGTCGCGATGCGCAACCGCACCAGTTGACGCGCCGGCATCGGCTCAATCCGCTTGACCGTACCGGTTACCTGCACCACCGCCGGGCGCGCCAGCACCGGGGCCGCTACCCGCTCCGCCCGCCACCACACCAGTGCGCATCCCAGCGCGACCAGCAGTCCCGCCCAGGCCATCGCCCGCGCCGCGCGTCCGCTGCGCCCGACCGCCAGCGCCGCCACCGCAATCGCGAGCCCGCCAAGGATCACCGCGCCCCAACGCGCGGCATCGGGCAGCGCGAACCACGCGACGATCCCGGCCCCAAGCATCACCGGAATCCACAGGAACAATTGCCCGCGCTCGGCCTCCAGCCAGCGCTCGATCCGCACGCCGACGTCCCCCGGCCATGCCGGGAGTGGGAGCCGCGCCGGCCCCCATGCGCGCGCGGCACCGGTCCCCATCGGGCATGCAGCTTGGGCGAGCGCAGCGTCCCGCGCAACCCGTCGCGAAAATCCCCCGTTTCACTGCGGTTTGAAGCCTGCGAAACCGCGTGCTAGGGGCGCACCCGGCCGTCCCGGCCACCCTATGCAAGCTGGAGATCGCGCGGTTGAGCGCAGTAGTTGAGCCCTCGGGCACGAACATCGTCACGCGCTTCGCGCCGTCGCCGACCGGTTTCCTCCATATCGGTGGCGCGCGCACAGCGTTGTTCAACTGGCTGTTCGCCCGCCACCACGGCGGCAAATTCCTGCTGCGGATCGAGGATACCGACCGTGCGCGCTCGACCGAACCGGCCATCGCCGCGATTCTCGACGGGATGCGCTGGCTGGGCCTCGATTGGGATGGTGAGGAAGTCTATCAGTTCGCCCGCGCTGCTCGCCACGCCGAAGTCGCGCACGCGATGCTGGAGAGCGGCCACGCCTATCGCTGCTGGATGACGCAAGAGGAGATCGCGGCACAGCGCGAAGCGGCGCAGGCGGCGAAGCAGCCCTATCGCATCCGCAGCCCGTGGCGCGACCGCAGCGACGGCCCGCTCGACCAGCCCTATGTCGTGCGCATCCGCGCCGAGCGGGAGGGCGCGACGACGATCCGAGATTTGGTTCAGGGCGAAGTGACCGTGCAGAATGCCGAGCTGGACGACATGGTCCTGCTGCGTTCGGACGGCACGCCGACCTATATGCTCGCAGTGGTGGTCGACGATCACGACATGGGCGTGACCCATGTGATCCGCGGCGACGATCACCTCAACAACGCCTTCCGCCAGCTGACCATCATCCGCGCGATGGGCTGGGCCGAGCCGACATACGCGCATATCCCGCTGATCCATGGCGCGGACGGGGCGAAGCTGTCGAAGCGCCACGGCGCGCTGGGCGTCGATTCCTACCGCGACGAACTCGGCGTGTTGCCCGAAGCCTTGTTCAACCACCTCCTCCGCCTTGGCTGGGGGCATGGTGATGCCGAGATCATCGATCGCGCCCAGGCGATCGAATGGTTCACCCTCGACGGCGTCGGCAAGAGCCCGTCGCGCTTCGACCTCAAAAAGCTCGACAGTCTCAACGGCCATTATATTCGCGCCGCCGACGATGCGCGGCTGGCGGAGCTGGCGGCGCAGTTCCTGCCGTTCGAACCGACCGCGGAACAGCGCGACCTTCTGCAGCGCAGCATGTCCGCGCTCAAGCCACGCGCGGCCAGCCTGATCGAGATCGCCAATGGCTCGGCCTTCCTGTTCGCCACCCGCCCGCTCGAAATCGATGCCGATGCGGTTGCACTTCTCGAAGGTCCGGCACGCGAACTTCTTTCGCAGCTGCACAGCGCGCTTGACGCGGTCGCGGACTGGAATACGGAAGCACTCGAAACTGCGGTTCGCGAGGTCGCGGAGTCGGCGGGCGTCAAACTTGGCGCAGTGGCACAGCCATTGCGCGCAGCGCTCACCGGCAAACGCACCTCACCGGGGATTTTCGATGTGCTCGTCCTGCTGGGGCGCGACGAAAGCCTTGGACGTATCGCGGATCAGATGACGGCCTCCCCGGGCGAATGAAACGGACGGCTGAAGGAAAGGAAGTGACGATGACCGACTCCACGCTCAACCTGGGGGACAAGGCATACCCCGTGCGACAGGGCAGCGTCGGCCCCGAGGTCGTCGACATCCGCAAATTCTATGCCCAGACGGGCAAGTTCACCTATGATCCCGGCTTCACCTCGACCGCGTCGTGCGAGAGTGGGCTGACCTATATCGACGGCGATGCCGGCATCCTGCTTCACCGCGGCTATCCGATCGACCAGCTCGCCGAACAGTCGAGCTTCATGGAAGTCGCCTATCTGCTGCTCAACCATGAGCTGCCGAGCAAGGACGAGCTCGACAAGTTCAGCTACACGATCAGCCGCCACACCATGCTGCACGAGCAGCTCGCGACCTTCTATCGCGGCTTCCGCCGCGACGCGCACCCGATGGCGATCATGTGCGGCGTGGTCGGTGCGCTCTCGGCCTTCTACCATGATTCGACCGACATCAGCGATCCGCACCAGCGGATGGTGGCGTCGCACCGCCTGATCGCCAAGATGCCGACGATCGCGGCGATGGCGTACAAGTACAGCGTCGGCCAGCCGTTCCTCTATCCGGACAATTCGCTGTCCTACACCGGCAACTTCCTGCGCATGACGTTCGGCGTCCCGGCCGAGGAATATGTCGTCGATCCGGTGATCGAGGCGGCAATGGACAAGATCTTCATCCTTCATGCCGACCACGAGCAGAATGCGTCGACCTCGACCGTCCGCCTCGCCGGTTCGTCGGGCGCCAATCCGTTCGCGTGCATCGCGGCGGGCATCGCCTGCCTGTGGGGTCCTGCGCATGGCGGCGCGAACGAGGCGGCACTCAACATGCTGCGTGAGATCGGTCATCCCGACCGCATCCCGGAATATATCGCCCGCGCGAAGAACAAGGACGATCCGTTCCGCCTGATGGGCTTTGGCCATCGCGTGTACAAGAATTTCGACCCGCGCGCGAAGGTGCTGTCGAAGGCCGCGACCGAAGTGCTCGACAAGCTCGGGATCAGCGACCCGGTGCTCGACACCGCGCGCGAGCTCGAGCGGATCGCGCTCAGCGACCAGTATTTCATCGACAAGAAGCTGTATCCGAATGTGGACTTCTATTCGGGCGTGATCCTCTCGGCGATCGGCTTCCCGACGACGATGTTCACCGTCCTCTTCGCGCTCGCCCGCACCGTCGGCTGGGTCGCACAGTGGAACGAAATGATCAGCGACCCCGACCAGAAGATCGGTCGCCCGCGCCAGCTCTACACTGGCCCGACCCAGCGCGACTATGTGCCGGTCAGCCAGCGCTGAGGCCAAGGCTGCGTTGACGGAAATATGGGGATCGTCGCAATGCGGCGGTCCCCGTTTCGTTTGAGCCGTTAATCTGAACCGGAGACACGCATGCGCCGCAACATCCTCGCCTTTGCCGGCATCGTGGCCGTGCTGGTCGGCCTGCTCTGGGTCGCGCAGGGGCTCGACCTGCTCAACTGGCCGCCGCAGAGCTTCATGATCGCCGACCGAGAATGGGCGTTGCGCGGCGCATTGCTGGCAGCAGTCGGCGTGATCCTGGTCGCGGCGATGCGTCGCCGCTGACCGCTCAGCGCGCGACGATCAGGTACAGGCCCACCGCGATCACCACGATCGCGAACAGCTTCTCCAGCAGCCCCTTGCGCGCCGCCATCCGCTTGCCGAGCGCGATGCCGGCCACGGCCCCTGCGACCCCGCCCAACAGCATCAGCCCGGCGACGCGCCAGTCGACATAGCCCGACAGCGCATAGGAACCCGCCGTGGTCGCCCCGAGCGCGCTCACGACGACCAGCGACGTGCCCACTGCATAGGTCAGCGGCATCCGCGTTGCGGCGATCAGCGCGGGGACGATCAGAAACCCGCCGCCGATCCCGAAAAAGCCCGAGGCAAGGCCGACCGCCAGCCCCGCGGGAACAAGGCGCGGAACCAGATGCCCTGCGGTATCGCGAGTCAGGCGGACATCGGGCATCTCCACGCCCCGCCGCTCGCGGAGCATCGTCAGTCCGATGGCAATCATCAGCAGCCCGAACAGCAACAGCAGCCGCTGTCCATCTATCGCCTTGCCCAGTTCGGCGCCCGCCGCAGCGCCCACCACGCCCGCCACCGCGAACAACCCGCCGCAGCGCCACTTCACCGTCCCGGCACGCGCATGGCCGACCAGTCCCGCCAGTGCATTGGCCGCCACCGCCACCGCCGCCGTCCCAATCGCGGCATGCGCCGATCCGACGCCCACGACATGGACCAGCAGCGGTACGGCGAGGATCGACCCGCCCCCACCGACCAGCCCGAGAACGAGGCCGATCAGCGCGCCCGACAGGATGGTTGCGGCGAGCATGATCGCTTACCCCGCCTGCAGCGCGCGGTTCCACGGCATCCGCCGCAGCAACAGCGCCATGCCGCACCATCCGGTCGCGCCCGCAAGCGTCAGCCCTGCACCGACGAACGCCGACAGGCCGAAAAAGCCGGGATGGACGAGGAAGCCGAGCGCAACACCGAGCAGCGTCAGCGAACCCGCGCCAATCTGCACCTGACGCATGATCTCCAGCGGATGCTTGCGGTCGCGCGCGGTCGGGAGCCCGGCCTTGCGCCAGCCGTCGATCCCGCCTTCGAGCAGATGGCAGGGCGAACCGCCCGCCGCGGCGCGCAATGCCTCCGCATTCGCCGCCGTCCGCATCCCCGACCGGCAATGGAACACCAACGGCCGGCCCAGCGCTGCGACCTCGCCGATCCGTGCCAGCGGCACGTTGACCGCGCCCGGAATATTCTCACGCGCATGCTCGTCCGCCTCGCGGATATCGACCAGCAGCGCGCCGGCCTCCACCGCCCGCCGCGCATCGGCGGGCGTCAATTGCGCCATCGTCATCTCGTCAGTCCTTGCAATAGAGTTGGTAGAGGGTCGCGAGCAGCGCCTCGGTCCGCGGATCGGCGATCCGGTACCACAATGTCTGCCCCTCGCGGCGAAAGGCGACGAGCCCCTCGTCGCGCATCTTGGCGAGGTGCTGCGACAGCGCCGACTGCGACAGCGCAACCTCACGCGCCAGGTCGGTGACGTTCATCTCGCCATGTTCGACCAGCTTGCACAGCACCATCAGGCGCCGGCCATTGCCCATCGCCTTGAGCAATGCGGCCACGCCATCGGCCTTCGCCGCAAACGTCGCCAGGTCCATCGGAACTTTCAGCATCAGCACATCCTTACATTAGTTCTTGCTAATTTAGATATTACTTATATATTGTCAAGCATCGAATGGAGGAAGCCATGCAACCCGTGATCGAAGCGTTCTTCGACGAACCGACCAACACCGTGACCTATCTGGTCGCCGACCTCGCCACCGGCGACGCCGCAGTGATCGACCCGGTCCATGATTTCGACCCGGCGAGCGGCGAGGTCGACTCGACCTCGGTCGATCAGGTGCTGGCACGCGCGGACGCACGCGGCTGGCGGATCGTGATGGTGCTCGAAACCCATGCCCATGCCGACCACCTCTCCGGAGCGCCGCTGATAAAGGCGCGGACCGGCGCGTGGATCGGCATCGGCGAGCATATCCGCGATGTGCAGAAGATCTTCCGCCCGGTGTTCAACCTCACCGACCTCAAGACCGACGGGTCCGACTTCGACCGCCTCTTCGCCGATGGCGAGCGGTTCGCGCTGGGCGAACTGGAGGTCGAGGTGCTGCACGTCCCCGGCCACACCCCCGCCGACATCGCCTATCGCATCGGCGACGCGGCGTTCGTCGGCGACACGTTGTTCATGCCGGATTACGGCACGGCGCGCGCGGATTTCCCCGGTGGCGACGCCCGCACACTCTATCGCTCGATCCGCAAGCTGCTCGCGCTCCCTGAGGAGACGCGGCTGTTCCTGTGCCACGACTACAAGGCCCCGGGTCGCGAGGACTATCGCTGGGAAGCCACCGTCGGCGACCAGCGGCGCGGCAACAAGCATGTCCATGATGGCATCGACGAAGACGAATTCGTCGCGATGCGCGAGGCACGCGACGCGACGCTGGCGGTGCCGAAGCTGCTGCTCCCCTCGATCCAGGTCAATGTCCGCGCCGGGCAGCTGCCCGAAGCGGAAGCGAACGGCGTCCGCTACCTGCGCATTCCGGTCAAGCCGCGCGGCGGGTGAGGTTCAGGCGGGCGGCGCGCGCAGGATCTTGTCCATCGCCTTGCCCCTGGCCAGCTCGTCGATCAGCTTGTCCATATAGCGCAGCTCGCGCATCAGCGGGTCTTCGATATTTTCGACGCGGATGCCGCAAATCACCCCGGTGATCGCGGCCCGCGCCGGGTTCAACGCCGGAGCCGCCGCGAAAAAGTCGCGAAAACTGGTCTTCTTATCCAGCTCCGCATGCAGCTGCGCGAGCGAATAGCCGGTCAGCCAGCAGATAATCTGATCGACCTCCGCCGCCGTCCGCCCCTTCTTCTCCGCCTTGGTCACATAATGCGGATAGACGCTCGCGACGCTGACCCCGAAAATGCGGTGCTCGGCCATGATCTCTCCTTGCGAGCTCCAGTTTAGCGCGGCTGGCCCGACGCAGCTATCGCTCGAACGCGATCAGGATCGGGCAGCCCTTGCCCTCCCCCCGCCGCACAGCGCGCGGCCAGCCCCTCCAGCGCCGACCGCGCTTCCGCCAGCCGGTTCATCTGCGCGTCGATCGCGGCGATGCGTTCGCGCGCCAGCGCCTGCGCACGCGCGCGATCCTCGCCCGCATCGAGCGTGAGCAGTTCCCCAATCTGCGCCAGCGTGAATCCCGCGCCCGCCGCCGTCCGGATGAAGCGCAGCCGCGCCGCGTCCGCCGGGCCGTAACGGCGCACGCCACCCGCCCGGCTCGGTTCATTCAGCAACCCGCGCCGCTGGTAGAAGCGGATCGTCTCGACACCCACCCCCGCTGTCCTGGCGAGGCTCCCGATGGTCATGTCCTGCATGGCTTGACTCCGTACCATGGTACGGACCCTATCTGGTACGGGCACGTTGGCAATCCAAGGAGTTCGTCATGCCCGGCAAGCCAGTCGCCACCCTGTATCGTATGGTCATGCCCGGCCATATCTGCCCCTATGGTCTCAAGTCCAAGGCGCTGCTCGAGCGAAAGGGTTATGCGGTGGACGATCACTGGCTGAAGACCCGCGAAGAAACCGACGCGTTCAAGGCCAAGCACGACGTCAAGACCACGCCCCAGACCTTCATCGGCGGCCGCCGGATCGGCGGTCACGACGATCTGCGCCGCCATTTCGGCCTGCACGTCCGCGAAAAGGGCGAGACGAGCTATGCCCCCGTCATTGCGTTGTTCGGGATGATGGCGCTGATGGCACTCGCCGCCAGCCACGCCGCCTATGGCGCACCCTTTACCATTCGCGCCGCCGAATGGTTCATCTCGTTCAGCATGGTCGCGCTCGCGATCCAGAAGCTCCGCGATGTCGAGAGCTTCTCGACCATGTTCCTCGGCTACGACCTGCTCGCGCGGCGCTGGGTCCCCTATGCCTATCTCTACCCGTTCGCCGAGGGTGCAGCGGGCATATTGATGACCGCACAGGCGCTGCACTGGCTTTCGATCCCGCTCGCCGCGTTCATCGGCAGCGTCGGCGCGGTATCGGTGTTCAAGGCGGTGTATGTCGAAAAGCGCGACCTCAAATGCGCGTGCATGGGGGGCGACAGCAACGTCCCGCTCGGCTTTATCTCGCTGACCGAGAATGTGATGATGGTGGCCATGGCGCTTTGGATGTTGTGGCGATGATCAGCCGCCCGCGTCGAGTTCCTTGACCAGCCTTTTCGGTGCCTGCGCGCGATAGCTTTCCTCGATCCAGTCGCGCAGTTGCGCCATGTCGGGGATCGCGTCGGCATCGGGTGCGAAGCTGACCCAGCCGCTCTTGCCCAGTCCGTAGGCAGTCGGGGTCGCATAGGGCAGTTCCAGCGCTGCGTCGCTGGTGTAGCGCAGCTTCACCGACATCTGGAACGCATCGCCGGTGGACAGATAGGCAAAGGTCTTGTCATTGACCGCGAGGTCGGCGTGATCGGGCCAGGGGGCCTTGATATGCGCGCCGGGCAGGGTCAGGCCCCATGCACGCAGTTCGTCGATGATCGCTTTGGGAGTCGGCATGGACCCAGCCTAGCGTGGTCCGGCCGCCGCGACCATCCGTTGCGCCTCGGCCAGTCCGGCGGCGAGAATGTCAGCATCGTCGGGTACCAGCACATCCGGCTCCAGCTTCCAGCGCGGCCGGTCGGCGACGTCATAGACCGGCTCGGCCGAATACTGGATCTCGAACCCCGTGCGGTCGAGCCGCAGCGGGAACACCGCCGCGCCCAGCTGCATCATCGGCGTTCCGACGATGCGGGCCCGGCCAAGACCGCGCATCCCCATCGGAAACCCCTCGGCCATGCTCGCGCTCCAGCGGTCGCACAGCACGATCACGGGTCGGTCATAGGTGAACGGCCCGCGCGGCTCCACCCATTCGGTCCACGGCGCGCTCAGCCCACGCCCCGCGCGCCGCCGCATCAGTGCATAGGGCGCGCGGGTGGTGATGAAACGCCCCATGATCGGGCGTGCGACCGCGGTATCGCCCCCGCCATTGCCGCGCACATCGATGATCAACGCCGGGGCGTCGCGCAGTTCGGCCAAGGCGGCATCGAATGCCCCGGTCGCCATATAGTCGCCAAAGCTGCGGATCGCGATCCAGCCGATGCCGCCCTCCAGCCGCCGATGCGCGATGGTCGGCGGTTCCGCGCGCCGCACAATCGGCAGCGCGACCTCCCCCTTCCCCGCCAGCGTGAACTGCCGCGCCATCGCGCGCTTGCCGGCGACCACCGCGTTGATTGCGAAATGATCCGCCGCCGGATCGGGCCGCGACAGGCAGGTCAGCGCCGCCGCCGTGATCGCGTCCCCGACCGGCACGCCATCGACTGCGGTCACGATATCGCCGATCGCCAGTCCTGCTGCGCTGGCCGCTGAGTCCGCGGCAACGCTGGTCACGCGCAACTCGCCCGCGCTCCGCTCCACGATCAGGTCGAACGGCGGCGTCCTCGCAATGCCGTTGGGACCGCTGCGGACCGAGCTGTGCGGATCATAGAGTTCGCCCAGTGCGGCGCGCAGGACGTGCGCGAAATCATTCCAGCTCGGTGCCGCGATCGCGCGCGGGCGATAGACACGGCGCACCTTGTCCCAATCGGTCGCCTTCTCGCCAAAGAAGCAATAGCGGTCCCGCAGCGTCTCCCACATCTCGTCGAAATCCTGCGCGAGCGTCACGTCGCGCGGCGGTTCCTTGGCAAGCGCAGGGAGGGTCAGGCCGGCGGTTAGGCCAGCCAGCGTTGCGCGGCGGGTGATCATGGACTTTACTCGCGGGCAGGAAGGGTCAGGACAAAGCGCGCGCCCTGGCCGGGTGCGCTGTCCACGGTGATATCACCGCCCATCGCGCGGGCAAGCCGCCGAGCGATATACAGGCCAAGCCCGCTGCCGCCCGGCTCGCTGGGGTCGACCCGACCGAATTTCTCGAAAATGCGTGCCTGATCCTCGGCCGCGATGCCCTTGCCCTGATCGGCGACGATGACGCAGCCGAGCTGCCCTTCGCGCTCCAGCCGCACCCAGACCGATCCGCCCGGCGGCGAATAGCGCAGCGCGTTGCCGATGAGGTTGACCATGATCTGCAGGACGCGACGGAACTCGCCGGTGGCGGGCAGGCTCTCGTCCGCCTTGGGCTTGTCGATCCGCACATCGGCCTCGCTCGCGCGCACCGCGAGCAGCCCGGCGGCGCGACGCGCGACATCGGCGAGATCGATCGGCTCGGCCTCGACCTCGAAATCGTCGCGCTCGACGGCGGTAAGGTCCGCCAGATCATCGACCAGCGATAGCAAATGCCGGCCGGCATTGGCGATGTCGCCGGCATAGTCGGCATAATCGGCGCGCAGTGGCCCATCGAGCTGGGCGCTGATGCTGTCGGCATTGGCGATGATCCGGCTCAGCGGCTTGCGCAGCGCACGGTCCAGCCGCTGGCCGAACTCGTTGGTGAACACCGCTTGCGGCGCGACGGGCTGCGACGGGGCAGTGTCCTCCGCCGGGTCGATCATCTCGGCCGCGCCGGTAAAGCCGGCAAAGCGCGCCTGCGCATCGACGCGCGGGCTGGCCGACAGCCGGACGCGGCGACCGGTGCCGCGCAGTTCGGCGACCTGCCCCTCGAACCGCCCCTGCTCCGCAGCAGCAGTCAGGATCGGCAGCGCGCCCTCCTCATCCGCCTCCAGCGCGAACAGCAGGGTCAGCGGCTGACCAAGCATCTTGCCCGCATCGAATCCGTAGCGCGCTCCCGCCTCGATCGACAGATGCGTCAGCCGCATCGCCGAATCGCATTCCCACACCCAATCCGCATCGCTGCGCAGGAAATCATCCTCGCGCCCCTCATCCTCCGCCGCCCGCCATGCCGCGCGGGGACGCCATCCGCTGACCTCCAGCCGGACGCCGTCGGCATCGGGCTCGGCACGAACCCACAGGTCGATATCGTCCTCGCCGTCCGCCGCGACGATGTTGCGCGAGATGGCGATGCCCAGCCGCAGCGCGAGCCGCGCAATCGACGCGATTTGCGGCACTGCCAGCGGCTCGCCCTGCTTGCCGCCCGCACGGCTGTTGAGGTCGGACAGGCGCGGCTCTGCGTCGAGCAGCCGCCCGTCGCGCCCGACGCGCCCGATTGCGATGGGAAGATGCGGGTCGATCGCGTTCATGCCGCGCGCGCCAGCGCCTGAATCGCGGCGCGATAGTCTGGCGGAAGCCGCAATCCCGCGAGCGCCGCGCGTGCGTCCTCGACCGCGACAGCCATGATCGTGTCGAGCGTGTTGGCGAATGCCTCGATGTCACGGCGCGGATCGGCTTCGGTGAGCACGAGGCCCAGCCGCGCGATCGCCTCACGATCGAGGTCCAGCGCGCGCAGCGCGACCCACAACCGCCCGCTCCCTGCGTCGAGCGCCAGGCTGCGCGCAACGGCGTAGTCCACCCCGAGCGCATGCGCGAGCAGCCCCGCGAACAAGGTCACGCGCCGGTCGCCCAGCGCTTCGTTGAGCAATTCTGGAAGCTCGTCGGGCTGCGCGTCGATTGCCGCTGCGAGGCGCATCACTGCCGCCTCGACCCGATCGCCCTCATCATGCGCCGACAGGCTGCGCTGCGCCGCTTCGGCCAGCACACGGTCAAGCGTCGCGATATCCGCAGCGGCCACGCGCAAACGCAACGCAGCCGCGACCCACCAGACCAGCTTGTGGTGCAGCTCGGCGGGCAGATCGGTCTGCGGCAGCGGCCCGGCTTCGGGAAGGCTGCGGCGTCGGCTTTCGGCGATCAGCACGCCCATCGCGCTCTGCGCCAGCACCCGGTCGGGATGCTGGACGAATCGGTTGATCAGGCTCGGCCGTTCGGGATCGTCATGCGCCTGCACCGGCATGCTGCTGGCCAGCAACTCCTGGCGTACCTGCGCGATCAGCTCCGCCATCAATTCACGGTCGCGCAGCAGGCCCGAATCGCACAGCGGGTCGAACACCCCCTCGGCTTCGGCAAGCGTATCGGCCAGCGCAGTTTCGCCCTGCACCCGAAGCTGGCGTACGCCATGATCGCGAATCTCGCCCTCGACCGTGTCGACCAGCGCGCGCAGCAAGCGGGCGAGGCCAACCCGCGTCCGCTCATCCAGCCGGTGCGATTCGGGGAGGAAGAAATCGTCGATTGCCGTCGCCAGACCACGCCAAGCGGCAGCGTCCGCGCCTGCGGCATGCGCAAGCAACGTGCGGGCACCCCGATTGGTGGTGCCGTCACTCATGTCGACATTCGGGTCGGACATGGTCTCCGGAATAGCGAAATGCGGTTAAGGCAGCCCTAAGGCTTTTCCCGCCGGCTCTCAACCGCCGCCGCGAGCGTCACAAAGGCATAGATGGCGATCACCGCCAGCCCCCAGCTGGCCCGACCCGCAATCGCGAAGGGGGTGAGCAGCAGCAGATATGCCGCCGGGCTGCCCCACCAGCGACGGATCACCGCCTGGGTCCGTTCGGCGATGGCAGTCGCGGCGATCGTCACCAATGCGAGGATTACACCGTCCAGCGTCTTGTCCAGACGCATCTCGATCAGCCCCAGCGCGCCGACTACCGCGCCGACAATGGCACCGATCAGCGCCTCCTGCATCAGCGCGCGTTTCTCCTCGCCGCGCAGTGCCGACAGCGCCGCGCCAGTCGCCAGTGCGGCGACACCTGGGATCGCCACTCCCGCGCCCCACGCAAAACCGAACGCGATCAGCGCGACCGCACCCGCGCCGGTCAGCGCACCACCGCCCATCAGCAGCCAGGCGGGGATGCCCTTTTCGACCACCTTGGGCAGCACCCAGCGCGCGATGCGGGTAAAGACATGACGATCGGCCCAGCTTGTCCGCCGTTCGGTCAGCGCGGCCAGCACCGCGTTGCTGCGGCTGGCCAGCGCCGCACCCTCGCGCTCCACGCCGTGTCCGGCCCGCACCGCCCCCGCCGACAGCATCACCTGCTCCGCCCCCGCCTGCACGATCGCGCGCAGCAGGGTGGACTGGAAATCATAATCGGGCGGGAAGTCGGCAATATCCTTGATCCGCCGCGCCGGGGTGTGCGCAACCCCTGCCCAGCAATTGCGCGCGTCGACCCGCTCGAGAGATGCGGCGGGCTCCTGCGTCACCAGGATCGCGTCCTTGCCTTCACCTGCCATCCGGTCGATCACATCGTCGGTCGTGACTAACCCATCGGCGATCACCACGACATGCGCGAGCGGGTGGACCCGCGCCGCCGCCTCCGCCGCCGACCGCACGATATCGACCGGCACGCCACGCTTGGCCGCGCGGTTAACCGCCCCCAGCAGCGCCGGCGTAACCCGGCTCACCGCGATCAGAATATGCCCGGCCCCGGCCCCGATCAGCAGCCGCGCCTGATATTCGAGCAGCGTCATGCCGCCGAACGGCAGCGTCGCGGCGAGCACCCCCGCCCGGTCCCCCGCATCCTCGGTCGCAAAGATCAGCCCCGCCAGCATCTTGCCCGGTTAGGCGAATTGATTCGGCGGGGGAAGCACCTTCCGCGCTCCTGCGCAGGCAGGAGCCCAGAGTGGCGGAGCAATCGGCCTGTGAACTCTGGGCTCCTGCCTTCGCAGGAGCACGGTCAGTACAACAGGAACCGCGCCCGCATCTCCACCCACGCCGCCTCATCCGCCCCGGCAGCCGCATCCAGATCGTCCGGCGCAGCCCCGGCATCATCGACCCACGCCCGCAACCCCGGCCCGCCATTGATCACATCAATCGCCAGCTTCTCGAACTCATATTCATAGGGAAAATCGCGCCACAGATCGTAATCCGGGTACAACGCCCGGATCGCCCGGAACCCCAACGCCTGCAACCGCCACGGCCGGAACGCAGCGTGGTCGTACCCCGCCCCCTCGGCATGGATGAACACGCCGCTGCATAATTGCCCGACATGCTTGTGGAAGGTCGGCTGGAACCAGAAATCGCGCAGCGTGCAACCCGCGGTCCATTCCGGCGCGATCCGCCGCATCTCGGCAATTACCGCCTTGCCGTCGATATCCGGCGCGCCGAACAGCTCCAGCGCGCGGGTGGTCCCACGGCCTTCGGACAGCGTCGTGCCCTCCAGCATCACCGTCCCCGCATAGGCGCGCGCCATGTTGACGTTGGCGGCATTGGGACTGGGGTTGATCCACACCCGCTCGGGCGGCCAGCCATAGCCGGGCGCTGCCTCGGGCTGCCACGCCTGCATTGCGATCACGCGATAGGCGACGTCGAGCTTGAAGTGATCGATGAACCACGCGCCCATCTCCCCCAAAGTCATGCCGTGCCGCATCGGCATCGGTCCCGCGCCGACAAAGCTTTCCCATCCGGGCAGCAGGGTCAGTCCCTCGACCGGGCGTCCCGCCGGGTTCGGTCGGTCGAGCACCCACACTTCCTTGCCATGCGCCGCTGCCGCTTCGAGCATGTAGAGCAGGGTCGTGACATAGGTGTAGATGCGGCAGCCCAGATCCTGCAGATCGATCAGCACCACGTCGAACGTATGCATCGACTGGCCCGTCGGCCGCCGCACTTCGCCATACAGGCTGAATACCGGCATCCCGTAAGTGGGGTCGGTATAGTCCGGCGATTCCATCATATTGTCTTGCAGGTCGCCGCGCACGCCGTGCTGTGGCCCGAACATCGCCGACACATCCAGCCCCGCCGCGACCAGCGCGTCGACGCTGTGGGTCAGGTCCGCCGTCACCGACGCGGGGTGCGCGAGCAGCGCGACGCGGCGGCCCTTGAGTTGTCCGAGAAGCGCGGGGTCGGCGAGCAGCCGGTCGATACCGAAGTTCATGAGGCTTCAGGTGCCGGGAGTTGGAAAGGGAAGCAAGCCCCGCACCCCCCAACTTCGTCACCTCCGACTTGTTCCGGGGTCCACACATCCGCACTGGCTGGCTTCAAGCCTCTTGCGCCGCGCGTGACACCCGGTGGCCCCCGGCACGGCGGCCGAGGTGACAGGCAAGTGGAGTGCGGCCCGGACGGGGCCATATGGGCGGGGAGGCCCGCGCGAGCCTCCCCGTCCCGATCAGAACGAAGCCGCCACCTGGACATACCAGCTGCGCGGGCGGGCGAAGATGCGCTCGGCATAGCCCAGCGTCGCCAGCGAGGCGTTGCCCTGGATCAGATAGCGCTCGTCGAGCAGGTTGTTGACGCCGCCGCTGACCTCAATCCCGTTTCCGAGCTTGAGCGTCAGCGAGGCGTTGCCGACGAAATAGCCGTCCTCCTCGATCAGCGGGATGCTGCCGGTGATGAAGGTGATCTTGGACTGGTAACTGCCATCGACGCGCGGCGTCAGGGTCATGTCGCCGCCCAGCGGGATCGCATAGGCGATGCCGAAATTGGCCTGCACGTCCGGCGTGAAGGGCAGGTCGTCGTTGGGCGTCACCGTTGCGGTCGCGCCGGGCACCGGGGTGATGCTCTTGATCTGGTCGTCGAGCAGGCTGATCCCCGCGTCGAAGGTCAGCCCCCAGCTCGTGCGCAGGCTGGCTTCGGCCTCGAGCCCGCGGATGCGCGCCTCACCCGCGTTGAACAGCAGCGGCACGACGCCCTGGCGGAAGATCAGCTGGATATCCTGATATTCGGCCTGGAACGCGGCGAGGTTCAGGCGCAGACGCCCGATATTGGTCTTCGCACCGATTTCGTAACTGGTGACGCTTTCCTCGGCGAACGGCACGGGCAGATTACCTGCGGGCGCGGCGTTGTAGCGCGTGTTGTAGCCGCCCGACTTGAAGCTCTTCGCATAGGACGCATAGGTGCTGATCGCGTCGTTCCAGCGATACTGGATGCTGGCGGAGCCGGTCAGCGCCGAGAAATCCTGCATGAACGGGCGATTGAAGATGAACAGCGTCCCGCCCTGCGACGTGGCCAGCGTGGGCAGTGGATTGGGGTCGGGCAGGGTCGCCGGGAACAGGTTGAGCACCGTCCCGCGATAATGTTTGCGGTCGCTGGTATAGCGCAGGCCGCCGCTGATCTCGAGCGCGTCGGTGACGTTCCACGCCAGCTCGCCGAACGCCGCGACCGAATCGGTCTTGAGCCGCGACAGCTGCAAGTCGCGCGACCCCGGCCCACCCGCCAGCAGCGACCCGATCACCGGCGGCGAGGGCGGGAAGGCGAGCGGCACGGTCGCGCGCTCGTCGGTGACCTCGTTGAAATAATATCCGCCGATGATCGCATTGACCGATCCGAAGTCGAGCTGAAGCTGAACCTCCTGGCTGAACTGCGCCGATTGCGCCGCGACATCGGTAGTAATCAGCAGCAGCGGCGTATTGTCGCCGTCGCGGATACCGCGCGATTCGGTCTCGCGGTAGGAGGTGATCAGCTTGACCGACGCGACATCGGTCAGGCGGATATTGGCGGTCGCGCCGATGCCCCACACTTCCGAATTGCTCTCGACCGGCGCGGTGCCGCCGTTGACATAAGGCCCGCGCGCCTGAAGGTCGTTGGCGCAGCGGATGTCGTTGATCATCGGCACGTTCGGCGCGCCGAAGCGCGGATCGCCGGGGACCAAAGGCGCGAACGGGATCGTCGCGCCGGGGCAGCCCGCAGCGACGCTGGCGATTGCGGCGACCGGCGCCTGTTCATTGATGCCTGCAAAGGTGAACGGCGCGCCATTCTCGTCCTGCTTGCTGTAATCGGCGCGCACGAACAGGTCGAAGTCGCTCGACGGCTCCCACAGCAGCGACGCGGCGAGCGAGAAGCGGTTCTCATTGCCCAGATCGAGGCCGTCGACCGCACGGATCACGTAACCGTCGCGCTTGCGAAACCCGCCCGAAACGCGCGCGGCGACGGTGCTGCCCAGCGGCACGTTGACCACGCCAAAGCCCTCGATCAGGTTCTCGCTGCCACCGCGCACCCGCGCCCGGCCGCTGAACTCGCCCAGCTTGGGCTGTTGCGTGCGGACCAGAATCGCGCCGCCGATCGTGTTGCGTCCGAACAGCGTCCCCTGCGGCCCGCGCAGCACTTCGACCCCGGCGATATCGCCGAAATCGATCGCACCGCCCACGGCGCGGCCCAGATATACTTCGTCGAGATAGACCCCGACGCCCGGATCGACCGCTGCGGTCGGATCGACCTGCCCCACGCCGCGGATGAACACGACCGACGATGCACTGTTGCCCGACAGCTGGCCGGCGGGCTTGAACTGCAGGCTCGGCGTGATCCGCTCAAGATCCTGAGTCTGGGTGATCTGCCGTTCCTGCAGCGTCTCGGCGCTGAACGCGGAGATGGCGACCGGTGTGTCCTGCAGGCTCTCCTCACGGCGGCGCGCGGTGACGACGATCTCGTCGCTGGCTGCCGACGACGCCTCTTCTGCAGCATCCTGCGCCAGCGCGGGCGCGGCTGCGGTAAAGCTCAGAAATGCCGCAATCGCGGCGATGCTGGATGCTGCACGGCCCTGCGCGCGCGAAGTCCCTCGACCCATCGTCACACTCCCCTGTCACCCGCGATTCTTGGCGATCGGCGGTGCGATATTACTCACATTTGAAATTGTTCATGTCAATAACAGTTATGCGACGAAACTATTCGGGCGATGGACAGATGGTTTGTATTTGCAACCATCTATTCGCGTCGCGATTACGCTGCCCCCGGGAGTTCAAGCACGAACCCATCCGGATGATGAAAGTCTGGCCTGTCCCCCGGATGCGCCAGCGCCCAATAGGATTTTGTGCCGTCGGTTTCTTCGATCACGGCGGTGAGATTGAGTTGATCGCCACCCGCCAATTCACGCCGAGCGAATATCGCTTCGACTACCAGGCAGTCGGAGTCCTCGATCGCCATGACTGTCAGTTCCTGCCCCACCAATGGGCGGGTCATCGCGCGTCGATAGTCGTCAAATGCGTACACAGCCCAGTCGCCACTCGGCGAGAAGTTGAACTCACGATAAGCGCACTCGCCGCCAACTCGGGCAAACGCCTCGAAACAGGTGGTTTGCCACAAATTATCTGTCCGGGCTGGCGACGCACGTCCGGGGCGCGGCACGACCAAGCCTGACACCGCCCCCGTGACGCGATAGCTGAACGCCCACAGCTCTGAATCGAGTTGCCGGTAACTGGCGGAAACAACAAATTTCGGCGTCGCGCCACTTGGATGGGCAATCAGCTTCCACTCCATATGTTTCACTCATCCCAAATTGTGCTAACCGCCCGCGCACCATGACCGAATACGCATCCGATCTGCTCCGCACCCTGTCCGACCGTGGCTACATCCACCAGGTCACCGACGCCACTGCGCTCGACGCGCTGGCCGCCAAGCAGATCGTGCCCGGCTATATCGGTTTCGATCCCACCGCGCCCTCGCTGCATGTCGGCAGCCTCGTCCAGATCATGCTGCTGCGCCGCATGCAACAGACCGGGCACAAGCCGATCGTGCTGATGGGCGGCGGCACCGGCAAGATCGGCGACCCCAGCTTCAAGGACGAAGCGCGCAAGCTGATGACGGACGAGGTCATCGCGGCCAATGTCGCGTCGATCAAGACGGTGTTCGAGAAGTTCCTGACCTTTGGCGACGGCCCGACCGACGCGGTGATGGTCGACAATGCCGACTGGCTCGACAAGCTCGAGTACATCCCGTTCCTGCGCGACATCGGGAAGCATTTCTCGATCAACCGGATGCTCAGCTTCGACTCGGTCAAGCTCCGCCTCGACCGCGAACAGTCGCTGTCGTTCCTCGAATTCAACTACATGATCCTCCAGGGATACGACTTCCTGGAGTTGTCGCGCCGCGCCGGATGCCGCCTGCAGATGGGCGGGTCGGACCAGTGGGGCAACATCGTCAACGGCATCGAACTGTCGCGCCGCGTCGACGGGACCGAGGTGTACGGCGTCACCACCCCGCTGATCACCACGGCGGACGGCGGCAAGATGGGCAAGACCATGTCGGGCGCGGTGTGGCTCAACGAAGACGCGCTGCCCGCCTTCGATTACTGGCAATTCTGGCGCAACACCGACGACCGCGATGTCGGCCGCTTCCTGCGTCTGTTCACCGACCTGCCGCTCGACGAAATCGCCCGCCTCGAAGCGCTCCAGGGGGCGGAGATCAACGAGGCGAAGAAGATTCTCGCCACCGAAGCCACCGCCATGTGCCGCGGCCGCGACGCCGCGTTGGCTGCCGAGGAGACCGCCCGCAAGACGTTCGAGGAAGGCACCTCCGGCGACGCGCTCCCGACCCTGTCGGTCAGCGGCGAGATCAGCGTCGTCGACGCGCTCGTCGGCCTCGGCTTCGCCGCGTCAAAGGGCGAGGCCCGCCGCCTGATCAAGGGCGGCGGCGCACGCATCGACGGCGAAAAGGTCAGCGACGAGGCGGCGACGGTCACCGTCGGCGCGGCGGAAATCCGCGTCTCGGCGGGCAAGAAGCATCACGGGATGCTCACCCCCTCGTAAAAACACGCAGAGGCTTGGTAACCACGCTGATTCCCGTGCTGTTTACACCCCTGAACTAGAAGTATCCTACGAGAGCTTCGAGTTTCGGGGGCAGCGTGAGTTATCAATTCTCGTCCATCGTGCGGGCCACAGCCGCCGACAGTGATCGCCGGACCACCGAGCGCGACGAAGTCCATTTCCGCGCCCGCGCCTTCGGCCCCGACGCCCAGCCGCACACGCTGCTGATCGTCAACGTCTCTCCCCACGGCCTGATGGCACGCTGCGAACACCCCTTTGCCGAGGGCGACCGGCTGCGCGTGATGCTCCCGGTGGTCGGCGCAGTCCCGGCGGAAATCCGCTGGGCGCTCGGGGGCCGCATCGGCGTGAGCTTCGACAGCGCGGTCGATCTGGCGAGCTATTACGAGTTGCTGGCACAGATGCTGAAGGCGGGTTGAGCCTTTCTAAACCCCCTCCCCTGAAGGGGAGGGGCGAGATCGCCGCACCCGCCCGCAACACTCTTATCGTCACCCTGGCCCCCGTGCCGGGGTCCACCCCTCCCCGAGCGCAGCACTCCAACCTCAAGCGCCGCGCCCCCACACGCCGTCCAGCCCGCCATTGCGCTACGGAAGGCGGCGTTCCCAATCAGCCCTCAGCGCTTCTTGTGCGGCGACGGTCGGTACGCCAGAAGCCTGTCGGATCGCATCCGACAACAAATCGCGCCGATAGGGTTCTTGCGTCCATTTCCCGCCGGGTGCGCGTCTAAACTGGGTGCCATAGATTTGCGGCTGGCCGATCCGTTGCAGATAGCGATCAAGCGTCGCCGCGGCGATCCAGCTAGCTTCGCGCTTGCCGCGAGCGGCAGCGATAACCGCAAAAGCATGAGCCTTCAGGCAATCTTCAGCCTCATCGCCGTGCTGAAATACATAAGCCGCATGATAGTAGTCATCGGCGCTATTCAGTTTGCCGGCATCGACCAGCGCCTGAGTTCGAACGCGCCGCAGCTTGTCAGAAGCGCTGAGCTTTTCCCAATCGATCTTTGAAGGCTCTGCACGTGCAGCCTGATCGGCAGCGAAAATATCCGCCATTTCCTGATTGTTTGCGGGTGCCTCAGCTACGGAGCCTGTTTGCACGTCCTGCGCATACGCAACCGTGAACCAAAGCAAAGATGCGATGATAAGCGCTGACCGCATATAAGTCTCCGAGCCGTTTCCCTTAGGACAGAGTGTCGAAAACAGTCAGAGTTAGGAAGTGCTTTGCGCTTCCTTCAGCGGGGGCTTCGCTCATCGCTACCCCGCACGCAACAACCCCACCGCAGCATCCCGCTCGAACAAATACAACGCCACACGCGCCGCCTGCCCGCGCTCCCCGTCCAGCCCGCCGTCGCGGTCGACCAGCAGCCGAGCGTCATCGGTCGCCGCCGCTATCAGCTCGGCGAACTTCTCGGGCGGAGCGAGCCGGAAGGTCTGTTCCCCCGATTGCCGCGTCCCCAGCATCTCGCCCGCGCCGCGCAGCCGCAGATCCTCTTCGGCAATCCGAAACCCGTCATTGGTCTCGCGCATCAGCGCCAGCCGCGCGCGCGAGGTTTCGCTCAACGTCCCCCCGCGCAACAGCACGCACACCGACCGCCCCCCGCCGCGCCCGACGCGCCCGCGCAGCTGGTGTAGCTGGGCGAGCCCGAACCGGTCCGCCGCCTCGATCACGATCAGCGTCGCGTTGGGGACATCGACCCCGACTTCGATCACCGTCGTCGCGACCAGCACCCCAAGTTCGCCGCCGGCAAAGCGCGCCATCACCGCGTCCTTCTCCGGCCCCTTCATCCGGCCATGGACCAGGCCCACCCGCTCCCCGAACCGTGCGCGCAGTGCCTCGGCCCGCGCCTCGGCGGCGGCCAGGTCGGTCTTCTCGCTCTCCTCAACCAGCGGGCACACCCAATATGCCTGCCCTCCCGACGACAGATGCCGGGCAAGGCCGTTGACCACCTCCTCGATCCGCTCCTCGCTGATCACGCTGGTCTCGATCGGCATGCGGCCCGGTGGCATCTCGTCGAGCTTGCTCACATCCATCTCGCCATGCGTCGCGAGTTGCAGCGTGCGCGGGATCGGGGTCGCGGTCATCACCAGCAGATGCGGCGCGGTCTTCGCCTTGGCCTGCAGCATCATCCGCTCGGCCACGCCAAAGCGATGCTGCTCGTCCACCACGACCAGCCCTAGGTCGCGATACTCCACCCCCTGCTGAAAGATCGCATGCGTCCCAATCAGTATGTCGATCGATCCATCGGCGACGCCCATCAACGTCGCCTCCCGCGCGCGCCCCTTGTCGCGCCCGGTGAGGATCGCGATCTCGACACCCAGCCCGGCGAACAGCTTGCGCAACGTCTCATAATGTTGCCGCGCGAGGATTTCGGTCGGCGCCAGCATCGCCCCCTGCGCCCCCCGCCTCCACCGCGATCAGCAGCGCCATCGCCGCCACCAGCGTCTTGCCCGCGCCGACATCGCCCTGCAGCAGCCGCAGCATCGGGCGCGGCTGCGCCATGTCGCCCTCGATCTCGCGGATCGTCCGCGCCTGCGCCCCCGTCGGCGTGTAGGGCAAATGCAGCGCATCGCGCAGCCGCCCGTCGCCCTGCAATGCCCGCCCCTTCTTCGCCCGCGCGGCACCGCGCACCAGCATCAACGCCAGCTGATTGGCGAACACCTCGTCATAGGCCAGCCGGTCGCGCGCCCTGACATCCGCCGGATCGGCATGGATCGCGGCCAGCGCATCACGCCAGTCGGGCCAGCCCTTGCGATCCTTCAAGCTCGGCTCGATCCATTCGGGAAGATCGGGCGCGCGCGCCACCGCCTGCGCCGCAAAATCCGCCAGCCGCTTCGACGTCATCCCCTCCGACAGCGGATAGATCGCCTCGCGCCCGCCCGGCCGCGGATCGGTGATCGCGGCAATCTCCGGGTGCACGATCTGCAGTTCCTGCCCGTACTGGTCGAGCCGGCCCGACACCCATTTGGCTTCGTTCAGCGGCAGCTGCTTCTTCGCCCAGCCGCTATTCCCGCCAAAAAGACCAGCGTCACATAATTGCCGCGCGCATCCGTCGCCTCGACCCGCGCCGGCGCCCGCGCGCTGCCGCTCATGCGGTAATTCACCGGGGTCAGCCGAATCGCGATCGTCCGCCCGACATCTGCCTGATCCAGCTCCTCGCGCGGCAGCCGGTCGATGTAACCGCTCGGCAAATGGAAGGCGACATCCACCACCCGTGCCAGCCCCAGCCGCTCGAGCGGCTTGGCCAGCTGCGGCCCCACGCCCTTGAGCGCGGTGACTTCGGCAAAGAGCGGGTTGAGGATATCGGGACGCATCTCTATCTGCCTGCCTACACCCAAGCCGAGGGCGCATTCCAGCGCCGTCGGCCTATTTGCGTTGGAAAAACATGGATCACGACACCCGCCTCAAACGCCTCCGCTTCCGCGCCTGGCACCGCGGCGTCAAGGAAGCCGACCTGATGCTCGGCGGCTTCTTCGACGCGCGCTCGGCCACTTGGGATGCGGAGCAAGTCGCGTGGTTCGAGGATCTGATGGAGGAACAGGACGTCGACATCATGGCTTGGGCGATGGGAACCGAACCCACGCCTGCGCGCTGGCAAGGGCCGATGATGTATGACCTCAAGTCGCTGGATTACTTACCGATTTCTAAGTGACCCGTCACCCCGGCGAAAGCCGGGGTCTCCTGCCAAAAGCCGCTCGCGTGCGGAGAAAGACCCCGGCTTTCGCCGGGGTGACGAACTGGAATATGCCCGACCTCAACCGCATCCTCTCCGCCAAGACGCCGCTGACCCTTGCCGGCGTCCCCACGGGCTTTCTCCCCTGGCTGCTCGCCGATCTCGCGCGCGCCAGTGAGGCAGGTGCGGTCTATATCGCCCCCGACGAATCCGCGATGCGCGCGGTCGCCTCCACCGCGACCTATTTCGCGCCCGAGCTGGAGATCATCCAGTTCCCCGCCTGGGACTGCCTCCCCCTACGACCGCGCCAGCCCGACCTTGCGCATCATGGCCGAACGCATGGCCGCGCTCGCCGCGCTCCAGTCCCGCACCACCAAGCCGCGCCTGATCCTCACCACCGCCAACGCCGCGACCCAGCGAACGCTGACCCCGTTCCGCATCCGCCAGATGACCGCACGCCTCGCGCCCGGCGAGCGCATCTCGCTCGACAAGCTCGCCGCCCTGCTGTCGTCCAACGGCTATGTCCGCACCGACACCGTCCACGACAGCGGCGAGTTCGCGGTGCGTGGCGGCCTGGTCGACCTCTACCCCTCGGGCGCGGAGCAGGCGCTCCGCCTCGACTTCTTCGGCGACGAGATCGAAAGCGTCCGCACCTTCGACCCCGCCGATCAGCGCACCACCGGCCGCGTCGACGGCTTCACCCTGCTCCCCGCGTCCGAAGCCCTGCTCGACGAAGACACGATCAAGCGCTTCCGCACCCGCTATCGCGAGAAGTTCGGCGCCACCGCCACCGGCGACCCGCTCTATCAGGCGATCAGCGAAGGCCGCCGCCTCGCCGGCATGGAGCATTGGCTCCCGCTGTTCGAAGAGCGGATGGAAACGCTGTTCGACCACCTCCCAGCCGACGCCGTCATCGTCCGCGATTCGGGCGAAGCCCGCGCGGCGGAGTCGCGCTTCGAAGCAATCGCCGACTATCAGGCCAACCGCGTCCGCGCTCAATCGACCGACGCGGGCAGCTACCGCCCGCTCGGCACCGACCAGCTCTACCTCCTCCCCGCCGAGTGGGAGACGCGCCTCAAATCCGCCCGCGCCCATCTCGCCACCCCGTTCCACGAGCCCGAAAGCGCGACCGCCCTCGACTTCAACGTCGACGGCCCGCGCGACTTCGCCCCCGAACGCGCTGCGCAGAGCAACATCTACGAAGCCGTCACCGATCACCTCGCCAAGCTGCGCAAGGCGGGCAAGAAGCCGATACTCGCCAGCTACTCCACCGGCTCGCGCGAGCGATTGAAGGGCCTGCTCGCCGACCACGGCCTCGCCAACGCGGTCTTTGCGGAGACCTGGCAGGAAGCGCTCGGAGCCTCAGCCGGGGGCCGCGACTCGGGCAATGTCGCGCTCATCGTCCTGCCCCTCGACCACGGCTTCACCGCGCCCGACATCGCACTGCTGACCGAACAGGACATGCTCGGCGACCGGCTGGTCCGCCGCAACCGGCGCAAGAAATCGACCGACGCCTTCCTCGCCGAACTCGCCACCCTCTCCCCCGGCGACCTCGTCGTGCATATCGAGCATGGCATCGGGCGCTACGAAGGCCTCACGCAAATCCCGGTGCAAAAGGCACCGCATGACTGCGTCGCCCTCACCTATGCCGGCGGCGACAAGCTCTACGTCCCCGTAGAGAATCTCGAAGTCCTCTCCCGCTACGGCTCCTCCGAAGAGGGTGCCTCACTAGACCGTCTCGGCGGCGAAGCCTGGCAGCGCCGCAAATCGAAGATGAAGGAGCGCATCCGCGAGATCGCGGGCGAACTCATCCTCACCGCCGCCAAGCGCACGCTGCGCCCCGCCGACATCGTCGAGGCCGATCCCGCCAGCTACCCGGTGTTCGTCGACCGCTTCCCCTTTACCGAAACCGACGATCAGGACCGCGCGATCGGCGACGTGCTGGAGGACCTCGCCGCCGGCAAGCCGATGGACCGCCTCGTCGTCGGCGATGTCGGATTCGGCAAGACCGAGGTGGCGTTGCGCGCCGCTTTCGTCGCGGCGATGGCGGGGCATCAGGTCGCGGTCGTCTGCCCCACCACCCTGCTCGCGCGCCAGCATTACACCAATTTCGTCGCCCGCTTCGAAGGCTTCCCGATCCAGATCGGCCGCCTCTCCCGCCTCGTCCCCGCAGCGGAAGCCAAGGCGACCAAGGAGGGCCTCGAATCCGGCCAGATCGACATCGTCATCGGTACCCACGCCGTCCTCGCCAAGGGCGTCGAGTTCAAGCGCCTCGGCCTGGTCGTGGTCGATGAGGAGCAGCGCTTCGGCGTCACGCACAAGGAGCGGCTGAAGGCGCTCAAGTCCGACGTCCACATGCTCACCCTCACCGCCACGCCGATCCCGCGCACGCTGCAAATGGCGATGAGCGGCCTGCGCGAGCTGTCGGTGATCCAGACCCCGCCGGTCGATCGCCTCGCGGTCCGCACCTATGTCATGCCGTGGGACCCGGTGGTTTTGCGCGAGGCGCTGCTGCGCGAACATTATCGCGGCGGGCAGAGCTTCTTCGTCACGCCGCGCATCGCCGACCTGCCCGATATCGAACAGTTCCTGCGCGAGGAAGTGCCCGAAGTCCGCTACGTCGTCGCCCACGGCCAGATGGCGGCGAGCGAGGTCGAGGAGCGCATGTCCGCCTTCTACGACAAGAAATATGAGGTGCTGGTCTCCACCACCATCATCGAATCGGGCCTCGACATCCCGTCCGCCAACACGATGATCGTCAACCGCGCCGACCGCTTCGGCCTTGCCCAGCTCTACCAGCTGCGTGGCCGCGTCGGGCGCGCCAAGACCCGCGCCTATGCGTACATGACCACCGCGCCGCAGCGGATGATGACCGAGGGCGCGGAAAAGCGCCTCAAGGTCCTCTCGGACCTCGACTCATTGGGCGCGGGGTTTCAGCTCGCCAGCCACGATCTCGACATTCGCGGCGCGGGCAACCTGCTCGGCGACGAGCAATCGGGGCATATCAAGGAGGTCGGCTACGAACTCTACCAGTCGATGCTGGAGGAAGCGATCATGGACGCCAAGGCCGGCGGCATGGCCAGCGACCGCCCCCGCGACCTCTCGCCCCAGATCACCGTCGACGCCCCGATCCTCATCCCCGAAACCTTCGTCCCCGACCTCGACCTGCGCATGGGCCTCTACCGCCGCCTCAACGAGGTCGAGGACAAGCGCGGCATCGACGAATTCGCCGCCGAGATGATCGACCGCTTCGGCAAGCTGCCCGAGGAAACCGAAAACCTCCTCACCCTGATCGAGGCCAAGCTGAACGCCAAGCGCGCCTGCATCGCCAAGATCGACGTCGGGCCAAAGGGCGCGCTGGTCACCTTCCACGAAGACAAATTCCCCAACATCGACGGGCTGCTCGCCTATGTCGAGCGCCTCGACGGCACCGCCAAGCTGCGCCCGGACATGAAGCTGGTGGTGGCCCGCGCCTTCGCCACGCCAAAGGCGCGCCTCAACGCCGCCCTGCAAATCTCGCGCGGCCTCGCCAAGGCGGCGGGATGAAACCTTCTTATCCCCCCTCCCGCTTGCGGGAGGGGTTAGGAGAGGGCCTGTCAAATAGGCCGCGGCGCGTGTGGACAGGCCCTCCCCGACCCCTCCCGCAAGCGGGAGGGGAGAGAATACGACCAACCGAACTTGCGGCAGCATTTCCCGCGCCTTACACCCGTCTTCTAACTGGAGATTGCCCATGCCCGGCCCCGACCCGGCCGACCGCCGCGCCCTGCTCGACCGCGCCATTGCGGCGCTGGACGGCGTGCGCGACCCCGATCAGGCGGTCGAGATCCTCTCGCGCCACGCGCGCGGCATTGCGGGCTCCGAAGGCATCACCATCGTCCGGCTTGAGGGCGATCAGGTCCATTATCTCGGCGAAGACGCGATCACCCCCTTGTGGAAGGGCCGCCGCTTTCAGGCCAGCCAGTGCGTCACCGGCCTTGCGATCATGGGCGGCAAGCCGATCCTGATCCCCGACATCCGCTACGACCCGCGCGTGCCGCTCGATCTCTATGTCGCGCTGTTCGTCAGCAGCCTCGCCGTGTTCCCCGCCGGCGAAACCGCCGGCATCGGCGCCTATTGGAGCACCCCCGGCCCGATCGACCCGCTCGCGGTCGAGCTGATGGCCAAGCTCGCCGAAGCCGCCCGCCCGGCCTTCGCGACGCCGCCGGTCCTCAGCGCGCGCATGGAATAGCGCACGCCGCGCCGCGCACTTGTCCGTAATGGGCAGCCATATTGTTGCGGCGGGGTCTACCGAAGCGTACGATCGTTACGCCCTCGGAGAACCCACGATGACTCAGCGCGAAGAGGAAGCCCGTCGCGGCCTGCTCGCTCATACAATCGACCTGCTCGCCGCCGCCGACGGCCCTGACGCGGCGATCCGCATCCTCGCGCGCAACGCGCGCGGCATCGCCGGGTCCGAAGGCATCACCATCGTCCGGATGGAGGGCGACCAGGTCCATTATGTCGGCGAGAATGCGATCACCCCGATGTGGAAGGGCCGCAGCTTCCTCGCCAAACGCTGCGTCACCGGCATCGCGATCCTGACCGGGAAAATCCTGCAAATCCCCGACATCCGCGCCGACCCGCGCGTGCCCATGGACCTTTACGCAGCCCTCTACGTCGCCAGCCTCGCCGTCTTCCCGATCGGCGCGGTCGCTGCGATCGGCGTCTATTGGGGCACCACAGGCCCGATCGACCCGCTGGCGGTGGAGTTGATGACGGAACTGGCAGCGGCGGCGGAGCGCGCGTTCATTGCGCCGCCGGAGATGCTGGTGATCGCTGAGGCGGGGTGAGCGAGGAGGGGGCGTTTCCGTCTGGATATGGGCCGGTAGCGGGATGACAGCTTTTGGCCGAGGCGCGGTGAAAGCTGCCGTTGGCCAGCAGCGGGATCGAGTGGCTGCCTGATCCCGCAAGTTGCCATTCTCAATGGGGAAATGCGGCCAATCAGGAGGCTTTGTTTGGCTATATAGCCGCGATGCCGACTTCGCGAAACGCGGAGATCAGGGCCTGCGCCGTAAAGGGCTTGAGCACGATTGAACCGGGCGGGTTGCATGGTATGCACTCTTCAGGTGTTCCACTGATGAAGATCACTGGAACTGGCCCCAACCTCCTGTGGATCTCAGCCACTGCGTGCGGCCCCGTACCCTCCAGCAGCTTCACATCGGAAGTGATCATGTCGGGCTGGTGAGCTGTTGCTGCGGAGACAGCCGCCTCTTGCGTATCAGCTATTTCAAACGACGTCGCACCCTGTGACTCCAGAATATCCTGGATGGCCATTGCGACCAGTGGTTCATCCTCGATGATCAAAACATGGTACATGCGATAAACTCCTCGCGAATTTTGTTAACGCAGTCAGTACCTTATTGATCCGTAGACGTTCACATGCGGCAATGTTCATGGTACTTGCGGGGCCACCTCGGAACAATTCCAGCCGAGGCAAAAGCGAGTTCTAATGGCCAGCGCATCAATTATTCCAGCAGATGAGCCCTTACGCCTCGCGGCCGTTCGGCGTTACGACATACTCGATACGCCACCTGATGGTGCGTTCGATCGAATCACCGCGTTGGCGGCGCGGCGTTTCCGGGTGCCGATCTCAATCATCAGCATCGTCGATGAGGACCGAATCTGGTTCAAATCGCACCATGGGGTACCGGTTAAGCAGATCGGACGCGATCCCGGCCTTTGCGCCTCGGCCATTCTTTCTGACGATCCGCACATCCTCACCGATGCAAGCATCGATCCCCGCTCGCTCGCCAACCCGTTGGTAGCGGGCGACTTCGGGCTTCGCTTTTATGCTGGCGTGCCCCTGACCACGGACGACGGCCATAATCTTGGGACGCTGTGTATCATCGACAAGGAGGCAAGGCCTATCGACCAGTCGCAGATCGACGACCTGAAAGACCTTGCAGCGATTGTGATGGACCAGATCGAAATGCAGCTTTCGGCGCGACGCGCGGTCTCCCAGGCTGAGTTGATGGCCAAGGAGATCGACCATCGGGTGATGAACAGCCTGCAATTCGTATCGAGCTTGCTTTCAATGCAAAGCCGAGCGCTCACTGACCCGGATACAGTCGGTCATCTCCAGCTTGCCGCCAACCGCGTTGCTGCAGTCGCGCAGGTGCACCGGCATTTTTACGTCGAGGCGACCGATCAGACATCCTGCATCACGTTCCTCAGGCGGTTATGCGCCGAGCTCGCGTCGATTCTCGATCGAGAAATTGACGTAAGCGGTGATGAAGGCGTTATCCCAACCACGATCATCCAACCCATCGGACTGCTCGTCAACGAACTGGTGACGAACGCGGCCAAGCACGGGCGGGGGCTGATCCAGGTACGCTATGAGATCGAGGCCAATCAGCATGCCTTGATCGTCTCGGACGACGGTCGCGATCTTCCGAAAGACTTCGACCCGACAGCTACCAGCCAAAGCTTGGGCATGCGAGTTGTCGTGTCGCTTGCCAGACAACTCGGCGGAGTGTTGACGAGCGGTCACCGACCCGACGGTGGCACCTGTTTCAAAGTGTCGTTTGAGGTGCAACCGTAGTTAGCGGGTGACGCGCGCCGCCACCAGCGCCTGCGACAAAGGCAGCTGATCGGGAAGCGCGGCCTGTTGCCCGCTTTTTGCTGATTGTTGCTTCCAAGTCGCCGGACCGTTTCCCGCCCAAAGGCAGCCGATCCATCACCGCTTGGGTGAACGACCGCTTTCGGGATCAGCGAGGGGCATGGCGAACGACCGGAACTAGGGTCGGGACCCATAAACGGGATTCCCTTGGCGGCTGGGATGTGATTCATGCGCTGCGCCAGCAGGAGCGTGGATTTGAGCGAGTTTTGGTTGAGTGAAGCCCAGTTCGAGCGGCTTCGTCCGCTGCTGCCGGACAAGGTGCGCGGTGTGGCGCGGGTCGATGATCGGCGGGTGATCAGCGGCATCATTCATGTGGTGAAGTCGGGCGGGCGCTGGGTCGACGCGCCGGCCTGCTACGGGCCGAGGAAGACGCTCTACAACCGGTTCGTGCGCTGGGCGGCAAAGGGTGTGTGGCAGGAGCTGTTCGTCACGCTCGCGGCAGCAGGCGGGCCGCCCGCCGAGGTCCTGATCGACAGCACGCATATGAAGGCGCACCGCTCCGCGGGCGGTGGAAAAGGGGGGCGCTCGTCCAGGCGATCGGGATCAGCCGGGGCGGCCGCAACAGCAAGCTCCACGCGCTCACCGACGGCGAAGGTCGGCCGCTCCGCTTCCTGCTGACCGGTGGCCAGGTCGCCGACTGCCGCGCAGCCGATGTGTTGCTCGATGATCTCGCGCCGCGCACCATCGTGCTCGCGGACAAGGCTTACGACAGCAATGCGATCCGCGACCTGATCGAGCGGCAGGGTGCCGTTCCGAACATCCCCTCCAAGACGAACCGCCGCTGGAAAAGCTGCTTCTCCAAGACGCTCTACTAGGGCCGCAACGCCGTCGAGCGCATGTTCTGCCGCCTCAAGGATTATCGCCGCATCGCCACCCGCTACGACAAGCTCGCCACCAACTTCCTCAGCGCCATCTACCTCGCCGCAGCCGTCACATGGTGGTTATGAGTCCCGACCCTAGGGCGCATTCCTGACAAGTGGGCGACGTAATGCCCGAACATGTTAGGGCGCCCCCAAGCGGCGCCTATGTGGCAACGTCGGCCGCCGAGGTCGATTCATCGATCCAATCTTATAGTCACCGTTCGTCAGTTCCTGACGGTTGGCATTGGTGCGGGAGCTTGGCATTCTCCGTGAGGGGAGCAAGCTATGCAGCGCATCGAAAGATATTTGCTACGAGCGGCATCTCTGCTTTTGGTGGTTCTTTCGATTGCATTCGTCAGTCCTGCTTTTGCACAGACACACGTGCCACGCTCTGCAAGCGCCGCGACATTCACGAAAGATGGTGCGCTCGTCGTTGCGTGGCTCGGCGGATCGGTGACTCGTGAACGCGACGGCACGCGCGACACTTTGCTGGCGCCCGACCCAAATGCAGGTAGCATCGTCCTCGCAGCCGACGGCAGTCGCGCCGCGCTCATCAACAAGACCATCCGTGTAGTCGATCTGCGCAGCCGCCGGACGCTGTTAAGCCACGCCATTCCAACCGACGAATGGCCGGAAGTCATTTTCTCGCCGGACGGGCGACTTCTGCTGGTGAGCTATCGGAAGACCCGACGCTCGGAACTGTTTGATGTCGATCGAGCAGTGAAGCTCGCGGAGCTGCCAGGCACGTTCAAATATGTGGGGTTCATCGGCAAATATGTCGTGACCGTGGTCGAATCTCCGTCAATCGACGAAAGCGACGTCTTGACCGTTTCTGACATGACCGGGCGTGTTCTTGCGCAGCAGCAGGTCGCTACATTGTTGTCGGTTGGGGCAATGCCGGGAGCGGAAGACCGCTTGTTGATCAATAATTACCGCTCGCTACGTGAATACGACGTCACAAATCGTCGATGGGTCCGCAGCTTCCTCCCCAGCGCAGAAGGCAGCTTTTCCATCGTGCGCCTGACCGACAGCAGCGTAGCGACGTACAAGGGCTCCAACTGGCACCACTGGGATCCGCAGAACGGGCGACGGATTGGCCCTGCCAAGAGCACCCCCGATGGGGCAACGATCGACAAGATCTGGGCTGGGCCGGACGGGATGCTGCTGCTGTGGCTCAGAGGGCCCGATCGCTTGCTGCTGGTGAACCCTGCCAACGGTCAGATACGCATTTTGGCGGACTCGATCGGTAGTTCAAATGGGCGCGTGCTCGCTGTGTCGGCCGATGGCCGCAAGGTGGCGATCACTGTTCACTATGCGGTGCACATTCTTTCGATCCAGCCCGATCGCGTCGACAAGCGGTGTTTCGATCCGCCAGGAGAAACCGAGCGGTGCGTGATCGCCGAGAAATTTGTCGACTATGCACGTTCCGACAGTCCTGACGCGGCGCGTACACGCGGCCTGATCGCGGTGCTCCAGCGCCAGGATACGCGTCGCTGGGAGGTCGAGTATGCTGACGGTTACTATTATCTGCAGGCTGCTCGCCGGCTCGCCGAGCTTGGTCTGGAGGATGAGGCCGCCGATGCTTATCGGTGGATCCTCGGAGCTCCAGGCAAGGGAATGATACCGGGAGCAATTCTGGCCTTTAGCGATCTGCTGATCGCTGGAAAGCGCTTCCAAGAAGCACGTACCCTGCTTGAGCCCCTCGTCGTCGAGGTGAGTACGCGTCCGCGATCGAGCCGGCTAACGGACTCGTTTCACAGCAAAGTGATGTCAGCGCTCAGCGAAGCCTATTTTGCTCTCGGAGAAACTGAAAAGGCAGTCGCAGCGGCCAAGAAGGCCTATTCGCTTTTTGGCAAGACAGCCAGCTTCTCAGGAAAATATGTGGGTCGTGCGATGCTCATCGAAGCGAAGGGACTCGCCCTGCTCGGGCGCGACGCCGAAGCGCGAGCAATCCGGGCGGACCTGCTCAAGCAGCTGATCAAGCGCGACGATGCCGACTTGCTCGCCGTTGAGACCCGCGTTGCCCTAGCCGAAGACTATGCAAAGCAGGACGACATAGATCAGGCCGAAGCGTTGCTGAGTGAAGCCCTTGCCATCGCAGGGCGAACTCTTGAAGCGGGCAATCCGACAATGATCGACCTTCGCACACGATTGGGCGACTTGCGGATCAAGGCCAAGCGCCCACTCGCCGCGCTTGCCACGATGCGTCCAGCGGCGGCCGAATTGCGTAAGGGTCAGACTACATATATCCACCGCTTCCACACACTTTATCGGCTTCAAGTTACCGCAGCTTGGTCCGCCCTTTTGGACCAGCGGCGAGCGCAGCGTCGCTCGGCAGGACCGACCCGTGCGGCGGCGGTCACGTTGCCGGGGGTCAGTCAGCACGAGAAGCAAGTCACGGCCGCAGCGGTCTCTGAGGATGGCCGATTGGTCGTCACTGGCGGCCTCGACGCGACAATTCGCATCTGGGACGGTTCAAGCGGCGTACAGCGCTTCCTTATCGGCACCATCGGCACGCCGACCCACGTCGAGTTGATTGACGCAACTCATGCGCTGATCGTTGCTGGCCGCGTGATCATCGTCGACCTCGTTCGAGGTGAGATCGTACGCGAGGTGAGCAACAAGAGTTATTCCGGCGACGCCGCGCGAGCCGCAGACGGCACCTGGGCGATAAAATATGAACATGCTGTAGAGGTTATCCGACCCGATGGTACGCGACTGCGACTCACTGACGACCTCGAGCCAATCAAGCAATTCGCGTTATCGCACGATGGGACTCGCGTGGCCGGTGTACTTGCAACGACAGGCCGCACTGTGCTGTGGGACGCAAATACGGGGCGTCAGATCGCGCGGCTGGAGATTAGTGAGAAAGCACCAGCGTTCGCACATTCCAAACTGTTCATCCTGCCGAAAAATGATCCTGAGAAGCTGTTGAGCTTCGACGCGCGAGACGGTTCAAGCGTAAGATCGGTGGCCGTTGGCCAATGTGGAAAATCTACGATCATGGTCGCGTCAGGGCAGTTAGTAACGCGCGGTGGGGCAGTCTGCATATGGGATAACTTGCTGAACTCACTTAGGCTCATTTACGGTGCCTCGCCCGCTGAGCAACTAACCGTAGTAACGCTCAGCCGTGATGGTCAGATTGCAGCGATTGGGCTGAAGGATGGCTGCATCCACCTGGTCGATGTGGCCAAAGGCAAAGTTCGCGCCACGCTGCAAGGGCATAGCGGCAGCGTCACCGCATTGAGTTTCAGCGACAATGCTCGCCTGCTCATTTCCGGGAGCGCGGATAACACTGGTCGTGTCTGGAATACAAAATCCCGTCGGATGGTGAGCATACTCGGCCGCTAGTCCGCCAGGTTCAGCGTGGGCAGTAGAAAGCGTCTGCTGCAATGGCCGCACCTTCATCACCTCCAGGCTCACCTAGCGCGAAGGGCAACGGCGTCGGATTTCCAAGCTGTATCACTTGGGCAATGGAGCCGAACCTGCATCGCCATCGCATCTGAGCGCCCAGCTGCACCCGATCGACCAATGACCGCTTTCGGGTCTACATTGAACTGGGTCGGGCGTCTGTACTTGGGGCGCGAAGCCGTCGCCATCTGCGCTGAACGCTAGATTTTCAAACTCTGGCGGTTCCCGTAGTCCGTCCTGCTGCGCTAGTGTCGGGATCGCCTGATAATCGCTTGCCAACTCCCGCCCCTACCGATTACGGCACGTTATACCATTACATAAGTCGTCGGTGGGGGATTTGATGTTTTCGAAGTCACTGCGCGCGGGCGTCGCGTTGGGTTTGCCATTCCTGGCTGTCCCCGCTCAAGCGGACGACCAAGCCGACGATCGTCGCCAGCGCGAGATCGTCATCATCGGCATTTCCGAAGATGACGGCTATGCACCCCAGCAGGCTGCTGTAGCTGGCAAAAGCGCCGCGCCGCTCCTCGAAATTCCGCAATCGGTCAGCGTCGTTACGCGCGAGCAGATCGAAGATCGCAACCTCTTCACGATCGGCGAAGCGATGCAGACCGTCGCTGGCGTCACGGTGATGCCTTTCGACGGCACCAACCCCGATTATCGTGCGCGCGGGTTCGTGCTCGACTATGCCTATGATGGCGTTCCCTCGACCTTCTCCTCGGGCGTCCCTGAGTTCGATCTGGTGATCTATGAGCGGGTCGAAGTGCAGCGCGGTCCGACCGGCCTGTTCCGCGGATCGGGTTCGCCTGGCGGCACGATCAACCTGATTCGCAAGCGTGGCCAGGATCGATTCACCGTGTCGGGCGCGCTGTCGACAGGGTCATGGAAAAATTTTCGTGGCGAGTTCGACATTGGCGGTCCGGTCGATGCCGAAGGTCGGCTGCGCGTCCGCGCGGTCGCCGCGCTGCACGATCGCGACTTCTTTCAGTCTAAGTCGCATACGCGCAAGCTGACCTCCTATGTCGCGGCGGATTTCGACCTCACCCCCACGACGACAATCGGCGCGTCGGTCAGCTATCAGGATACCAAGGCCGACACGCCGATGAACGGCCAGCCGGCCTTCACCAATCAGCAATTCCTGAACTTCCCGCGCGACTTCCAGCACCTCCCCAACTGGAACCAGTTCACCGAGACCACGACCGAATATGCCGGGGAGGTCAAGCAACAGGTCGGCGACTGGTCGCTGGTGGTACGCGGCCTGTACCGCGACATTCCGCGCGCTTGGGAAGACGCGTTCATCCGCCCCGGCACCGGGGTCGATCCGGCCACGCTGACTGCCGAATATGTGAACCGGCGCAGCCGGGGCGTGAACGGCAAAACCGCGGTCGATACCTATGCCACCGGTCCGTTCAGCCTGTTCGGGCGCGAACATGAACTCGCGGTCGGCTACAGCTTCGACAAGCGGACGACGTCGTTCCTCAACCGCACCCAGACATCGGTAGGCCGCTATTCAATCTACAGTGCCGATGCGATCCCGCTGCCCTCTGGCGCATTCACCAGCGGCAGCGAGACCGACCTGCGCCAGAGCGGCTTCCACGCCCAGGCCCGCCTGCGCCCGTTCGACGGGTTTACGGTCGTCGCCGGCGGTCGCCTCAGCGACTACACCAACCGCACCCGCAACGTCGCCCCGTCGACGCCAACCAATTGGGTCACCAACCAGAATTCCCGCATTCGCGGCAAGTTCACACCCAGCGTCGGTGCGGTGCTGAACCTGGCGCGCGCTATCACGCTCTACGGCAGCTATTCGGACATCTTCAACCCGCAGACCCAAGTGCGCAGCGACGGGACCCCGCTCGATCCGCGTGTCGGCGAGCAATATGAGGTCGGAGTCAAGGGCAGGTTCCTCGGCGGCAAGCTGAACGCCAGCGCCGCCGCATTTCGCAGCAAGGACAAGAACCGCGCGCTGTCCGACACCGTCAACCCCGGCTTCTTCGTTCAGGCGGGTGTCGTGAAGATCGAAGGGTTCGAGTTCGAGGTAAGCGGCACGCCGCTCCCCGGGCTCGATCTCACCGCCAGCTACACCAATGTGAAGACCGAATATGAAGTCGGCACCGCCGCACAGACCGGCGCGATCTTCGACATCTTCACCCCGCGCCACCAGTATAAAGTCTATGCCCGCTACGAGCCGGCTGCGCTCGGCGGTGCGTTCGCCTCGGTCAGCGTCAACGGCCAGAGCGGCGTGGTCGGCGGCGGCGTCGAAGGGATCCGCGAGCAAGATGCGTTCGCGATCGTCGGGGCGCAGCTCGGCTGGCGGTTCAACGACAATCTGCGCGCGTTCGTGTCGGTCAACAACCTGCTCGACAAGACCTATTACCAGCGCGTCGGCTCGATCAACACGTACAACTTCTACGGCGAGCCGCGTAACTTCCTGCTGACGCTGCGCGCGAGCTACTGAGGTGGCGCGCGCGCTCGCCCCGGTCATCGCGCGCCAGCAATGGCGGCGGCTGGTGCGCGACCGGCGGCTCGGCGTCCTCGCGCTGGCGATGCTGCTGGTGCTCTGCACGGCAGCGCTCGCCGGGGCGGCGCTGCATCAGGTGCAGGAGCGCGAACGCGCCGCCGCGCAGATCGAGGAAGCACGCGTCTGGGCGATGCAGGGGCCAGCCAATCCGCATGGCGCCGCGCATTTCGGACGCTATCTGTTCAAACCGGTGTCGCCGCTCGCGGTGATCGATCCGGGCCTGCTCCCACAACTCGGCACGTCGCTGAAGCTGGAGGCGCATTCGAACAACCCGGCGCGCAACCGGGGAATCGACGGCGGCACCACGCTCGACCGCTTCGGCGGGCTGAGCCCGGCGGCGCTGTTGCAGGTGCTGGCACCCTTGCTCATCATCCTGTCGGGCTTCGCCGCCTTTTCGGGTGAGCGGGCACGCGGGCTGTTGCGACAGGAGCTGGCGGCGGGAGCGTCGCCGCGGACGCTAATGGCGGGACGACTTGCCGGTCTCGGTCTGATCGTCCTGCTCATGCTGACGGTCGCGCTCGTGGCAAGCGCGGTCGCACTGTGGCTGGCGGGCGGGACTGCGGCGCATCTTGTGCCCCTGCTCGGGATGACCGCCGGTTATGCTTTGTATCTATTCGCCTTTGCCGCACTGACGCTGGCAGCATCGGCAGCCTTTGCCTCGGCGCGCACCGCACTCGTCATCCTGCTCGCTTTCTGGGCCATGGCGACATTGTTCGTGCCCCGCCTCGCGCCGACGATTGCTGAAGCCGCCGCGCCGACGCTGTCGAGTCCGGCATTTGAGGCGGCGGTGACGAAGGAAGTGATGGAAGGGCCGAGCGGCCACGACCCACGAGATGCCCGGCTCGAGCGCCTGCGCCAGGACACGATGCGGCGCTATGGCGTGTCGAAGATCGAGGATCTGCCGATCGACTTCAACGGCGTCGCTTTCTTTCATGGCGAGGCACTGTCGACCGCCATCTATCGCCGCCATTTCGCCGCGCTGTATGATGGCTATGACCGGCAGTCGGGCATTCAGCGCGCGCTGGCCCTTGTCTCGCCCGTTCAGGCGATCCGCCCCTGGTCGGCGGCGATGGCGCAGAGCGATCAGCACGCGCACCGGCGCTTCCTCGAACAGGCCGACGGGTTCCGCTACGATCTGGTGCAGCGACTGAACCGCGCGATTATCCACCGGCCCAAGGGTGGCGACGGGCCGTACATGACCGATGTCGCCGCGATCACGCGCGACGCCAAATTCGTCGCAACACCCACACCGCTGCGCGAGGCGCTGTCGCGTCACTGGATCGATCTGGCGATCCTCGCCGGTTGGGCGGCGCTCGCCTTGTTGCTCGCCCTTGCCGCGACACGAAGTCTAGGGAAAGCAAGCGCATGACGGCCCGTTCCGAAGTGACGCGGCTGGAGGCCGTGCGCGCCTGGCGCGATCCGGTGATGCGCGTGATGCTCGTCCTGTTCGCGATTGCGGCCGGTTATGCGGCCCTAACCGGTGGGCACTGGGCGCAAGCGCGGCAGGAAGCGGTCAACATCGCGGTGGCCGAGGCAGACACGATCATGGCGGATCGACGCAAAGCCTTTGTCGAAACGCTCGCCAAGGGTGAGAAACCCAATTTCGGCCTGATCTACGCGACCGCGCTCCCGTTCCGCGCGGGCCTGCCCAACGCCCCGCTCGCCGCGCTGTCGACGGGGCAGGCCGAGGGCTATCCGGCGGCGGCGAGCATCGCCCCCTTTGTCGATCCCTGGACGATCTTCGACGCGCATGCGACCGGCCTCGAAAGCCCGGCGGTGCTAGCCGCCGGACGTTTCGACCTGGCGTTCGTCATCGTGGTGCTGTTGCCACTGCTGCTGATCGCGGCAACGTATGACTTCTGGTCGCGCGACGTCGAGAATGGCAGCGCGCGGTTCCAGCTGGCCCAGCCGGTGCGCCCGGCCCACCTGATCCTGACCCGGGCGGCGGTGCGGGGCGGCGGTCTGCTTGTCGCGGCTATTGTAATTGCGATCGGCTGGCTGGTTGCGGCAGGGGCTCGCGACATCGGCAGTCTCGCACTGGCCGCTTTGGTCATGCTCGCCTATGGCGGGGTCTGGATCGCGCTCAGCATTGTCATCAACCTGCTGGTTCGCGCATCGACCACCGCCGCGCTGGCGGGCAGGACGGCATGGCTTGCGCTCGTCGTCCTGATCCCGGCAGCTTGTGCCGCGCTCGCCGATCTCGCAGCGCCGCCGCCATCGGCGATGGCCTATACCAACGCCATCCGCACCGCTGGGCTGGACGTGCGCGCCGCGAACCGCGATGCGGCCCGCGCCGCTGCCACGGCGGACTCGGGGCGCGCCTACCCCGCCTCGCTCTGGCACAGCCGCAACGAGATCCAGCAGCGCGACGCGCGGCTCGGCCCGATCCATCGCGCTTATGCCGATGGCTGGGCGCGTCACCGCGCGCTTGAAGGCACGCTATCGCTCCTATCCCCCGCAGTGATCGCGCAGGGCGCGCTCGACCGGATCGCCGGGACCGGCTCGGATCGCGCGCTGGCCTTTCAGCACCAAGCCCGCGCCTTTGCCGGCGACGTTCGCCGACTTGCCTTTGGCTGGATGGACGAGGAGCGGCTGATGACACTTGCCGATTATGATCGCCCATTGCCGCGCTTCGCCTTTGTCGAGCCGGGACCTGCGGGGCCGCTGACCCGCGATATCCTGATCCTGCTCGGATTTGCTTCGCTGTTGCTGGCGCTGGCCGCCCTTCGCCTGCGCCGCGGCGCCGCCCAATTGCTCTAAGGACTTCCGCCATGCTCGAAGCCATCGGCCTCACCAAGGATTTCGGCACGCACCGTGCGCTCGACACCCTCGACCTCCGCGTCAATCAAGGCGAAATCGTCTGCCTCCTGGGCGCCAACGGCGCAGGCAAGACGACGACGATCAACCTGTTTCTGGGCTTTCTCGAACCGAGCGCAGGCGAAGCCCGGGTCGACGGCGTCGATGTGCAAGCCGATCCAGTCGGCACCAAGCGCAAGCTGCTCTACGTCCCCGAACAGATCGCGCTGTTCGGTGAGCTGACGGGCGTCGAGAACCTCGCCTATTTCGCCGCGCTGTCGGGTATCCAGGAGCGGACGACGACGTTCCTGCGGCAATGTCTTGCCCAGGCGGGCCTCCCCCGAAGCGGCACTGGAGCGGCGCGCTTCGGGCTATTCGAAAGGCATGCGGCAAAAAGTCGGCCTGGCGCTCGCCATCGCCAAGCAAGCGCGCGCTCTGCTGCTGGATGAGCCAACGTCGGGCCTCGACCCGCAGGCGTCCGCCGAGTTCCACGCGCTGATCGTGCGCCAGCGCGATGCTGGCGCGGCGGTGCTGATGGTCACGCACGACCTGTTCCGCGCGCGCGAGGTCGGCAACCGCATCGGCTTAATGCGCGAGGGCAAATTGCGGCGGATGATCGACGCGGCGGATATTACCGCGTCCGATCTTGAACGACTATATCTCGAAGAGATGGGTCGGGCACTGGCCTGATCAGTTCTGTGACTGATGCACCTTCCGGTTGCGACGTGGAAATGGGCCTCACGGCTCCAAGCGACATCTGAACGAAAGACTGCTTTCGGGGGCGATCGTTTTGGGGCTGAACGGCGGTAATTGGGGCGCTTAGCTGCCATCCCCCTTGCAATGTTGGACCTGATATGTTCTCATCCCCCGGTCGCATTCCGACCGCTCTTTGACCCCGTCGATCGCACCGCCGCAGGCCTGCGCGTACCCGCCGCGCAAAGCTGACAGCTTGCCTTACACACAGCACATTTTTGTCAGTTTCGTCTGCGGACTGTCGCCCCGGAGCCGTCCGAAGCTGACAGGATGAGGCGCGTTGCGCGGAACTTCGTCAGTTTCGCGACCACCATATTGGACTGGACGACCTTCGCGGCCGTTGCCCGGGCTCGTCCCGTCAACCTTGACTTGTGTCAGCCCCACTGCCATATCGCGCCGCAGCGAGGCGTTATGCAGCGTGATCGGGCCATAAGGGGGTACCCCAACGGCTCCGGCTCCGCCTCGGTTGATTGCTCGGCTTCCCATATCACGCGGGTCGTCATTTTTTGACCCCGCCTCCGCGCGTGCATTCGGCATGCGCGATGGCCGTTTATGCAAAGAGTTTCCATGACCAAGTTCAATACCCTCGGCCTGTCCGAGATCACCCTCGCTGCGCTCGCGGCAAAGGGCTATACCGACGCGACGCCGATCCAGGCGCAGTCGATCCCGGCGCTCCTCCAGGGCCGCGACCTGCTCGGCATCGCCCAGACCGGCACCGGCAAGACCGCCGCATTCATGCTCCCCTCGATCGAGCGCCTCGTCGCGTCGAACAAGCGGGCGCAGCCGCGCGGTTGCCGCATGCTCGTCCTCGCGCCGACCCGCGAACTGGCCAGCCAGATCGCGCAGAGCGCGCGCGACTATAGCAAGGGCACCAAGCTCAGCGTCGCCACCGTGTTCGGCGGCACCTCGATCCACAAGAACAAGACCGATCTGGCGCGCGGCGTCGACATCGTCGTTGCGACCCCGGGCCGCCTCGTCGACCTGATCGAACAGAGCTATGCGATCCTGCTCGGCATCGAAATCCTGGTGCTGGACGAGGCCGACCAGATGATGGACCTCGGCTTCATCCATGCGCTCAAGCGCATCGTCCGCGAGCTGCCCAGCAAGCGCCAGACCCTGTTCTTCTCGGCCACCATGCCCAAGTCGATCCGCGACCTCGCGACCCAGTTCATCAAGGACCCGGTCGAGGTGAAGGTGACCCCCGTCGCCACCACCGCCGAGCGCGTCGAGCAGTTCGTGACCCACGTCAACCAGACCGAGAAGCAATCGCTGCTGACCATCGCGCTGCGCGACGAGGACGATCGACCGCGCGCTGGTCTTCACCCGCACCAAGCATGGCGCCGACCGCGTCGTGAAGCTGCTGGCGGCCAGCGGCATCGCGTCGAACGCGATCCACGGCAACAAGAGCCAGCCGCAGCGCGAGCGCGCGCTGGGCGAGTTCAAGTCGGGCAAGGTCAAGATCCTGGTCGCGACCGACATCGCCGCACGCGGCATCGACGTGTCGGGGGTCAGCCATGTGTTCAACTTCGAACTGCCCAACGTCCCGGACCAGTATGTCCACCGCATCGGCCGCACCGCGCGTGCCGGCGCGACCGGCATCGCCATCAGCTTCTGCGCCGATGACGAGCGGCCGTACCTGCGCGATATCGAGAAGCTGATCCGCCAGAAGGTGACGATCCAGCCGCTTCCCGAGGACTTCATGGCGCAGTCGGCCAAGATCAAGTCGAGCCGCGGCCCGATCCCGATCAGCCGCGACGAGATGAACGGCCGCAACGGGCGGACGATGCAGGATCGCAACGCCCATCACCGCGCCGCCCAGCGCGACCGCGGCCCGCGCGGCAACCCCGCCGGTGACCGTCCGCAGGGCGAGCGTGGCGAGGGCCAGCGCAGCACGCTCGGCGCCAGCTACGCCCCTCGCGCCGCTGAAGGCGCGGGCGAAAAGCCGCGCTTCTACGGCCCGCGCAAGAAGAAGTTCGCCCCGCGCCCCGCTGGTGCCACCAGCGGCCAGCGCAGCGGCGGCAATGGCGGCGGCCAGCGCCGGGGCTAACCTGCTCTCCCCTCCCTGCGTGCAGGGAGGGGAAGTCGGCCTACCTCCGTCCCGGCCCGCGTCCGCGCCGCCGCGCGGCCTCGTCGTCACGCCCCGCGATCAAGCGCTCGGCGCGCTCCGCCCCAGCCGTCGCCTCATTCCCCCGCGCCCGATCAGCGGCGCGGCGCGACGATACAGCGCCAGCGCCTTGTCATACTCCCCGCCGACTCGGCACAGAGGCCCAGGTCGAAGGTGATCGACGGATGATTCGGTGCCTGCTGATCCATCGCCGCCCAGGCCGCGCATGCGCCCCGCAGGTCGCGCTGGGTCTGCCGCACGACATCCTTGAACGGGCGCACTTGGTCCTTGGGCAGTCCCTTGGTGCTTTCCCGGAAGCGGATCGAATAGTCCTCTACCGACGGCACGATGTCGCGCCGCACATTTTCGGCGATGTCGATGATCATCCCGCGAATCGCCTCCTCGGTGGTGCGCGGCGGGTTCTGGCCCCGGCACCAGCTGGTTTCGTCGCGGCGCGGGCGTGACACACTATAAAGGACTCGCCCGTCCGGCCCGGCGAGGCGCAAATCAGCGTTCACGTTGATGACGCGGCGGGTGCAGTCCTTCTCGACCTCCTCTTCCCGCAGGCACTTGCCGTCGCGCTTGCCGCCCTCGCGCTCGACGCATTCCTTTTCCTTGCGCTTGAAGCGGCTCTCCTGAACCCCGGTGACGACATTGCCGTTGAGCAATCCGTCGGCATCGCCGCCGCGCCCGCCGACCAGATCGAAATGCGTTCGCCCCTCGATATCCGGTCGGCCAAGCGCGCGTTCGATCGCCATCCCCAATTGCATCCCGTCCTCGCCTCCGATTCGCCCGATGCGCAGCGAATCGAGCATCGCGGCGTCGCGATAGGGAGCGGCAAAGCGACCGGTCATCCGCGCGCTTTCGGCATGGGCAGCAGGAGCGAGCGCGATGGCTGCGGCGAACAGCATCGCTGTACGGGTGGGCGTCGAGATCATGGCATTCCCCCAAATGCGTCAACGGGGCATTGTTTCGCACTCGTGCCCATTTCGGGCAACCCAGTTCACGTTCCAGCCGTCATCACCTGGTCACACAGGTTGCATCCGCGCCCCCCCTTTGCTAGGCGCGCGCCAACCCATCGGGGGTGCCGGTTCGGCATGCCCCCGAATCCCAATGGGGCCATTTCTAGAGTCCAAGAGGAAACACGCGTCCGTGGATAATTCCGGCGGTATCCAAGCCAGCTTAAGCGGTCGCTATGCCACCGCGCTGTTCGATCTGGCCCGCGAGGGTGATTCGATCGCAACGGTCAGAATCGAGCCTTGCGACGGTCAGCCGGGCGCTGACCGACTCGGCCGATTTCGCCGCGCTGACCAAGAGCCCGCTGATCGGTCGCGATGCGTCGGCACGCGGCGTGGCGGCGGCGGCGGGTGCGATGAAGCTCGACTCGCTCACCACGCGCTTCCTGGGCGTGCTGGCACAGAATGGCCGCCTGTCGGCGCTGCCGGGCATCATTCGCGATTTCGCGACGCTGGCCGCCCGCCATCGCGGCGAAGTGACCGCCGCAGTCACCTCCGCCCACCCGCTCGACGCGAAGCAGGTGGCAGAACTCAAGACGCAGCTGCGCACACGTGTCGGCCGCGACGTCAATGTCGACCTGTCGGTCGATCCCTCGCTCCTTGGCGGGCTGGTCGTGAAGATCGGCTCCCAGATGATCGACAGCTCGATCAAGACCCGTTTGAACTCACTCGCCCACGCGATGAAAGGCTGAAGGCTAAGACAATGGATATCCGCGCCGCAGAAATCTCGAAGGTCATCAAGGACCAGATCGCCAATTTCGGTACCGAGGCAGAGGTCAGCGAGACCGGCCAGGTACTGAGCGTCGGTGACGGCATCGCGCGCGTCCACGGCCTCGACAACGTCCAGGCGGGCGAAATGGTCGAGTTCGCCAATGGCGTGCAGGGCATGGCGCTCAACCTCGAAGCCGATAACGTCGGTATCGTGATCTTCGGCTCGGACTCGGAGATCAAGGAAGGCGACACCGTCAAGCGCACCGGCACCATCGTCGACGTTCCGGTCGGCAAGGGCCTGCTCGGTCGCGTCGTCGACGGTCTCGGCAACCCGATCGACGGCAAGGGCCCGATCGTCTCCGACCAGCGTTCGCGCGTCGAAGTGAAGGCACCCGGCATCATCCCGCGCAAGTCGGTGCATGAGCCGGTGCAGACCGGCCTCAAGGCGATCGACGCGCTCGTCCCCGTCGGCCGTGGCCAGCGCGAGCTGATCATCGGCGACCGTCAGACCGGCAAGTCGGCTGTCGCGATCGACACCTTCATCAACCAGAAGACCGTCAACGCCGGCACCGACGAGAGCAAGAAGCTCTATTGCGTGTACGTCGCCGTCGGCCAGAAGCGCTCGACCGTCGCACAGCTCGTCCGCACGCTCGAAGAGAATGGCGCGATGGAATACTCCATCGTGGTCGCCGCGACCGCATCGGACCCCGCCCCGCTCCAGTTCCTTGCGCCCTACACCGGCTGCGCGATGGGCGAGTATTTCCGCGACAACGGCATGCACGCCGTGATCGTCTATGACGACCTGTCGAAGCAGGCGGTCGCCTATCGCCAGATGTCGCTGCTGCTGCGCCGCCCGCCGGGCCGCGAAGCCTATCCGGGTGACGTCTTCTATCTGCACAGCCGCCTGCTGGAGCGCGCGGCGAAGCTGAACGAGGGCAATGGCTCGGGCTCGCTCACCGCGCTGCCGATCATCGAAACGCAGGCAGGCGACGTGTCGGCGTACATCCCGACCAACGTGATCTCGATCACCGACGGTCAGATCTTCCTTGAAACCGACCTGTTCTTCGCGGGCATCCGCCCGGCGATCAACGTCGGCCTGTCGGTGTCGCGCGTCGGTTCGTCGGCACAGACCAAGGCGATGAAGAAGGTGTCGGGCTCGATCAAGCTCGAGCTCGCCCAGTATCGCGAAATGGCCGCGTTCGCGCAGTTCGGTTCGGACCTCGACGCCTCGACCCAGAAGCTGCTGAACCGTGGCGCACGCCTGACCGAACTGCTCAAGCAGCCGCAGTTCTCGCCGCTGCCGTTCGAAGAGCAGACCGTGTCGATCTTCGCCGGCACCAACGGCTATCTCGACAGCGTCGCGGTGCAGGACGTCGTCCGTTACGAAGCCGCGATGCTCGCCGAAATGCGCAGCAAGCACGCCGACATCCTGACCGCGATCCGCGACAGCAAGGATCTGAGCGACGACACCAAGTCGAAGCTCAAGGACGCGCTCGCCGCGTTTGGCAAGACGTTCGCGTAATTAGCCCTCTCCCCGCTTGCGGGGAGAGGGTTGGGAGAGGGGCATGAAGGCTCCGCTTCCGACCCCTCTCCCCCGGCCCTCTCCCCTGAAGGGGAGAGGGAGAAGGAAAGAAGAATGGCCTCTCTCAAGGCACTCAAAGTCCGGATCAACTCGGTCAAGTCGACCCAGAAGATCACCAAGGCGATGAAGATGGTCGCCGCCGCCAAGCTGCGCCGCGCGCAGGAAGCGGCGGAGGCCGGGCGTCCCTATGCGCAGCGGCTCGAAAGCGTCGTCGCCAGCCTCGCGTCGAAGGTCGCGGGCGGCCCCGGCGTGTCCCCGCTGCTCGCCGGCACCGGCAAGGATCAGGTCCATCTGTTCGTCGTCGCGACGAGCGACAAGGGCCTGGCCGGCGCGTTCAACACCAACATCGCCCGCCTGGCGCGCCGCCGCGCGCAGGGAGCTGATCGCCGAAGGCAAGACGGTCAAGTTCTACACCATCGGCCGCAAGGGCCGCGCGGTGCTGAACCGGCTGTTCCCGAACAGCTTCGTCCACGGCATCGAGCCGGGCGACCTCGGCAAGCTCGGCTTTGCCGACGCGCGCGGCTATGCCGACGACCTGATCGCGCGCTTCGAGGCCGGCGAATATGACGTCGCCCATCTGTTCTATTCGAACTTCAAGTCGGTCCTGACCCAGGAGCCGACCGAGCAGCAGCTGATCCCGGTCAAGATTCCGGAAGTCGCTGTGGTCGAGGAAGGCGCTGCCGTCACCGAGTACGAGCCCGACGAGGAATCGATCCTCGCCGACTTGCTGCCGCGCAACGTCGCGATCCAGCTCTACCGCGCAATCCGTGAGAACGCCGCGTCGGAGCAGGGCAGCAAGATGACCGCGATGGACAATGCCACGCGCAACGCTGGCGATCTCATCAAGCGGCTGTCGATCCAGTATAACCGCGCGCGCCAGGCCGCGATCACGACCGAACTGGTCGAGATCATCTCGGGCGCCGAGGCACTGTAAGATGCGTGCGTTGTTCCTCCTCGCTGCGACCGTCGCGCTCGCGGGCTGCAACCAGCAGCCTGCCGAGCAGCCGACGCTTGCGCAGAACGAGGCGGCGGCGCGCGAGGCGGCGGCGGATCTCAAGGGCTGGGACCGCGTATTCGGCTACCCGACCGAGACGATCGGCCGCCTCAACCAATATGGCTATCGCATCGGTGCCTATGCTGCCGCGGGCACCGGCTTCGCGGCCAAGGGCACGGACATCACGCTGTCGCAGTCGGGCGCAAAGACGCCGAACAAAGGCAATGTGTCCGTCACCGGTCCCGACGCTGCGGCGATCGATAGCATCGCCTTCTCGCTCGCGCTTACCGACGACGCCAATGCCGAGACCGCGAAGAAGCGGCTGACCGACATCGTCCGCGCCTTCCTGTTCCAGTACGGCATCGACGACAAGAAGGCGCTCGACGCCATCGCCTCTGAAACCGCCACCGAAGGCAAGATCGGCGACACGCCCTTCGCCATCGCGCTGACCAAGGGCGATGCCGCCCGCACCCTGACCGTGACTTTCCGCCGCCCCTCCGCTACGGCCCCGGCCGAGGCGATGGTCGGCAATTCCCAACAACCCTGATCGCATTCGCCAAGCAAGGACTTGAAGAACATGGCAACCGCAGCCCCCACCGCAGACAAGCCCGCGCGCAAGCCGCGCGCGACCAAGCCCAAGGCGGACAGCGCCGCAACCGCAGCGCCCGTCGCCGCCGCCGGCACGGGCCGCATCGCGCAGGTCATCGGCGCGGTGGTCGACGTCAGCTTCGACGGTGAGCTGCCCGCGATCCTCTCGGCGCTCGAGACGGACAATAACGGCCAGCGCCTCGTGCTCGAAGTCGCGCAGCACCTCGGCCAGAACACCGTCCGTACCATCGCAATGGACGCGACCGAGGGTCTGACCCGCGGCCAGGCAGTCACCGCCACCGGCGCACAGATCCAGGTCCCGGTGGGTCCGGCGACGCTCGGCCGCATCCTCAACGTTGTCGGTGAACCGATCGACGAGCGCGGCCCGGTCGCAACCGACCTGCGCGCGCCGATCCATGCCGAGGCTCCGCTGTTCGTCGACCAGTCGACCGAGAGCGCGATCCTCGTCACCGGCATCAAGGTAATCGACCTGCTCGCGCCCTACGCAAAGGGCGGCAAGATCGGCCTGTTCGGCGGTGCCGGCGTCGGCAAGACCGTTCTCATCCAGGAACTGATCAACAACATCGCCAAGGGCCATGGCGGCACCTCGGTCTTCGCGGGCGTGGGTGAGCGCACCCGCGAGGGTAACGACCTCTACCACGAGTTCCTCGACGCCGGCGTGATCGCCAAGGACGCCGACGGCAACGCGATCAGCGAAGGGTCGAAGGTTGCGCTGGTCTATGGCCAGATGAACGAGCCGCCGGGCGCGCGCGCGCGCGTCGCGCTGTCGGGCCTGACCATCGCCGAATATTTCCGCGACGTCGAAGGTCAGGACGTGCTGTTCTTCGTCGACAACATCTTCCGCTTCACCCAGGCGGGCGCGGAAGTGTCGGCACTGCTCGGCCGCATCCCGTCGGCGGTGGGCTATCAGCCGACCCTGTCGACCGACATGGGCGCGCTCCAGGAGCGCATCACCTCGACCAACAAGGGTTCGATCACCTCGGTTCAGGCCGTGTACGTCCCTGCGGACGACTTGACCGACCCGGCACCTGCAACCTCGTTCGCCCACTTGGACGCGACCACGGTTCTCAACCGTGCGATCTCGGAACTCGGCATCTATCCGGCGGTCGATCCGCTGGACTCGACCAGCCGCGTGCTCGAGCCGCGCGTCGTCGGTCAGGAGCATTACGAGACCGCCCGCGCCGTCCAGTCGATCCTGCAGAAGTACAAGTCGCTGCAGGACATCATCGCGATCCTCGGAATGGACGAGCTGTCGGAAGAAGATAAGCTGACCGTCGCCCGCGCGCGCAAGATCCAGCGCTTCCTCAGCCAGCCGTTCCACGTCGCCGAAGTCTTCACCGGCATCCCGGGCGCGTTCGTCCAGCTGGAAGACACGATCAAGTCGTTCAAGGCGGTCGTGAACGGCGAGTACGATCACCTGCCCGAATCGGCCTTCTACATGGTCGGCGGCATCGACGACGTCGTCGCCAAGGCCGCCAAGATGGCCGCCGAGGCGTAAGCCCTCTTAAGCCCCTCCCCTTCAGGGGAGGGGCTTGAGGTGGGGCAGTAATCACAGGGGCCGGGTGCGCGTTGATACGCCCCACCCCAACCCCTCTCCTGAAGGGGAGGGGCTAGGAAGAAGAACATGCTGCACTTCGAACTCGTGACCCCCGAAAAGCTGCTCCGCTCGGAGGACGTCCACATGGTGGTGGTCCCCGGCAGCGAGGGCGATTTCGGCGTGCTGGAGGGCCATGCGCCCTTCATGTCGACGATCCGCGACGGCAATATCGAAATCTACAAGACCGCGTCGAACCAGTCGCCGGAGGTCATCCGCGTCGAGGGCGGCTTTGCCGAGGTCAATGAACAGGGTCTGACGGTTCTGGCCGAGAAGGCTGGCTGAGCCCGACGCCCTACCGCGTGCTCCTGGAAAGACAGGAGCGCAGAGTTACGAGGGGCATCGCTCAGTGACCCTAGGCGCCTGCCTTCGCAGGAGTCGGGAAAAGACAAAGGCCGCAGGGACAACCCTGCGGCCTTCTTCGTTCTTCCCCTGCCCCGCAGGGGAGGTGGCATCGCGAAGCGATGACGGAGGGGCGCCCTCGCAGAGGGCGGAACTTTGCCGAGAGGTCACGGCTGCCTTCGTAGCCGCCCCTCCACCACCCGCTGCGCGGGCGGTCCCCCTCCCCCAGCAAGCTGGGGGAGGAATAGAAGCTCACCCGCGCTGATATTCCATCGCGCTCACCCACCCCTTCGCGCTCCCGCGTTCGACCTTCAGGGCATCGCCGGTGCGGGTGAAGCGCAGCCGCGCGGTCCCCTGCCTTGGTCGGCATTTCGAACGTCACGCTCTGCGCATCGCGGGCGACCTCGGTGAACCGGCTCGGCGGGATTGAGGGCAGTGCCAGCTCCAGCACCGCCCTGTCGCCCAGCGTATCGAACGTCAGTTCCGCCTTCGCGCCCTGCATCGCCGCGCTCGTCCCCTCTTCGCTGCACATGACGCCCTGCTTGGTGGGGCCACATTTCATCTCCAGCCCGCCACCCCGCCAGATGCCGCCCAGCCAGTCGAGCTGCCGACTCGCCGCAACGGGCGCAATCGGCGCGGGAGCAGTCGCGAGCCCGGTAGGCGCGGCGAACATCGTGAACAGCGAAACGAGGAAGGTGAACATGCAATAACCCCTGTGATCAAAAGTCACAGCCGCACTCGCATTCTCACCCGCCACGGGCCATGGTCAGGATCGGTCAAGGGACGCGGGTGTAAGCCCAGCGCATCGGCCTGCTGCCGTCGGCCAGCGCGATCTCCGCGTTCAGCATCTCGCCCTCGCGCCAGTAACGGATGCGCTGCGGATAATCATGGCCGGGATTGCCGAAGGTGATGCCCTGCGCCTCGCGCTTGCTCTCGCGGAATGCCACGGCGGGAGAACCGCGCGGCGATCCGTAGAACACGACCGCCTCGGCGCTCAGCTCGATCCGCATATACTCGAAATCGCGCGTCTTGCCGTCGCGCACCGTCTGGCTGGTCCCCAGCATCATGCCGCCACGCGCCGGTCCCCACAGTTCACAGGTCTGGCGGCCATTGACGGCCACAGTACACCATTCGCCTTCCAGCCAGGCCAGATCAGGCGGCGAATCAGCGACTGGCGTCACCAGCATCAGCATTAGTCTCAGCATCCGCCCCTCCGAGCCGCCAAGCTGTTGATGGTTAGGAACTTGTCAAACCTTGGCGGCTATTCCGTTGACCGTAACCTATAGCGGGGAGTTGGTGTGAGCGCATTCGGACGTCGCAGCGGACCTGGGGGAGGCCCGGGACGGCCAGCCTTCGGCGTTGCACGCCCGATGCAGGGCGGCGGTTCCGCTCGCCCGGTCGAGCCGGCGGGCGGCGAGCAATTTCCGCCGCTCCATGACGTGCCCCTGCCAGGTGCCTCCCAGACCCAGCCCGAACCCGCCTCAGGCGGCACGACGGGCAACCAGTCGACCACCGAAGCGATGCAGCGCCTGGCCGATCGCCAGGCCGCGACCGGCGAGCCGAGCAGTTCCCGAACCGAAGGCTTCGAGGCGTCGATCCACCGGATCAAGGAACAGGTGCTCCCGCGCCTGCTCGAGCGAGTCGATCCCGAAGCCGCAGCGACGCTGAGCAAGGACGAGCTGGCCGAGGAATTCCGACCGATCATCGGCGAAGTGCTCGCCGAGCTGAAGCTGACGCTCAACCGTCGCGAACAGTTCGCGCTCGAAAAAGTGCTGGTCGACGAGTTGCTCGGCCTCGGTCCGCTTGAGGAGCTGCTCTCCGACAGCTCGATCAGCGACATCATGGTCAATGGCCCCGATCAGACCTTTGTCGAGCGCAAGGGCAAGCTCGAGCTGGCCAACATCCAGTTCCGCGACGAGGAGCATCTGTTCCAGATCGCCCAGCGCATCTGCAACTCGGTCGGCCGGCGCGTCGACCAGACCACCCCGCTCGCCGACGCGCGCCTCAAGGATGGCAGCCGCGTCAACGTGATCGTGCCGCCGCTGTCGTTGCGCGGCACCGCGATCTCGATTCGCAAATTCTCAGACAAGCCGATCACGCTCGACATGATGGCGGGCTTTGGATCGATGTCGTCGAAGATGGCGACGATGTTGAAGATCGCGGGTGCCTGCCGCTTCAACGTCGTCATCTCGGGCGGTACCGGCTCGGGCAAGACGACGATGCTCAATGCATTGTCGAAGATGATCGACCCGGGCGAGCGCGTGCTGACGATCGAGGACGCGGCGGAGCTTCGTCTGCAACAGCCGCACTGGCTTCCGCTCGAAACCCGCCCGCCGAATCTTGAAGGTCAGGGCGAAATCACGATCCGCGACCTGGTCAAGAACGCCCTTCGTATGCGCCCGGATCGCATCATCCTCGGCGAAATTCGCGGGCCTGAATGCTTCGATCTCCTGTCCGCGATGAACACCGGCCATGACGGATCGATGTGCACCCTCCACTCCAATTCCCCACGCGAATGCCTCGGCCGCATGGAGAACATGGTGCTGATGGGCGACATCAAGATCCCGAAGGAAGCGATCAGCCGCCAGATCGCCGATTCTGGTCGACCTGATCGTTCAGGTAAAGCGCCTGCGCGACGGCAGCCGCCGCGTCACCAACATCACCGAGGTGATCGGGATGGAAGGTCCGGTGATCGTGACGCAGGAATTGTTCAAGTTCGAATATCTCGACGAGAGCGCCGACGGGAAGATCATCGGCGAGTATCGCTCGATGGGCCTGCGCCCCTATACGCTTGAAAAGGCGCGCTCATTCGGCTTCGACCAGGCGCTGCTGGAAGCGTGCCTGTAAACACCGCGGGCAGCCTACTCCCTCAACGGGACATTAACCACGACCGCAACCGCTGGCGCTCCCCTGCCCCACGCTTAGCATGGCGCACATGGAGTTCCGCGCGATCGTGATGCTGCTGACCGCCCTGATCGGCCTGGCCGTGCCCGCTGATCGCGTTGCTGCGGCGCCCGCGGTGATGCACCTCGCCGCCGATACCGAAGCGCGCTGGGTGAGCTTCGAGCTCACCGCAGGCAACCAGATCCGCTTTCGTACCCTGCTCAATGGCCGTTGGGTCGATGCGCTGCTGGACACCGGCGTCACCGATTCCGCCGTCTCGACCCGGTTTGCCCACACCGCAGGACTGAAGCCGCTGGTCGCGGGCCGCGCCGATGCGATCGGGGGCAGCGTTGCGCTTTCCTGGACCGGGATCGACCGGGTCGAGGTCGGCGGGTTGGTCCGCACCGGCGGTCGGGTCGCGATCATCGACGCCGATCCGCGCGTCACCGGCAACGCGCCGGTCGACCTGTTCGTCGGGTCCGACCTGCTTGCCGGCCATGCGCTCGAGATCGACTATGACACACAGCGCTTTCGCCTGCTGCCGAGCGGACGCATGCCATTTCGGGGCGTGACGCTACCGCTGCGCCTCGCCGAGCGCTCTGGCCTTTATCTCAGCGAGCTGGATCTGGGCGGACGCAACGTGCGGCCGGTCATCGTGGATACCGGCGATGGCGGCATGGTCAGCCTGACGCGCAGCTTCTGGCAGGCCAGCGCATCCGCCGCTGTGCCGACCACCACCGCGATCTCCTGGGGACTAGGCGGCGTGGTCGAGAGCGAGGTCGCCATTCTCCCCGCCCTGCGCATCGGCGGACTCGCCGCGGAGGTCGAGCTGCGCGTCGAACCGGACACCGGCTTTTCCGGTCGCAAGGGCGCGGCGGGGCGGATCGGCGGCGGTCTGCTGCGGCGGCACCGCGTATTGCTCGACCCCCGTGCGGGCCGCATGGTCCTCGCGACCGGCGCGCGCGCCGACTGGCCAGTGACGCGATCGACCAGTGGCCTGATGGTGACGCAGGAGCGCGATCAGCTGCGCGTCCTCCACGTCATGCGCGGCAGTCCCGCCGCCGCAATGGGATGGCGTGCAGGCACGCTGATCTGCGCCGTCGATGGGATGCCCGCGGCCGACGCCGCACGCGACTGGGCAACCGGTGTTCCAGGCCGCCGCGTCAGACTGACCCTGTGCGAAGGGGGCGAACGCTCCCTCACCCTCGCCCGGTTCTACTGACACGCGAGTCCAGCTTGCGGGGGAAGATGGTGGGCTACGCTACCCGCCCTTCAGCGCCAGCGCCGCGCCGGCGATCGCAAGCACCAGCGCCATTACCTGAATGAAGGTCCAGGGTACCCAGCCGACCTTGTCCAGGTCGTGGCGCTTGCTCCGTCGCCATTCGGCGACACCGCTCACCCCGACCAGTGCGACCATCGCGCCCACTCCGATCCACAACGGCCCTTGCATCGCCCTTCGCACCACTCCAAACCACGCGCCAGAACAGAGAGGAGCCTTTCATGCGCTACACCCTGCCCGCCATCGCGCTATCCGCGGTCGCCCTGACCGCAGCCGCCGCCATCGGCGCGCCCCAGATGGGCAAGCCGAGTGCCGAATTGAAGGCCGCAGTCGCTGCCTCCACCCGCACGCCCGCCAATGTCGCCCGCGACAAATACCGCAACCCCGTCGAAACGCTCGCCTTTTTCGGCGTGAAGCCGACGCACACCGTGGTCGAGCTCTGGCCGGGCGGCGGCTGGTATTCGGAGATCCTCGTTCCCTATCTGAAAAAGGGCGGCGGCACCTATTATGCCGCGTCGCTCGCGTCGCTGTCGGGCGGGACCAATCGGCTGATGGCCGCCAATCCCGACCTCTATGGCGGGATCAAGACGGCGATCTTCCCTGTCTTCGCCCCGGACGAAACCAAGGTGCCGGACGGCAGCGCCGACGTCGTCCTCACCTTCCGCAACGTCCATAACTGGAAGATGGGCTATCAGCGTCCCGACAAGGCCGACTATTCAGCAGAGGCGTTCAAGCAGATCTTCGCGATGCTCAAGCCCGGCGGCGTGCTCGGCGTCGTCGACCACCGCCTGCCCGAAAGCGCCGATGCCGAGCGCGAGCGGACGAGCGGCTACATCAAGACCTCGACGATCAAGAAGCTCGCCGCCGATGCCGGATTCAAGCTGGTGGCGGAAAGCAACATCAACGCCAACCCGAAGGATACCGCCGACTGGAAGGACGGCGTGTGGACCCTGCCGCCCAGCTATCGCCTGAAGGATGTCGATCGCGCCAAATACGAGGCGATCGGCGAGAGCGACCGTATGACGCTCAAATTCCGCAAGCCCAATCCAAGCAAGCGGGGCGGCTGAACCGGTCGGGGGGCGGTCCGCGCCGCCCCCCGCCATCTCATTGCTTGTGCACCACCCCGGCACGCATCACGAAACCGACCGATTTCAGCAGCCGCACATCCTTCAGCGGATCTCCGCTCACCGCGATGATGTCCGCGCTCTTGCCCGGTTCGATGCTGCCCACTTCCTTGGACAGGCCCAAGAGGTCGGCGGCATTCACCGTCGCAGCGACGATGGCCTGCATCGGCGTCATGCCGTGCTTGACCATCAGTTCGAACTCGTCGCCGTTGCGGCCATGCTTGGACACGCCCGCATCGGTGCCGAACGCGATCTTCACCCCTGCCGGAACCGCCTTTTCCAGCGCCTTGCCGGTGATCGAAATGCGCCAGTCGATCTTCGCACGCACCGCAGGCGGATAGGCGTTCGGGTCCTTGGCAATGCGCTCCAGATAGCCGTTCACCGTCGATAGCGTCGGGACATAATAGGCGCCCGTCTTCTTGAAGAGCGCAATCGCCTCGTCGTCCATCAGCGTGCCGTGCTCGACCGAATCCGCGCCCATCTTCAGCGCCAGCGTGATGCCGTCCGCGCCATGGGCGTGCACCGCGACCTTCTTGCCATAGAGGCGCGCGGTCTCGACGATCGCCTTTGCCTCATCGTCGAACATCTGCTTGCCCAGCCCTGCACCGATCCGGCTGTTGACCCCGCCGGTAGTCGCGATCTTGATGACGTCCGCCCCGCGCGCGACTTGGTTGCGCACCGCCTTGCGGCATGCATCGGCCCCGTCGCACAGATTTTCGATGTTCATCGCCGGGTGGAGATCCTCGACCACGCCCAGCCGCCGGTCCATATGCCCGGAGGTGGTAGAGATGGACCGCCCCGCATCGACGATGCGCGGCCCGTCGGTCCAGCCGCGTGCGATCGCCTCACGCAGCGCAAGCGTCGCGCCGTCATCGCCCAGATTGCGGACGGTGGTGAACCCCGCCATCAGCGTCTTGCGCGCGTTCCACTGCGCCTCGAACGCGCCCAGCTCCTTGCTCTCGGTAAAGCCGGCCAGCAGCCCCTCCTGCCCGGCGCGGTCGGAACTCAAATGCACATGGCTGTCGATCAGCCCCGGCAGCACCATCCTGTCCCTGAGGTCGATGACCGGCGCGTCGCCCAGCGGCATGACATGGCCGTCATAGACGCCCACGATCACCCCGCCACGCACCGCGATCGTGCTTGCCCCGCGCGGTGCCTGTGCCGGCCGGTCGAGCAGCGCGCCGGCATGGATATAGCGGTCGGGCCGCTCGGTCGCCTGCGGCTGCGCGAGCGCGGTCCCGGCGAGCAGGCCCGCAGCGACGACGACGATCCAGGACTTCATGGCATTCCCCCTTCAGATACGCGAAGGGCGGAAGGCTATTGCGCTCAGCCGAGCTTGTCGACCTGATCCTTGAGCGCGGACAGCTGTGCCTTGAGCGCGGCGATCTCGTCGTCCTTGCTCTTCTCCGGGGCGGCTGCGGCCGGCGGGGCGGGTGCGGCGGAGCCGGGGCTCGCGCCGGGCTTGAACGCCTCTGCCGCGGCTTCGAACATCTGCAGGTTGCGCTTGGCGATCTCAGCAAAGGGCGAGTTGGCGAACGCGCCCTCGACCGCCGACTTGAACTGTTCCTGATTGCGACGGAAGCTGTCCATCGACGCCTCCAGATACCCCGGGACCATCGCTTGCATCGAATCGCCATAGAGCGCGATCAGCTGGCGCAGGAAGTTGACCGGCAACAGCGTCTGGCCACGCGCTTCCTCTTCCATGATGATCTGCGTCAAAACGTTATGCGTAATATCTTCATCGGTCTTCGCATCGACGACCTTGAAATCGCGCCCCTCGCGCGTCATCGCAGCGAGATGGTCGAGCGTGATGTAGGACGAGCTTTCGGTATTGTAGAGTCGCCGGTTCGCGTACTTCTTGATGATGACCGGGCCGTCCGTCTGCGCTGTCTTTTTCATGCTCGCCCCCAAGGGTATTTGACATGGCCCTAACATCTTTCATTGCCGCATCGCAACACGGGCCACGCCCCCTTCCGCTGTTTCTCGATCTGCTGCGCAACGAAACCGCAGCATCGCCCGATCGGCGTGCGGCGGCACTGGCGGGGCTGGCGGCCTATCAGTCGGCGCGCCGCCCACGCGCGCGACGCCCGTTGCCGGCGGTGGCGCAAGCGGGGCGAGCGACGCTACGCGATTATGGCGGAACGGGGATTCCGACCGTGTTCGTGCCCTCGCTGATCAATCCGCCGATGATCCTCGACATGCGCTACCGCCGATCGCTACTGCGCTGGCTGTCGCGGCAGGGGGTGCGCCCGCTCTTGGTCGATTGGGGCAGCCCTACGCCGCACGACCGCGATTGCGACGTGACGCAGCATGTCGAGGAGATGCTGATCCCGCTGCTACGCAGCATCGGCGAACCGGTGGCACTCGCCGGATATTGCATCGGGGGCACGATCGCGGCAGCAGCAGCGCAGGCAGTGCCGGTGCGCGGCCTCGCTATGATTGCTGCGCCCTGGCGGTTCGAGCGATTCGGGACGGAGTCTCTGGAACGGATCGATTCGATCTGGCAGGCGGCGCACGACACCTGCGACGCGCTCGGCCTTGTCCCGATGGAGGTGTTGCAGGCCGGATTCTGGCAACTCGACCCGGCGCGCACGATCGCCAAGTTCGAAAAATTCGCACGGCTAGATCCCGCAAGCGCGGCGGCGAAGAACTTCGTCGTGCTGGAGGATTGGGCAAATGCCGGCGCGCCACTAACCTTTTCCGCCGGGCGACAGATGTTCGACGATTTCTTCACCGCAGATTTGCCCGGAGATGGCCGCTGGCGGGTGGCAGGACAGATCGTTGATCCGCTGGCCCTGACCTGCCCCACGGTCGAGTTCGTTTCGCTCACCGACCGCATCGTCCCCGCCACCAGTGCGGTAGGCTTTGCCGACCAGCGCAAGCTCCGCCTCGGCCATGTCGGCATGGTGGTCGGCTCGTCCGCGCGACAGTTTCTGTGGCAACCTCTTGCCGACTGGCTAACCGCCCTCCCCGCGACTAGATAGCGCGGAAAGTTCCTCGCAGGAGTCGTTACCCATGACCGAAGTCGTGATCACCGCCGCCAAGCGCACCCCCGTCGGCAGCTTCCTCGGAGCCTTCGCCGCCACCCCCGCGCACGAACTGGGCCGCATCGCGATCGAGGCGGCGCTGGAACAGGCCGGCGTCAAGGGCGAGGAGGTGTCCGAAGTGATCCTGGGTCAGGTGCTCACCGCCGCGCAGGGCCAGAACCCGGCGCGTCAGGCGTCGATGGCGGCGGGTGTTCCCAAGGAAGTCCCGGCATGGGGCCTCAACCAGGTCTGCGGATCGGGTCTGCGCGCGGTCGCGCTCGCCGCACAGGCGGTACAGACCGGCGACGCCACCATCGTCGTCGCGGGCGGGCAGGAATCGATGTCGCTCGCAGCGCACGCCCAGACGCTGCGCGCAGGCGCGAAGATGGGCGATGTCGCGCTGGTCGATACGATGATCAAGGACGGCCTGACCGATGTGTTCAATGGCTACCACATGGGCATCACGGCGGAAAATCTGGCCCAACAATATCAGGTCAGCCGCGGCGAGCAGGACGAGTTCGCCGTCCGCTCGCAAAATCTTGCCGAAGCAGCGCGTGCAGAGGGCCGCTTCAAGGACGAGATCGCCCCGGTGACGATCAAGGGCCGCAAGGGCGACACCGTCGTCGATCAGGACGAATATATCCGTGCCGGTGCGACGCTGGACGGCATTTCGGGCCTGCGCCCGGCATTCAAGAAGGACGGCACGGTCACAGCGGGCAATGCATCGGGCCTCAACGATGGCGCTGCAGCTCTGGTGGTGATGAGCCGGGACGAGGCCGAGAAGCGCGGCGCGCCGATCCTTGCCACGATCAAGAGCTGGGCAACCGCCGGCGTCGACCCGTCGATCATGGGCATCGGCCCGGTCCCGGCGTCGAAAAAGGCGCTGGAAAAGGCCGGCTGGACCGTCGCCGACCTCGACCTGATCGAGGCGAATGAGGCGTTCGCCGCACAGGCTTTATGCGTCGGCAAGGAGCTCGGTTTCGATCCGGCCAAGGTCAACGTCAATGGCGGCGCGATCGCAATCGGGCATCCGATCGGCGCGAGCGGCGCGCGCGTGCTGACCACGCTGATCTACGAAATGGCGCGCCGCGACGCAAAAAAGGGACTCGCGACTCTGTGCATTGGCGGGGGCATGGGAATCGCGATGTGCATCGAACGGAAGAGCTGATTTCCCTTACGAACGAATCGAACAACCATGCGATAGTGCCGTGATATTTTATATCTCAGCATTCTTGCTGCACTGCAAAATTGTGGCAATGTTGCAACAGCAAGACGCTCAATTTGCTCCCGCGCGGTCGCTTTTGCTTGCTCTAAGGTGAACAACACGGTTTCCTCTGAAACGAACCGGCATTCAGCCGGTGAAGGGGAATCATATGAACATCAGTCGTCTTCTGACGGCGACCGCGCTTGCGAGTGCGAGCTTCGTCGTCCCGCAGGCCGCATTGGCGCAAGATGCGCCAGTCTGCCCCGTCGGCGAAGAGTGCCCAGAAGCTACTACCGGCGGCGACGTCGTCGTGGTGACCGGTTCGCGTATCGCGCGCCCGGGCGTCGACACCGTCGTTCCGGTGACCAGCGTCAACGTCGAAGACCTGCTCGACACCGGCAACCTGTCGCTGGGTGACGCGCTCAACCAGCTGCCGACGCTGCGTTCGACCTTCAGCCAGGCGAACTCGACGCGCTTCATCGGCACCGCCGGCCTCAACCTGCTCGACCTTCGCGGTCTCGGCACCGCGCGCACGCTGGTGGTGGTCAACGGCCGTCGTCACGTGACCTCGACCCCGGGCAGCTACGCGGTCGACGTCAACACGATCCCAACCGCGCTGCTCGAGCGCGTCGACGTCGTGACCGGCGGCAACTCGGCAATCTACGGCTCGGACGCCGTCGCCGGTGTGGTCAACTTTGTCCTCAAGCAGGATTTTGACGGCCTCGACATCAGCGGCCAGGGCGGCGTTTCGGACCGCGGCGATCGCGGTGCCCAGCGTCTGTCGGTCGTGTACGGCAAGAATTTCGCTGAAGGTCGCGGCAATATCGCGGTCGCGGCGGAATATGCACGTTCGGAAATGCTGCTCTTCACCGACCGCGACGAGATGACTGGTGCCTATAGCGGCCTCCCGGGCTATTTCGTGTCGGAGTTCAACGCCGACGAAACCGGCATGGGCGATGGCATTCCCGATCAGACCTTCTTCGGGATCAACGCTCCGGGCAACCGCTTCGGCATCATCTCGCTCGGCGGCATGGTCCAGACGACCTGCCCGGGTGTGAGCTCGGCCGATCCGGTCGTTGCGGCTCGCATCGCCGCGAACTGCACGGGTGAGCGCGGCGCCACCGTTTCTGGTCCCGGCACCGGCGGCCTGCTGTCGGACGGCTATGTGTTCCTGCCCAATGGCCAGCTCGTCCGCGACGATCCGACGCTCGATCTGCGTCGCATCGGCGGCGGTCGCTTCGGCGGCCTGAGCGCCACCGGCGTCGAAGGCGCGATGCTGCTGCCGGGCCTTGAGCGTTATGCAGCCAACATCCTCGCCCGCTACGAGTTCTCGCCGGCGCTGACCGCGTTCCTCGAGGCGAAGTACGTCAAGATCACCAACAACCAGACGTCGACACAGCCGACCTTCATCAACTCGACGCTGTCGCCGACCTTCTTCCTCGACAACCCCTATCTGACCGAACAGGCGCGTAACCAGATCCGCACGATCCAGGGTTATGCAGTCGGCACGGCCAACTACAACACCGGTGCGTTCACCTTCTTCCGCTTCAACAACGACATCGGCACCCGCGCCGAGGATCATGAGCGTGAGACGTTCCGCATCGTCGGTGGTTTCCGTGGCGACCTGTCGGACACCGGCAATCTGCGTTACGAAGTCGCCGGCAACTTCGGTCGTACCGACACCTATTATGAAACCGGCGGCAACGTGAACGTCGCCAACTTCAACCGTGCAGCCAACGCCGTTCGCAACAGCGCCGGCCAGATCGTCTGCCGCGTCAACGCCGACGCCATCACGACCAACGACGATCCGGCGTGCCGTCCGATCAACCTGTTCGGTGAAGGCGCGCCGCAGACCACGCCGGAAGGTCTGGCCTATGTCCTCCACACCTCGTGGCGCAAGCAATGGGCGGAACAGCTCAACTTCGTCGGCTATATCTCCGGCGACACGAGCGGCCTGTTCGAACTGCCGGGCGGCCCGATCGGTGCGGTCCTTGGTGCCGAATATCGTCGCGAAGACGCCTATTCGGACTATGACGATGTCACGCAGAACAGCCTGACCTTCCTGAACGGCTTCGCGACGTTCGATCCGCCCGCGATCACCGTCAAGGAAGCGTTCGCCGAGCTTCGTATTCCGATCCTCGCCGACATGCCGTTCTTCCATGAACTGACCATCGAAGGTTCGGGCCGCGTGTCGGACTACAGCAACTCGGCTGATCCGGTCTGGGCCTACAATGTCGGTGCCGTCTGGGCTCCGGTTCGCGACCTGCGCTTCCGCGTCGGCTATGCGAAGTCGGTTCGTGCGCCTGACCTTAGCGACGTTTACGCCACTGCCGGTACGACGTTCGCGAACAACCTGGTCGATCCCTGCTCGCAGGGCGCACCGATCAACGCGAACCCCAACCGCGCTCGCAACTGCGCCGCGGCCGGCATTCCGACCACGATCACCCTGCCGGACGGGTCGACCCGTCCGTGGACCAACGCACCGTCGTCGGGCATCCAGGGTACGACCTCGGGTAACATCAACCTCCAGCCCGAAATCGGCTACAGCTTCACCGTTGGTGCCGTGTTCCAGCCGACGTTCCTGCGTGGTTTCACGCTGACCGTCGACTATTACGACATCGAGGTGCAGCAGGCGATCAACAGCCTTGCTGGTCAGGCGATCATCAACCGCTGCTATGATGACCCCGTCGGTCTGGACAACCCGTTCTGCGCGGTTGTCAACCGTCGCACCTCGGCGGATCCGATCGTCAACGGGACGTTCACCGGCCAGTCCGGCCGCCGTTTCGACGGTTTCCCCGACTTCAACCTGACCGGCGCACCGTACAACCAGCCGATTACTGCCGGCTTTACTGCGGCGCCCTTCAACTTCGCGAAGCTCGCCACCTCGGGCATCGACATTGACGCAAGCTACACGACCCGCATTGGTGAGGGCTCGCTCCGCACCCGTGCAATCGTGAGCTGGCTGAAGGAGCGTGAGCAGTTCACCTACATCACTGACCCGGCCCGTTCGGACCGGATCAACGGTGTGCTGGGCGATCCGGAATGGCAGGGCCAGTTCAGCGCTAACCTGACCTTCCCCAAGTGGGACTTCGGCTATGACCTGCGCTATGTCGGCAAGCAGACCGTGTTCGGCTGGGAAACCCAGTTCTCGCATCAGGGCCGTGCACCGACCAATGGCGACGTGATTGCGGATCCGTGGTACCCGGCGATCTGGTATCATGACATCCAGGTCGGCCTGAAGGTGGGTGAGAAGTATCGCTTCTACATGGGCATCGACAACCTCACCGACGAACTGCCGCCGCTGGGTGCCACCGGCACCGGCGCTGGCAGCGGCATCTGGCCGGTCACTGGCCGTTACTTCTACGCCGGTTTCCGCATCCGGATGTAGTCCGGGACAGGACCGAAAAAATTGGGGGCCGCTCCTTCGGGAGCGGCCCCTTCTTTTTGCGCGGAATCTGTCTCAGCTGCGCTGAAACGGTTGCGGCACCGGCCCGCTACACGACAAAAAAGGGCCGGCGAGAAACCCGCCGACCCGCTATCCTACCACTCCGAACAGGTTCAGCGCGCGTCCTTGACCCTGGTGTAGGGCACGAAATCGCCCAGCACGACAAACCCGCTCCACATGCGCGACGTGCGATCGACAAGGTCGATCTTGTCGATGTTGCACAGCTGGCTACCATAGATTTTGGTCACCAGGATCTCGTCGTCGCTCAACTGGTCGGCCCCGCCACGCGGGCGGTTGACGTAGAGCTTCGATCCGCTGCGATAGACGATCGCGGTCTTGTCGATCACCGTGCTCTGGTCGAGCCGCGAGCTCGGCAGGCAGCGTACCGGCTTCCCGGCAACACGCCCTTCGAGCATCTTGGCGAGTTGCGCTTCGCCCTTCGGATACGGTTTTTCATCGGCCGTTGCGACACCCGGCAGGACCAGGGCGGCAAGGGCGGCGGCGGCAAATGCACTACGCATGGCGGTCCACTCCTCTGTTACCCAACATGGTACCGGATCGCGCCTTTCGCAACGCTGAACCGAAGCTGGACCTATTCCCAGATCCGGTCGTACCGCGCGCCCAACCCGGTCAGCAGCTCATATTGCGACAGGCCCGACAGGGCGGACGTCGCGGGCAGATCATAGCCAAAGGCCAGCCAGTCACCCTCGCCCAAATCCGGCGCGGCGCTCACATCGACTGCGGTCAGGTCCATCGACACCCGCCCGATCACCCGCATTTCGATCCCGCCGGCGATCGCCACACCCTTATTGGAGAAGCAGCGCAGATAGCCGTCGGCATAGCCAAGATTGACGATCGCCACCTCGGTATCCACAGCTGCGATCCAACCGAGGTTATAGCCCACGCCCTCCCCCGCCGACACCAGCCGTCGCTGCAGAATCTGGGCCTCGGGCGTCACCACCTGCCGCATCCGCCCGGCCAACGCGGGAACCGGCACCGCACCGTACAGAGCGACCCCCGGTCGGGTGAGGTCAAATGCATAGTCGCGCCCCAGCGTGATCCCCGCCGAATTGGCCAGGCTCATCCGCCGCGCCCCCGTCTGGCCGCGCAGCGCGGCAAAGCTGTCGCGCTGGCTGACGTTGAGCGGCACATCCTCGTCCGCGCTGGCAAGGTGACTCATCAGCGTCTCGACTTGCAAACCGTCGAGCAGCCCCGCCGCAACATCCTCGGGCCGGATGCCGAGCCGGTTCATGCCGGTATCGACCATCACGTCGCATGCGCCCCCGCCCGCCTCACGCCAGCGGCGTACCTGCTGCACGCTGTTGAGCACAGGCCGCGCATGGCTCGCCGCCCGCGCGACCGCCATGTCGGCGTCGCGCACACCGTGCAGCACCGACACCGCCACGCCCGCCTCCGCCAGCGCCAGCGCCTCGCTCCATGTCGCGACAAAGAAATCGCGGCATCCCGCCTCTCCCAGATGCCGCACCACCTCCCGCGCACCCAGCCCATAGCCGTTCGCCTTCACCGCCGCGCCGCAAGCAGCGCCCCCGCTCATCGCGGCAAGCGTTTGCCAGTTGGCGACGAGCGCGGCGCGGTCGAGGCGCAGGCGAAGCGGGGAAGCGATCATGTCGCCCGGTTAGGCACAGCGCGTGCTCACCGCAATCACTGCTGAACCAGATCGCGTTCCTTGAGGAAGAAGACGGTCACCACCAGTGCCATCGCGACCACGATCCAGGTGTACCACAGGCCCGTGTATGGATCGCCGCTCTTGGCGACCATATACTGGCTGATCAGCGGCAGAAATCCGCCGAAGTAGCCGGTGCCGATATGATAGGGGATCGACATCGAACTGTAGCGGATGCGCGGCGGGAACAGCTCGGTCAGCAGCGCCGCGACCGGGCCGTAAGTCGCCCCGGACAGCGCCGCCAGCGCGACGATGGCGATCAGGATCAGGATCAGATCGACCGTCCCCGGGGTCACCCTGTCGAGCGAGTAGCCTGCATCAGCCAGCGCGGCGTCGATATCGGTCGCGGTGTTCGACACGACCGGGACGCTGCCGATCGCCACCGATGCCGACGGGGTCACTGCCTGCGTATAGGGAATCCCCTTCTTGGTCAGGTAATCCATCAGCTGCCCGCAGGTCGTCGATTGCTGGCCGGCAAAGGGATCATAGGAGCAGTCGGGCCCGGACACGACCACCGGCGATCGCTTCGCCGCCTCGGCCAGCCCCGGATTGGCGGCATGGCCCATCGCCCAGAACAGCGGGAACAGCAGCAACAGCGTAAAGCCATAGCCGATGATGATCGGCTTTTTCCGCCCGATCTTGTCGGAGAGCTTGCCGAACAGGATGAACCAGAACAGCCCCGCCGCCGCGCCCCCGGCGGCGAGCAGTTGCGCAACCACCGGCTCGACCCGCATCGGCCCTTGCAGGAAGGACAGGACCGAGAAGGTCGCGGTGTACCAGATCACGGTCAAACCTGCCGCGATCCCGAACAGCGCGACCATCAGCCGCCGCCAGTTGCCGGGATAGGTGAAGCTCTCTTTCAGCGGATTGCGCGCAATCTCGCCCGACGCCTTCATCGCCTTGAACACCGGGCTTTCGTTCAGCTTGACCCGCATCCACAGCGAGATCGCGAGCAGCGCGATCGAAAAGATGAAGGGCAGGCGCCAGCCCCAGTCATCGAAGGTTCCGGCCGGCATCGCGAACCGCGTCGCCAGCACGACCGCCAGGCTCAGGATGAATCCCGCCGACACGCTCGCCTGGATGAAGCTGGTGTGATAGCCGGCCTGCCCCGGCGGCGAATGCTCCGCGACATAGATCGCCGCCCCGCCATACTCGCCGCCCAGCGCGAGGCCCTGAAGGATGCGAAGGCCAATGACGATCATCGGCGCGGCGACCCCGATGCTGGCATAGGATGGCACCAGCCCCACGCCTGCGGTCGCCACACCCATCAGCGTGATGGTCACGAGGAAAGTGTATTTGCGTCCGAGCTTGTCACCCAGATATCCGAACAATACCGCACCGAGCGGGCGGAAGCCGAAGCCTACGGCGAACCCCGCCCAGGCATAAAGCGCCTCAAGCACCGGGTTGCCGGTCGCGAAGAAGGTGCGCCCGATGATCCCCGACGCGGCGAGCGTGCCGTAGATGAAGAAGTCATACCATTCGAACACGGTGCCCAGCGACGACGCGGTCACCACCTGCCGCATCTCCGCCTTGCTCGGTTCGCGCTGTGCCAACGCCTCGTCCGCGGTGGTCGCCATGTCCAGAATCCCCCAATCCCTTTGACGCAAGGGTTTAACGGGAATGAAGGGGGCGGCAAGCCTGTTCACCCTCACGCTTCCCACGCGCTGCGCGCGCGGGCCCTTCCCTCTCCCATCGGGAGAGGGAGGGAGGCGCGAAGCGCCGGAAGGGTGAGGGTGACCACGTACAATCGCATGTTTGGAAACCCGATGATTCCCTCCTAAAGCCACCCCATGCTCCGTCTGTCCGGCCTGAACCTTCCGCTGAACCATGCGCCCGAGGCGGTTCCCGCCGCGATCTGCGACCGCCTCGGCATCGCGCGCGCGGAACTGCGCGGCTGGACACTGTTCAAACGCGGCAATGACGCGCGCCGCCGCAATGCTATCCAGCTGGTATACACCTTCGATCTGGACCTGACCGACGAAGCTGCGGTCCTCGCGCGCTTCCCGAATGACAAGGACGTTCGCCCCACCCCCGACATGGTCTACCGCCCGCCGGTCACCGCGCCCGCCGGCTGGTCGGGCAAACGCCCTGTCGTCATCGGCGCGGGTCCGTGCGGCATCTTCGCCGGCCTGATCCTCGCGCAGATGGGGTTCCGCCCGATCATCCTCGATCGCGGCAAGGTGGTGCGGCAACGGACCAAGGACACCTGGGGCCTGTGGCGGCGCAGCGAACTCAACCCAGACAGCAATGTCCAGTTCGGCGAAGGCGGCGCGGGCACCTTCTCCGACGGCAAGCTCTATTGCCGGGTCAAGGACCCCCGCTTTCTCGGCCGCAAGGTGCTGGAGGAATTCGTCAAGGCCGGAGCGCCCGACGACATATTGTGGGAAGCGCATCCGCATATCGGCACCTTCCGCCTCGTCACCATGGTCGAAAGCCTGCGCGCGACGATCGAGGAACTGGGCGGCGAATATCGCTGGAACACCCGCGTCGACGATATCGAACTCGATGCGAGCCGCAATCTGCGCGGGCTGCACCTCCACGACGGCGGCTTCATCGAAACCGACATGGTCGTGCTCGCGGTCGGCCATAGCGCGCGGCCGACCTTCGAGATGCTCCACCGGCGCGGCGTGCATGTCGAGGCCAAGCCGTTCGCGATCGGCGTGCGCATAGAACATCCCCAGGCATGGATCGACACCGCCCGCTTCGGCAATTGCGCCAAACACCCCGATCTCGGCCCCGCCGCCTATTCGGTGGTGCATCACGCCTCGAACGGGCGCAGCGTCTACAGCTTCTGCATGTGCCCCGGCGGCCGCGTCGTCGCCGCGACCAGCGAAGAGGGCCGGGTCGTCACCAACGGCATGAGCCAATATTCGCGCGCCGAGTTCAACGCCAATTCCGGCCTGGTCGTCGCGATCGATCCGGCGCGCGACTATCCCGACGGTCCGCTCGCGGGCATCGCGCTCCAACGCCAGTTCGAGGATCTGGCGTACATCGCCGGCGGTTCCAACTACAACGCCCCGGTCCAGCGCGTCGGCGACCTCCTCGCGGGCCGCGCCTCGACCGCGATCGGCGAGGTGGTGCCGAGCTACAAGCCCGGCGTCACCCCCACCGACCTGTCCGCCTGCCTGCCGACGTTCGTGATCGAGGCTTTTCGCGAGGCGCTGCCCGTGTTCGGCCGCCGCATCGCCAACTACGCCCATCCCGACGCGATCATGACCGGGGTCGAAACGCGCACCTCCAGCCCGGTCCGCATCACCCGGGGCACCGACCTGCAAAGCCTCAACACCCCCGGCCTGTTTCCGGCGGGCGAAGGCGCGGGCTATGCCGGCGGCATCCTCTCCGCCGCGATCGACGGGATCAAGGTGGCGGAGGCGGTGGCCGCGCGGCTGGTAGAACAGCCGGAACAGCTTTATTGCAATTCATTCGCAAATGCAAAGATTTCTTGACACCGGGCGATTCACTGGTTGCCCCTCCTCTATAAAGAGCCTAAGGCCCGCCGCGTCCCTGCGGCCAATTGTGTAGGACAGGCCGCCCAACGCATGTTCAGGGAGGCTCATTTGGCCCGCAAGAAGATCGCCCTTATCGGCGCCGGCAATATCGGCGGCACGCTTGCCCATCTCGCTGCACTCAAGGGACTGGGCGACATCGTCCTGTTCGACGTGGTCGAGGGCGTTCCGCAAGGCAAGGCGCTGGACCTGTCGCAGTGCGGCCCGGTCGAAGGCTTTGACGCGACGATCACCGGCAGCAACGATTATGCCGACATTGCGGGCGCGGACGTCATCATCGTCACCGCCGGCGTCGCGCGCAAGCCGGGCATGAGCCGCGACGACCTGCTCGGCATCAATTTGAAGGTCATGAAGGCCGTCGGCGAAGGAATCGCCGCCAACGCCCCCGATGCCTTCGTCATCTGCATCACCAACCCGCTCGACGCGATGGTGTGGGCGCTGCGCGAATTCTCCGGCCTGCCGCACAGCAAGGTCGTCGGCATGGCCGGCGTGCTCGACAGCGCGCGCTTCAGCCACTTCCTCGCCGATGAGTTCAAGGTGTCGGTCAAGGAAGTGAACAGCTTCGTGCTCGGCGGTCACGGCGACACGATGGTGCCGGTGGTCGAATATTCGACCGTCGCGGGCATCCCGATCCCCGACCTCATCAAGATGGGCCGCTCGACCAAGGAGCGCATCGACGCGATCGTTCAGCGCACCCGTTCGGGCGGCGGCGAGATCGTCGGCCTGCTCAAGACCGGCTCGGCCTTCTACGCCCCCGCCACCAGCGGCATCGCGATGGCCGAGGCGTATCTGTACGACCAGAAGCGCCTGCTGCCCTGCGCCGCGCACCTGACCGGCCAGTACGGCGTCGATGACCTCTATGTCGGCGTTCCGGTGATCATCGGCGCCGGCGGCGTCGAGCAGATCGTCGAGATCGAGCTGGACGATGAGGCCAAGGCCAACCTCCAGGTCTCGGTCGACGCGGTCAAGGAACTGCTGGTGGCCTGCAAGGGCATCGACAGCTCGCTCGGCTGATGTCGGCAGCCGCCCTCATCGCAGCATTCGGCATGGCGCAGGCGGCACCCGCCCCTGCGCCATCGCCGCTGTTTGCTGCGTTCAAGGCGGCGTGTTTCAACCTCAAGAGCGCGGACGGAGAGTCCGCGTTCGACAAGGTTGGCCCCGCGGCGAAGGCTGCGGGCTGGACCGAGGTCACGGAGGCCGATGCCGATCCGCGCATCGCCGGAATCATCGCCAAGGGCCGCACCGCGATGCAGCAGGAGGAACCGGAGGCCAAGGTCGCCGGGCAACTCTTCCGCCACAGCTTCGACGGGCGCACCGTCTGGCTCGTCACCAGCCGTTTCGTGTCGAAGGAAGGCTATTGGGGCGATGGCTGCCGCGCCTATGACCTCGACCTGCCCGCCGCCCCGCCGCGCGAAGTGATCGACGGCTGGGTCGGCAAGGCACCCACCGGGGTTCAGGCCAATGGCACCGCCACCAAGCGCCTCTGGGAGCCATGGCAGACTGGCGTCAGCCTCGAAATTACCTATGTCCCGCGCGATCACCCGCTGGGCACATCTTACGGCATCCAGGGCCTGGTCCTGGTTTCGCAATCTATCGGAGGGTTCTGAATGTCCATTCTCATCGACCGGAATACCAAGGTCATCACACAGGGTATGACCGGCGAGACCGGCACCTTCCACACCCAGCAGGCGCTGGCCTATGGCACGCAGATGGTCGGCGGCGTCACCCCGGGCAAGGGCGGCACCGAGCATATCGGCCTGCCGGTGTTCGACACCGTCGCCGAAGCCAAGAGCAAGACCGGTGCCGACGCATCGGTCATCTACGTTCCGCCGCCCTTCGCCGCGGACTCGATCCTCGAGGCGATCGACGCCGAAATTCCGCTGATCGTCTGCATCACCGAGGGCATTCCGGTGCTCGACATGGTCAAGGTGAAGCGCGCGCTGAGCGGCAGCAAGTCGCGCCTGATCGGACCGAACTGCCCCGGCCTGTTGACCCCGAACCAGTGCAAGATCGGCATCATGCCGGGCAACATCTTCTCCGAAGGTTCGGTCGGCGTCGTGTCGCGTTCGGGCACGCTGACCTATGAAGCCGTGTTCCAGACCACCAATGCGGGCCTGGGCCAGACCACCGCGGTCGGCATCGGCGGCGATCCGGTCAACGGCACCAACTTCATCGACGTGCTCGAACTGTTCCTGGCCGACGAAGCGACCAAGTCGATCATCATGATCGGCGAAATCGGCGGCGACGCCGAGGAGCAGGCCGCGCAGTTCCTGATCGACGAGGCCAAGCGCGGCCGCAAGAAGCCGATGGCCGGCTTCATCGCGGGCCGCACCGCCCCTCCGGGCCGTCGCATGGGCCATGCCGGCGCGATCGTGTCGGGCGGCAAGGGCGATGCTGAGAGCAAGATCGCGGCGATGGAAGAAGCGGGCATCCGCGTCAGCCAGTCGCCCAGCCTGCTCGGCGAGACGCTGCTTGAGGCGCTGAAGGGCTGAAGCACATGCCGTCGCCCCAGCGAATGCTGGGGCCTCGTGCTGCAAGAGACCCCAGCTTTCGCTGGGGTGACGAAGGAACGTTAAAATGGGCGTTGATGGGCTGGATTTCGCGGATATCGCCGGTGGCGTGAGCCCCGCGTTCGTCGAGACGATGTATGCGAAGTTCAAGGCGGACCCCGCCTCGGTCGAGGCCGGCTGGCGCGAGTGGTTCGCGGGGCTGGAAAGCACCGCGACGGGTCCCAGCTGGGCCAATCCGCGCTGGCCGCTCAAGGACACCGATGCGCTGACCGCCGCGCTCGACCCGACCCAGATGGAGCCGGCGCCCAAGCCCGCACGCGGCGGCGCACCTGCCCCGGCGGCGGCCCCCGCCCCGGCCGCGTCGGCTGCGGACATCGCCCGCGCCGCAAACGATTCTATCCGCGCGATGCTGCTGATCCGTACCTATCGCGTGCGCGGGCACCTTGCCGCCAATCTCGACCCGCTCGGCCTGTCGAAGCAGGAGCTGCCCGCCGACCTGACGCCCGAATATCACGGCTTCACCGAGGCGGACATGGACCGCCCGATCTTTCTCGGCGGCAATCTCGGCCTCGAAAAAGGCAGCATCCGCGAGATCGTGGCGATCCTGCGCCGCAATTACTGCGGGAATGTCGGCCTTGAGTATATGCACATCGCCGATGTCGAGGAGCGCCGCTTCCTGCAGGAGCGGATCGAGGGCCAGGACAAGGCGATCGAATTCAGCCCCAACGGCAAGAAGGCGATCCTGTCCAAGGTGATCGAGGCCGAGCAGTGGGAGAAATTCCTCGGCAAGAAATATGTCGGGACCAAGCGCTTCGGCCTCGACGGCGGCGAATCGATGATCCCCGCGATGGAATCGATCATCAAATATGGCGGCGCGATGGGCGTGCGCGAGATCGTGTACGGCATGGCGCATCGCGGTCGCCTCAACATGCTCGCCAACGTGATGGCCAAGCCGTACCGCGTGATCTTCCACGAATTCGCCGGCGGCTCGGCCAACCCGGACGATATCGGCGGCTCGGGCGACGTGAAGTACCACCTCGGCACCAGCACCGACCGCGAGTTCGACGGGATCAGCGTCCATATGTCGCTCGTCGCCAACCCCTCGCATCTCGAGGCGGTCGACCCGGTCGTGCTCGGCAAGGTCCGCGCGCAGCAGACCAACCGCAACGATCTGGAAAACCATGAGCAGGTCCTCCCCGTGCTGTTGCACGGCGACGCCGCCTTCGCGGGTCAGGGGATCGTGTGGGAATGCCTCGGCTTCTCGGGCATCCGCGGCTATAACACCGGCGGCTGCATCCACTTCATCATCAACAACCAGATCGGCTTCACCACCAGCCCGCAATTCGCGCGCTCCTCGCCCTATCCATCGGACGTGGCGAAGGGCGTTCAGGCACCGATCTTCCACGTCAATGGCGACGATCCCGAGGCGGTGACCTTCGCGTGCAAGATGGCGATCGAGTATCGCCAGAAGTTCAAGCGCGACGTCGTCATCGACATGTGGTGCTATCGCCGCTTCGGCCATAACGAGGGCGACGAGCCGAGCTTCACGCAGCCGCTGATGTACGCCAAGATCAAGAGCCATCCTGGCGTCGCCGACCTCTATGCCAAGCGGCTTGAGGCGGAGGGCGTGATCGATGGCGGCTTCGCGACCCAGCACATCGCCGACTTCACCGCGCACCTTGAGGAAGAGTTCAGCGCGGGGGCGACCTACAAGGCGAACAAGGCCGACTGGTTCGGCGGTCGCTGGTCGGGGCTGTCCGCCCCGGTGGACGCAGAAAACGCCCGCCGCAATGTCGAGACCGGCATCGACAAGAAGCTGTTCGACAGCCTCGGCCGCACGCTGACCACCGTTCCTGAAGGGCTGACTCCGCACAAGACGCTGCTGCGCGTGCTGGATGCCAAGGCGAACATGTTCAAGACCGGCGAGAATTTCGACTGGGCGACCGGCGAGGCTTTGGCCTTCGGATCGCTGCTGTCGGAAGGCTATGGCGTGCGCCTGTCGGGCCAGGATTCGGGTCGCGGCACGTTCAGCCAGCGTCACGCCGTCTGGGTCGACCAGAAGGACGAGCGCAAATACGTGCCGCTCAACGAAATCCCGCACGGTCGGTTCGAGGTGCTCGACAGCCCCTTGAGCGAATATGGCGTGCTCGGCTTCGAATATGGCTACGCGCTCGCCGACCCCAAGAGCCTGGTGCTGTGGGAGGCGCAGTTCGGCGACTTCGTCAACGGCGCGCAGATCATGATCGACCAGTTCATCTCGTCGGGTGAGTCCAAATGGCTGCGCGCCAACGGCCTCGTGATGCTGTTACCGCATGGCTATGAAGGCCAGGGTCCGGAACACAGTTCCGCGCGTCCCGAGCGTTTCCTGCAATCGTGCGCGCAGGACAACATGCAGGTCGCCAACGTCACCACTCCGGCTAACTATTTCCACCTGCTGCGCCGCCAGATGCACCGCAATTTCCGCAAGCCGCTGGTGGTGATGACGCCCAAGTCGCTGCTCCGCCACAAGCTCGCGGTATCGACCGCCGACCAGTTCCAGGGCGACACGCATTTCATGCGGATCCTGTCGGACCCCTCGGCTCCGGCGGACAAGGATGTGAAGCGCCTCGTGCTGTGCACCGGCAAGGTCGCCTATGATCTGATCGAGGCGCGCGACGCGGCGGGCGACAAGAACACCGCGATCATTCGAATCGAACAGCTCTACCCCTTCCCCGGCGAGCCTCTGGTCAAGCGCCTGTCGCGCATGACCAATGTCGAGGAAGTGGTCTGGGCGCAGGAAGAGCCGCGCAACAACGGCTACTGGTTCTTCGTCGAACCCTATATCGAGGCGTGCATGGTCGAAGCGGGCATCAAGCCGCAGCGTCCGCGCTATGCCGGCCGCGCTCCGGCGGCATCGCCCGCCACCGGCCTGATGAAGCGCCACCAGGCCGAACAGGGCGCGCTCGTCGCCGACGCGCTCGGCCATAATGTGCGCGAGGAGATCCGCCGCGCACGCCACAGCGAAGACCCCAAGACTGCCGGCAAGGCCGGCGCCTAAGAATTCCCCAGGAAGGACACAGCGAGATGGCCACCGAAATCCTCGTCCCCGTGCTGGGCGAATCGATCACCGAAGCGACCGTGGGCGAGTGGCTCAAGCAGCCCGGCGACGCGGTCGCGGCGGACGAACCCATTGCGAGCCTTGAGACCGACAAGGTCTCGGTCGAAGTCCCCGCCCCCGTCGCGGGCGTGATGGGCGCGCACGCCGCCAAGGTCGGCGACACCGTCAATGTCGGCGCGCTGCTCGGCACGATCGAGGCTGGCGCTGGCACCGCTGCGGCGCCCGCCGCCGCCGCGACCCCGGCACCGGCTCCTGCCCCGGCCCCTGCAGCCGAGCCTGCTGGCGATGTCGCCGCCGCCCTCTCCCCCGCCGTGCGTCGCGCGGTGCTGGAGCATGGCGTCGATCCCGCGACGATCACCGGCACCGGCAAGGACGGCCGCATCACCAAGGAAGACGTGGTCGCCGCCGCCTCGGCCAAGCCCGCCGCTGCTCCGGCCGCGACCCCGGCTCCCGCGCCCGCAGCAGCTCCGGCATCGACCGGCGACCGCAAGGAAGAGCGCGTGCGGATGACCCGCCTGCGCCAGACCGTCGCCCGCCGCCTCAAGGACGCGCAGAACACCGCGGCGCTGCTCACCACCTTCAACGACGTCGACATGACCGCCGTCATCGAAGCGCGCGCCAAGTACAAGGATCTGTTCGAGAAGAAGCACGGCGTCCGCCTCGGCTTCATGGGATTCTTCGTGAAGGCCGCGTGCATGGCGCTCAAGGACATCCCCGCCGTCAACGCCCAGATCGACGGCGATGAGATCGTCTATCACGACTATGCCGACATCTCGGTCGCGGTCAGCGCGCCGCAGGGCCTGGTCGTCCCCGTCATCCGCGACGCCGACCAGATGAGCGTCGCGCAGGTCGAAAAGACCATCGGCGACTTCGGCAAGCGCGCCAAGGACGGCACGCTCAAGATGGAAGAGATGAAGGGCGGCACCTTCACCATCTCCAACGGCGGCGTGTTCGGATCGCTGATGTCGACCCCGATCATCAACCCGCCGCAGAGCGCCGTGCTCGGCCTCCACCGCATCGAGGACCGCCCCGTGGTCCGCGACGGCCAGATCGTCATTCGCCCGATGATGTATCTTGCGCTCAGCTACGACCACCGCCTGATCGACGGGCGTGAGGCCGTGACCTTCCTCGTCGCGCTCAAGAACGCGATCGAGGACCCGACCCGCCTGCTGATCGACCTCTGAGGTCCGCGTGACCGAGCCGACCGAACCGATCTTCTCCTATGGAACGCTGCAGGATGCGGCGGTCCAGCAGGAGCAGTTCGGGCGGCTCCTCACCGGATCGGCGGACAGCGTGACGGGGTGGCGCGTCGGCCTCATCCGGATCAGCGATCCTGAGGTGGTGCGGCAGAGCGGCCTCACCCACCACAAGGCGCTGGTCGCGGACGAGAGCGCGCCGGCGATCGATGGAATGCTATATTGGCTGACGGCGGATGAACTGGCCGCGGCAGACGACTATGAATCCGGCGAATATGAGCGCCGCCGGGTGACGCTGGGATCGGGCCAATCGGCCTGGCTCTATGTTGCGGCACCCGGGCTGGACCTGGAGCATGACAATGGCTGAATACGACTTCGACGTCCTCGTGATCGGTGCCGGACCCGGCGGCTATGTCGCCGCAATCCGCGCGGCGCAGCTGGGGCTCAAGACCGCGTGCGCCGAGGGGCGCGAGACGCTGGGCGGCACCTGCCTCAATGTCGGCTGCATCCCGTCCAAGGCGCTGTTGCATGCGTCGGAACTGTTCGAGGAAGCCGCGGGCGGCCATCTCGCCAAGCTCGGCGTCAAGCTCGGCTCGGTCGAGCTCGACCTCGACGCGATGCACGGCCAGCGCAAGGACGCGGTCAAGGGCCTGACCGGCGGCATCGAATTCCTGTTCAAGAAGAACAAGGTCGAATGGCTCAAGGGCTATGCCGCCTTCACCGGCAAGGACAGCGTCAAGGTCGGCGACCGTGAGGTCCGCGCCAAGAACATCGTCATCGCCACCGGCTCCAGCGTCACCCCGCTTCCCGGCGTCGAGATTGACCAGCAGGTCGTCGTCGACTCGACCGGCGCGCTCGAACTCGCCAAGGTCCCCGAGCATCTCGTCGTCATCGGGGGGCGGCGTGATCGGCCTTGAGTTGGGCAGCGTGTGGCGCCGCGTCGGTGCGAAGGTGACCGTGGTCGAGTATCTCGACCAGATCCTTCCCGGCTTCGACGGCGATGTGCGCAAGGAAGCGCAGAAGCTGTTCAAAAAGCAGGGCATCGAGTTCAAGACCGGGACCAAGGTCACCGGCGTCGCGGTCAGCGGCGGCAAGGCGACGATCACCGTCGAACCCGCCAAGGGTGGCGCAGCCGAGACGATCGAGGCCGACAATGTCCTCGTCGCGATCGGCCGTCGTCCCAACACCGACGGCCTCAACCTCGAAGCCGCTGGCCTCACCGTCAACGCACGCGGCCAAATCGAGGTCGGGCATGAATTCGAGACCGCCGTTGACGGCATCTGGGCGATCGGCGACGTCGTCCCCGGCCCGATGCTGGCGCACAAGGCCGAGGATGAGGGCATCGCGGTCGCCGAGAATATCGCGGGCCTCACCGGCATCGTAAACCACGACCTGATCCCCAGCGTCGTCTACACCATGCCCGAAATCGCCGGCGTCGGCCTCACCGAGGAAGCCGCGAAGGAAAAGGGCGAGGTCAAGGTCGGCAAGTTCCCGATGGCCGGCAACAGCCGCGCCAAGACCAACCACAATACCGACGGCTTCGTGAAGGTGATCGCCGACGCCAAGACCGATCGCGTGCTCGGCGTGTGGATCATCACCAGCGTCGCGGGCACGATGATCGCCCAGGCGACCCAGGCGATGGAATTCGGCGCGACCAGCGAAGACATCGCTTACACCTGCCACGCCCATCCGACGCACAGCGAAGCGATCAAGGAAGCGGCGATGGCGGTGACGGGCAAACCGATCCACGTCTGATACGCGGACGCTATCCAACCGGTGCGAATGCCACCTATACTCTCTCCTTAAGTCCAAATTTAGAACGCATCTTCTATATAGGGGGTGAAGGAGAGGCGGGTGGGGCGCTGGCTGGGCAATATGTCGATCACGACGCGGACGGCGATCATGCTGTCCGCGCTCGTCGGGGCGATCTTCGTCATCGCCGGGCTGTTCTCATTCTTCGACGCCGACCGCCGAGCGCTCGCCACTGGCCTCTCGACACTCGACCATTATGCGCAACAGGTCGCGCGCCAGCAGGAGGAGCGGTTCGGGCGCATCCGCGAAACCCATGCGCGCGCGACCGAACTGCTCCGCGCCGAACTCGCGACCAATTCGCGACTTGAAAACCCCGCTGCGTTCGACGCGATGTTCGCGGTCGATCCGCGCGGTGGACGCCGCAGTGCTCCGGCGCTCTACGACGGCGGCACGACGCCGCTGGGTTACATGCGCGGCGTCGGTGCATTTATCCCGCAGGAGCCGGACGCAGAGAAGCGCAAGCTGCTGATGGCGGCGGCGGGCGTGGTCCATGGGCTTGGCGAGGGCGTTCGCCCGGCGATGGAAAGCCTCTATCTCTTCACTCCCCAGAACGAACTCGTCATGTTTGCGGCGGACCGCAAGGGATCGGCTCGCCTTCTATCGCAAAACCGCGCCCAGCACGCTGGACTTCCAGAAAGAGGAGTTCGCGACCATCTCGGCGCCCGCGAACAACCCGGGCCGCGCCATGCGCTGCACCTCGCTGCGCCACATCATCTACGACCGCAGTGGCGGCACCCTGGACCACCGGCTGCATGACCCCGGTCGACATCGGCGGGCGACATATCGGAACCTGGGGCACCAGCGTGCTGCTTGACCAGCTGTTGCTGCAAAGCGACTTCGCCGACGTTCCCGGTGCCGATGTCATCCTGATCTCACGCGAAGGGCGGCTGATCCACCACCCGGCCTATACGCAACAGCGCCGCATGGCTCCCGAATCGATGTTCGATCTGACCACGACCGCAGACCCGAACCTTCAGGCGCTGTGGCGCTTCGTGCAGGCCGAGGGTGACCGCCCCTTTCTGGGCAAGGCAGATACGATCCACGCCTTTGTCGCGATGCGCCGGATCGATGCGAATGGATGGTACGTCCTTGTCGCCCAGGACCCTGCGGTAATGCACGCCGCGTCGACCCGCACCGTGGTGCGTGTCGCGGTCACCGCAGCGATCTGTCTGATCCTTCAGGCGCTTGCGATCTTCCTGCTGATGGGCCGACAGGTCGGACAGCCGCTGCGCCGCCTGATCGACCGCACCCGTGCGCTCACCCGCCGCGCGCCACCCGCGCGCTATGTCGGCGACGACCGCGCGACCAGCCGCGACGAGGTGGTCCAGCTGACCCATGATTTCGACGCGATGGCCGAACGGTTGCTCAGCGCCCAGACCGAACTCGAACGCAAGGTCGCCGAACGCACCGCCGCGCTCAACCGGGCAAACCAGGAGTTGAAGCTCGCGGTGACGCTCGACCCGCTGACCGGCATTCCCAATCGCCGCCATCTGGTCAAAGAAGTCGATGCCAGGCTGCGCGACTGCAGACCGGAGTACCAGTATCTGCTGGTGCTCGACATCGACCATTTCAAGCGGATCAACGATGTACACGGCCACCCGGTCGGCGACCGCGCGCTGATTCAGGCCGCGAACGGAATCGCTTCGCTGCTGCGCGAGCATGATTTGTGCGGGCGGATCGGCGGCGAAGAGTTCGTCGCGCTCGTCGAAGCCGAGACCCGGGCGGAGGCGATGAACATCGCCGAGCGGGTCCGTTGCGGCATTGCCAGTCTCGAAACCCCCGGTCGCTACGGCGAGCCGGTGCGGATGACGATCAGCATCGGCGTGGCCGGAGCGCGCGACGGCGACGGGTTCGATGCGCTGTTCGCCCGCGCCGACGCCGCGCTCTATGAAGCCAAGCGTCGCGGCCGCGACCGGATCGTGTGGTACCGGGTCGGAACCCCGCCGCGCGAACGCGCAAAACGCGACGCCGCCTGACCCGAATCCCCGCGGCTTGCACAGCCTGCGATAGTGTTATACCAGTATAACACACTGAGGGGTTTCCACATGAATCGCTACGCACTCGGCCTTGCCGCCATCGTCCTTGCAACCACGCCCGCACGCGCGCTCGCGCAGGACCCTGCCCGGATGGATGCAGTGGTCCGTGACGATGCCGAAAAGGGTGAGTTCATGGGCGCGGTGCTGGTCGCACGCGATGGCGAGGTGCTGTTCGACAAGGGCTATGGTTCGGCCAACCTTGAATGGAAGATCCCCAATGACGGCGACACCAAGTTCCGCCTGGGCTCTGTCACCAAGCAGTTCACCGGGGTCGCGATACTGCTGCTTCAGGAACGCGGCAAGCTGACGCTCGACGCGCCGGTCAAGACCTACCTCCCCGACGCCCCTGCCGCCTGGGACAAGGTGACGGTCCGCCATTTGCTCAATCACACATCGGGCATCCCCAATTTCACCAGCTTCCCTGACTATGGCGGGACCAAGACGCTGCCCGCGACACATGCCAGCCTGGTCGCCCGCTTCCGCGACAAGCCGCTGGAGTTCCAGCCGGGCGAAAAGTGGAGCTACTCCAACTCCGGCTATGTCCTGCTGAGCGCGATCATCGAGAAACTGAGCGGCCAAAGCTATGCCGAGTTCGTCGCGGCGAACCTGTTCAAACCGCTCGGCATGGCAGACACCGGCTATGACAGCCACGCTGCGATCCTCCCGCGCCGCGCATCGGGCTATACCCCGTCAAAGGACGGGCCGATCAACGCCGATTACATCAGCATGACCATCCCGCAGGGCGCGGGCGCGCTCTATTCCACCACCCGCGACCTGCTGAAATGGCAGCGCGGCGTTTATGGTGGCAAGCTGCTCAGCCCAGCGTCGCTCGCCGCGTTCCGCACGCCGCAAAAGGACGGCTACGCACTCGGCATCGTCGTTCACAAGGCGGACGGCGTCACGACGCTGCAGCATGGTGGCGGGATCGAAGGCTTCAACACATTTCTCGCCTACGATCCCGATCGCAAGCTGACCGTCGTCGTGCTGGGCAATCTCAACGGACCGTCGCCGGACAAGCTAGCCAAGTCGCTGATGACCCTCGCCCGCGGCGGCGCGGTGGTGCTGCCGGGCGAGCGCAAAGCCACGACCGTCGCCCCCGACCAGCTTGCACAATATGAGGGCGTGTACGAGCTGGCCCCGACCTTTGCGATCACCATGCGGGTCAAGGACGGCAAGCTGATGACCCAAGCGACCGGGCAGCAGGAATTCGAGCTGTTCCCCGAGAGCAAGGACCGCTTTTTCCTCAAGGTCGTCGATGCGCAGGTCGAGTTCACGCGCGACACCAGCGGCAAGGTCACCGGGATGATCCTCCATCAGGGCGGGCGTTCGACGCCCGCTCCGCGGAAGTGATTTCCCTCTCCCATTGGGAGCGGGAGGGAGGCGCGAAGCCGGAAGGGTGAGGGCGACGCGACCACACATATGCCACTAGTTGACTAGGAAACATTCTTCGGATAGTTTCCTAGTCAACATGATCAGCGCCCCTCTTGATTCCCACACCGGCTACTGGCTCCGTGCCGTGTCCAACCACGTCTCCGCCGCTTTCGCGCGCAAGGTCGAGGCACGGGGCGTCACCGTCGCTGAATGGGTCGTCCTCCGCGCGCTGGCCGACGACCCCGCCACGCGCCCCGCGCGCCTCGCAGAGCGGCTGGCGCTGACCCCCGGCGCGGTCAGCAAGCTTGGCGACCGGCTTGAGGCGAAAAAAGCTTGTCGTTCGCACCCCCCTTCCCGACGACCGCCGCGCCCATCACCTCGCGCTGACCGACGCGGGAGCCGCGCTCGTTCCCGAACTCGCCAGCCTCGCCGACGCCAACGAATCCGAATGGTTCGGCGAACTCACCCCCGACGATCGCGCCGCACTCGACCGCATCCTGCGCCAGCTCGCCGAACAGCACGGCCTGCGCGCCGCCCCGCTCGACTGAAGGACCCACGATGACCGAAGATCAGCAAAGCATCGCCCGCGACTGTCTTTCCGGTGCGGAGGCCAATCGTCTCAGCTTCCCCGAGATCGTCGGCGCGCTGATCGACGCCGGATTCGACTCGTATCTCGTCGATTATCGCCGCAACACTGCAACCTATTACCGCCCCGACGGAACGGCGTTCGACCTGCCGACGCATATCGGCACCAGGCCTGTCGCGGCCGCTTTCGATGCTTCAGCCGTCCGCGCCGCCATAGCCGAGGCACAGGCGAACGCCCCCGGCTACACCTATCTCGGCTTTGGTGAGAAGGTCCGCGCGGCCGGGTGCGCCGGCTATCTCGTCAGCTTCCCCGGTCGCCGCGTCCTATACTTCGGCCGCGACGGGGACACACATGTCGAACATTTCCCCAGTTGAGCGCGGTCAAAGCCGCTCCCCCGGTTTCGCCGCGAACCGGTCGATCGCCGCCAGTTCCTCGGCGCTGAAGTCCAGCGTCTTCACCGCATCCAGCGAATTGTCGAGCTGCTCCACAGTCCGCGCTCCGATCAGCGCGGAGGTGACGCGAGAATCTCGCAGCACCCAGGCGATCGCCATTTGCGCCAGGCTCTGCCCGCGCGCTGTGGCGATGTCGTTGAGCCCGCGCAACCGCGCCACCAGCGCATCGGTCAGCCGCTCACGCCGCAGCGAAAAATCCTTCGCTGCGCGCGCGTCCTCGGGCACGCCGTTGAGGTAGCGTCCGCCGAGAAGGCCCTGCGCCAGCGGCGAAAAGGCGATGCACCCCGCCCCTGCCTCTTCCAGCGCATCGAGCAACCCATCTTCGATCCAGCGGCTCAGCATCGAATAATCGGGCTGGTGGATCAGCAGCGGCACGCCCTCGGCACGCAGGATCTCCGCCGCGCGCCGCGTCGCCTCGGGCGTGTAGCTGGAGATTCCGACATAGAGCGCCTTGCCCTGGCGGTGGATCTGCACCAGCGCGCCGATCGTCTCCGCGATCGGCGTGTCGGGGTCCATGCGGTGCGAGTAGAAGATGTCGACATAGTCGAGCCCCATGCGGCGCAGCGACTGGTCGAGGCTGGCGATCAGATACTTGCGGCTGCCGCCATCGCCATAGGGACCGGGCCACATGTCCCACCCCGCCTTGGTCGAGACGATCAGCTCGTCGCGATGGGGCTTGAGGTCGCTCGCCAGCACCCGCCCGAACGTCTCCTCCGCCGATCCGTAGGGCGGGCCGTAATTGTTCGCGAGGTCGAAATGCGTGACCCCGCGGTCGAACGCGCGCCGCAGCATCGCGCGCCCGGTCTCGTACACATCGACCCCACCGAAATTCTGCCACAGCCCCAGCGACACCGCAGGCAGCACGATCCCGCTGCGCCCGCACCGGCGATAGGGCATGGCGCCGGCATAGCGCTCGGCGGCGGGGACATAGCTCATCTGGGCGCTCCTCAGGTTCGGCGCGGTGATGGCCGCACCCGCCGCGAACGGCAAGGGCGTACGTTTTCTGACAGCCTATCGCCCGCTGCCGTTGCGAGGCGTAGGATCAGGAGCGAAAGGAAACGCCGATGTTCTGCGCCTTTGCCCTCGCTTTGTGCATGACCCCGCCGCCGATGCAACATGCCCGCCCCGACCCGATTATCGATATCGCCAAGGGCAAACCCGAAATGGCGGCCGCGATCCGAACCGCCCGCGAAGGTCTTCCCGATTTCTTCAAGCGCTATGCGGCACCAGGCCGGGGCGAGAGCTATTTCCTGGTCAAATACGACCTTGTGCCCGGAAAGGTCGACGAGTTCATCTGGGCGCGGGTCGTCGCGCGCGGCGATGGCGTCACCACCGCAATCCTCGTCAACAACCCGCGTGCGCCGGGGTATCGCCGGGGTCAGAGCGTGACGATCCCCGATGCGGCCGTGATCGACTGGAGCTATGTGCGCGACGGCAAGCGGGTCGAAGGCGCCTTCACCACCCGCGCGCTGCTGTCGATGGTCAGCCCGGCCGAAGCGGCCGCGCTGCGCAAATCTCACGGCTGGGACTGACCGCGCGTCAGCCCCGCCGCGACCAATGTCAGCCCGCCTGCGGCAATCGCCGCGATCCACAGCGCCGCGTCCGCCGCGCTCACCGCCGTCCGCGCGCCCAGCACCACGCCGACCGCAAACCCCAGCCACAGCATCAGATGCGGCACGAACGCCCAGCGGTCGGCATCGCCCATCAGCGCCCCCGCCAGCCGCTGCGCCATCCGCACCAGAGATCCGGTCATATACGACACGCCGATCGCCACCTCGCCATCGCGCGCGAACACGCCGTTCTCCATCCCCATCGCAGCCGCGACCAGCAGCAGCGGGAGCGGCCCCGGCAGCACCATCCACAGCGTCGCCGCCAGCGCCAGCGTGAGCGTCACCGCGCCCAGCACCGCGACCTTGCGCCGCTCGGCAAAGCGCCGCGCAATGATCGTCGCGATCATCACCCCCGCGACGAACGCCAGGATCAGCGCCGCCGCCAGCAATGCCGTCCCGTCCGCCAGCCCGATCCCGACGCCCAGCCGGGTGGAATTGCCGCTCATGAACGACACGAAATAGCCGCCCAGCCGAGTGAACGCGATCGCATCGACGAACCCGGCTAGCGCCGCCAGCGCGACGGCGAGCGCGATGAAGCGGGGGGCATAGTCCTTCATCCGCCGCATTCTCCACAGCAGTCCCGCCGCGCCAAGCCGAAAAGCGCATCGCCGATTGAACCGAATGCCGCTTCGGGCGCACCTAGTCCGCATGAACGGGGAAGCACATCGGGCGGACCGCGCCACCGACAGCTGGCTGGTCGTCGCGGCACAGGCGGGGGATCGGCGCGCGCTCGACCGGCTGGTCGCACGCTGGCACCGTCGGCTGGTCGCGCATGGCTGGCGCCTGACCGGCGACCGCGCGATGGCCGAGGAGGCAGTGCAGGCGGCGTGGATCGACATCTTGCGCGGCATCCGCAGCCTGCGCGACGAACGCGCCTTCCCCGCCTGGGCCTATCGCATCGTAACCCGCAAGACTGCCGGAGCCATCGGCGCGCGGGTCGCCGAGCGCGCCCTCGCGACCGAATTTGCGGATGCACCTGCCGCCGCAGCGCCCGATCCCGACGCCTCAGTCGAGGGCAGCGAACTGCGCCGCGAAGTCGCCGCGCTCCCGCCCGGCCACCGCGCCGCCGTCGCGCTCCATTATTTCGAGGGGCTGAGCATCGCCGAAACCGCGGTCGCGCTCGGCATCCCCGCCGGAACCGTCAAGACCCGCCTGATGCACGCCCGCGCCAGGCTGAAAACCCGATTGGAAGGAGAACCCCATGCGTGACCATGACATCGACGCCGCGATTGCGGCCGAAGAACGCGAATTGCTGCGCCAGATCGGCGAGGAGCCGGGCTATCTGACCCAGGTCGGCTCGCTGTTCGGCGGCAGCCTCGGCTGGACCAGCGCGGTGGTGCTCGTCGCCCAAACTCTGATGTTCTTCGCCGGAGTCTATGCCGCCTGGCAATTCTTCGCCGCGACCGAGACGCTGGAGGCGCTGCGCTGGGGTTTCCCCGCGATGACGCTGATCATCGTCGCGACGATCTTCAAGGCGGCGATGCTCCCCGTGCTGCACATCCAGCGCGTGCTGCGCACCCTCGCCCGGCTTGGGGTCGGCGCGGCGCGTTGACCCACGGGGCGCGGGGTGAGACAGGATAACCATGTCCCCCACCCCCCTCCCGCTCGGCACCGTCCTGCCCTGGCTCGACCTGTTCGGCATCGCGGTGTTCGCCGCGACCGGCGCGCTCGCCGCAACGGGCCGGGGGCAGACCTTCGTCACTGCCGCCTTTTTCGCGCTGGTCACCGGAGTCGGCGGCGGCACGATCCGCGACCTGTTGATTGGGGCACCCGTCTGGTGGGTTCACCACCCCTTCGTCGCCGCCCTGTGCCTTGGCGTCGCCGCGCTGATCTGGATCACCCCGCAGCGCTGGTGGCAGGGACAGGGTTTCGACTGGCTCGATGCCGCTGGGCTCGCCGCTTATGCGGTATTCGGCGCAGCCAAGGCATTGAGCTTCGGCATCCCGCCGGTCCCCGCGATGCTGATGGGGGTGCTCACCGCCTGCGCCGGGGGGATCATCCGCGACGTGCTGGCGGGCGAGCCGTCGATCCTGATGCGCCCCGAACTGTACGTCACCGCCGCTGCGCTCGCCTCGGGGCTCCACGTCGCACTGACGCTCGCGGGGCTGCCGCTCTACGCCGCCGGGTTGCTTGCGGCGAGCGCGGGCTTTGCGCTGCGTGCGGCGGCGATCCGGTGGAAGCTGGCGCTCCCCGCCTATCGCGGCGGTCGCTGAGACTTGCGCACGGCGCGATGGTTTGAGACCATCGCGCCATGATCGAGGCGAGTCGCGGATACCAGTTCCTCGACCAGGGCGAGGATCGACGTCGGGAGGGCAATCCCGACGCCGCACGCCGCTGCTTCGCTGAGGCCATCGCCGCCTTCCACGCCGATTGCGATCTCTCCGGTGAGGCACGCGCGCTGACCCGTCAGGCCCAGATCGCGCGCGACGCGGGCGATCTCGACTGGGCGCAGCACGATCAGCAGGCGGCGATCGCCCTGCTCCGCCAGGCCGGCGACGGCCACGCCCTCGCCCATGCGCTGCGCCATGCCGGGGACATCTTCCTTGAAGCGGGCGATCAGGATCACGCCGCCGCCGCGCTCGCCGAAAGCTTCGTCCTCTACGAAGCCTCGCCCGACGTATCGCCGCTTGAGATCGCCAATGCGGTGCGCAGCGTCGCTCTGCTCGCCGAGGCGCTGGACGAACCCGAACAGGCCCTGATGATGTGGCAGGACGCGCGCGAACGCTATGCCGAGGCACTCGGGCCGGAGGGCAATCCGGGGGTGGCTGAGGCCGACGCGCATATCGCCGACCTCGCCTGATCGCCGCACCGGCTTTACGCGGGTCGAGCGGTCAGGGCGCGACCAGCCAGGCGACCGCTGACTCGCGCGTATCGAACATCGCGATATCGGGGCGAAGCTTTTGCAGCCGTGTCACCTGCATCCGCGCGGTTGCGGTGGTCACGACGAAGGCGATCTTGCGTGCCCAGATCTTGCGTACCGCCGGGTGATCCAGTGTCGCCAGCGTCCGGTCGATCGTCGCGGTCGGCATGCCGGGCACCGCGCTCATGTCATAGAGCGTCGCATGCTTGCCGATATCCGGCCCGAAAGTCTGGATGCCGGCCCGAAGCTCCTCGCCGGCCCAGGACGAATCTTCGGGGCCGAGCATCGAGAAGACGGTCAGGATGACCAGCTTGCGCTCGCGATCGACCTCCAGCCGGTAGGTATCCTCTCCCTGCATGAAGGCATTTTAGGAAAAGATGGCGGCCAAGTCATTTACTGCGGCGAAAATTATTAGCCCCGTACCACCCCGACTTCACTGAACGGCTTCGGCTCGACCGGGGGCATCGCACTGTCGTTCAACGCGCATTGCCAGATGCCAATGTCGATCCAGCGGCCCTGCTTGAAACCGATCTCGCGCAGCTGGCCGGCACGGCGAAAACCGACCTGCTCGTGCGTCTTGATCGAATTGTCGTTGGGCAGCGAGATCACCCCGATCGCCTGGGTAAAGCCTTGCGCGCGCAGCGTGTCGATCAGCGCCTCATAGAGCAGTCTACCCACGCCCTGCCCCTGCACCGCACCCGCGACATAGACCGATGTCTCGACAACATAGCGATAGGCGGCGCGCTCACGGAATTTGGTGGCATAAGCATAGCCCAGCACCCCGCGCCCCTCGCTGTTGGTCGCGACGATCCACGGATACAGCCCGTCCGACGCCTCCATCCGCCCGCGCATTGCGCGCGCATCAGGCGGGTCGAACTCGAAGCTCACCGTTCCGGTCAACACATAGGGCGCATAGATTGCGGCGATCGCCGCGGCGTCCCCCGGCTCTGCGGCGCGAAGCTGGATCTGTATCAAGTTACTCGCTTTCTCACAGGCCCAGCTTTGCGATCACCAGGTCAATCAGCCGCAGGTCCGCCCGTGCCGTACCGCTCGATGCGGGGCCATAGGCTCCGCACTCAAGGCACCGCGCCTGCATCGACGACGCGCCCGCCAGCCTTTTTGCGTCGCCCAGCGCCTGGGCCAGCACCGCGCGGCGATCCCCGGCGATCCGGGCATAGAGGTCGCCGCCGCTCTCGGGCGTCGCCTCGTCCTCCTCGTCGCTGTCGCCGCCCGACAAGAAGCCGGCGACTAACTGGCCGAACCAGTCGGGTTTCTTTTCCAGGAACACCGCATGGGTCTTGGCGGGATCGAGCTTGGCGCGCTTCGCCGCTTCGGCAATCGCCGCGTCGAGATTTCCGAACCGGTCGACCAGCCCAAGCTGGCGCGCGGTGCCGCCGTCCCACACGCGACCCTGGCCGATCTCATCGACCCGCGCGGTGGTCATTCTGCGCGACCCGGCGACGAGGCCGATGAAGCGGCGATACCCCTCCTCGATCCCCGATTGCAGCACGCGGTCAACCTCGGCGTTGGTGCCGGCGTAGAAGTCGGGCTGGCCGGTCAGCGGGGTGGTCTTCACCCCGTCTGACGTCACCCCGATCTTGGCCAGCGTATTCTCGAACGTCGGCAGGACGCCGAAAATGCCAATCGAACCCGTAATCGTGTTCGGTTCGGCAAAGATGACATCGGCCGGGGTCGAGACCCAGTAACCGCCACTCGCCGCCAGGCTGCCCATCGACACCACGATCGGCAGGCCCTGTGCCTTGGCCTGAAGGATCGCCTGACGAATCCGTTCGGAGGCCAGCACAGACCCACCCGGCGAATCGACGCGCACGACCAGCGCCTTCAGCTTTTTCTCGGCCAGTCCCTTCAACAGCAAATTGGCGATGGTGTCGCCCGCCGCGATGCCCGGCCCCGCCTTGCCATCGACAATCTCGCCGGCGACGGTGATGACGCCGATCGCGTCACCGGTCTTGGGTGCGGGATTGGTCTCCAGCCAGTTGGCGAGCTTGATCGTCTTGTAGCTGCCTGCGGGCTTGCCTGCATCGACGCCGGCAATCTCGGCAACGCGCTTGCCGAACGCCAGCCGGTCACCCAGCTTGTCGACCATACCCAATTGCTGGTTCATCTTGGCAAAATCGCCCTGCGCCGCCGCAACCGCTTCGGCCGGCGCGGTCAACAGCGGCGCGATCCGCGCCTTGGGCCGCGCCTTCTTCACCGCTTCCTGCCACTGCCCAAAGATAGCGCCGTACAGCGCCTCATTGGCCTCGCGCGCCTCGGGCGACTGCTGGGTCAGGATATAGGGCTCGACCGCCGACTTGAACTTGCCGACCTTGTAGACGTGCGTGGTGACGCCCAGCTTGTCGATCAGCCCCTTGTAATAGAGGCGCGATCCGCCGGGCCCACTGAACAGCGTGCCGCCCAGCGGATTGACCCAGATCTCGCTGGCGTTCGCGGCGAGTAGATAGCTCGAGTCGCTGTAGGCGGTGGCATAGGCCAGCACCGGCTTCTTCGCATCGCGCACCCGCCGGATCGCGTCGCCCACTTCCTCGATCGCGGCGGGATAGCCACCGCCGAACCGGTCGAGGTCGAGCACCACGACCTTGACCCGCGCATCGTCCTTGGCCGCGTCGAGCGCACGGACTAGGTCGCGCATGCGATGTTCGCGCGGAGCTTCGCCGCCGCCGATCCCGCCGAACGGGTCGGCCTCGGCCGGCTGTTCGACGATCGTGCCGTCGATCGCCAGCAGCAGCGCGCCGTCCTTGACCGCGCCCGGATTGGGCCGCGCGGACAACAGCATGAACAGCGCCGCGAAGAAGAACAGCATGAACAACAGGACCAGTGCGTCCTTGATGCCGACGAGCAGCTTCCATGCGCCGCGTACCAGTTTCACGTCTGAAAATCTCCGAAATGCCCCGCACCGATTGACGCACAGGTAAAGCTATGGGGCAAGGAATAATGGCACTGTGTTAACAGCGCAATACAGATGGCGAATATCTCGCAAAGCACCGGTCACCGACAAATTGAGTTAATGGGGCACCGACCCCGTTGACGACCGGTATGGCTGCGCCCATATCGCCGCTGCTGGCACTCGCTTCAGGTGAGTGCCAGCAACTTCAACCAACGTTCAGGAGAGCTCCATGAACTTTCGTCCGCTGCACGACCGCGTGCTCGTCCGCCGCGTCGAGGCAGAAGCCAAGACCGCCGGTGGCATCATCATCCCCGACACCGCCCAGGAAAAGCCGCAGGAAGGCGAAGTCGTCGCCGCCGGTTCGGGTGCGAAGAACGAAAAGGGTGAAGTCACCCCGCTCGACGTCAAGGCCGGCGACCGCATCCTGTTCGGCAAATGGTCGGGCACCGAGGTCAAGGTCAATGGCGAAGACCTGCTGATCATGAAGGAAAGCGACATCCTCGGGATCGTCGGCTGAACCTTCGCCAGTTCACGTTAGTCATCTTCCAGATTTTGAAAGGGTTTCCATCATGGCAGCCAAGGACGTAAAATTCAGCCGCGACGCGCGTGAGCGCATCCTGCGCGGCGTCGACATCCTCGCCGACGCGGTGAAGGTCACGCTGGGGCCGAAGGGCCGCAACGTCGTGATCGACAAGAGCTTCGGCGCCCCGCGCATCACCAAGGACGGCGTCAGCGTCGCCAAGGAAATCGAACTCAAGGACAAGTTCGAGAATATGGGCGCGCAGATGGTCCGCGAGGTCGCCTCGAAGACCAACGACGTCGCCGGCGACGGCACCACCACCGCCACCGTGCTCGCCCAGGCGATCGTGCGTGAGGGCATGAAGTCGGTCGCGGCCGGCATGAACCCGATGGACCTGAAGCGCGGCATCGACCTTGCCGTGACCAAGGTTGTCGCGGACCTGCAGTCGCGTTCGAAGCCGGTTTCCGGCTCGAGCGAGATCGCCCAGGTCGGCATCATCTCGGCCAATGGCGACCGTGAAGTCGGCGAGAAGATCGCCGAGGCCATGGAAAAGGTCGGCAAGGAAGGCGTGATCACGGTCGAAGAGGCCAAGGGTCTCGAATTCGAGCTGGACGTCGTCGAAGGCATGCAGTTCGACCGCGGCTACCTCTCGCCCTACTTCATCACCAACCCGGAGAAGATGGCGGTCGAGCTCAACGACCCGTACATCCTGATCCACGAGAAGAAGCTGTCGAACCTCCAGTCGATGCTTCCGATCCTCGAGGCGGTCGTGCAGTCGGGTCGCCCGCTCCTGATCATCGCCGAGGACATCGAGGGTGAGGCGCTCGCCACGCTGGTCGTCAACAAGCTGCGCGGCGGCCTGAAGGTCGCAGCGGTCAAGGCTCCGGGCTTCGGCGATCGTCGCAAGGCGATGCTGGAAGACATCGCGATCCTGACCAAGGGCGAAGTGATCAGCGAAGACCTGGGCATCAAGCTCGAGTCGGTCACGCTGGGCATGCTCGGCACCGCCAAGCGCGTGTCGATCGACAAGGACAACACCACCATCGTCGACGGTGCGGGTGAAGCCGATGCGATCAAGGGCCGCACCGACGCGATCCGTCAGCAGATCGAAGTCACGACTTCGGACTATGACCGCGAGAAGCTCCAGGAGCGTCTGGCGAAGCTGGCCGGCGGCGTCGCCGTCATCAAGGTCGGCGGCGCTTCGGAAGTCGAAGTGAAGGAGCGCAAGGACCGCGTCGACGACGCGCTGCACGCAACCCGCGCAGCCGTCGAAGAAGGCATCGTCCCCGGTGGTGGCACCGCGCTGCTGTACGCGACCAAGGCGCTCGACGGTCTGACCGGCGTCAACGAGGACCAGACCCGCGGCATCGACATCGTCCGCAAGTCGCTGACCTCGCTGGTTCGCCAGATCGCGGCGAATGCCGGCCATGACGGCGCGGTCGTGTCGGGCAAGCTGCTCGACCAGTCGGATACGTCGTTCGGCTTCAACGCCGCGACCGACGTGTATGAGAACCTGGTCACCGCCGGCGTGATCGACCCGACCAAGGTCGTCCGCACCGCGCTGCAGAACGCGGCCTCGGTCGCCGGCCTGCTCATCACCACCGAAGCGGCGGTGAGCGAGCTGCCGGAAGACAAGCCCGCCATGCCCATGGGCGGCGGCGGCATGGGCGGCATGGGCGGCATGGATTTCTGATCGAGAACGGCCTGAGCCAAGCACGCTTGGCTCAGGACTCGTTCCGATCCGGACGGCGGGTCGGCTTCGCCGAACCCGTCCGACGCCCCGGCTTTGCCGGCGCGGGATCCAGAAGCCCGGCAACCACACCGGACAAAAAGGGCCGGGGAGGCGACTCCCCGGCCCTTTTCGTTACGCAACGCTACCCGTTACTCACCGCATCCCGAGCAATCGGAATGCCGCAATCGCCTGATCCATCGTCTCACGCTCGCCCGGAGCCTCATCGCTCGGCGGCGGCGCGCTGACCATGATGCTGCCCACGCTGTAGCGCGGCAGCTTCGCCCGCTTCTCCTTGGGCAGGCTTGCCGCCACCGGCAGCCGTCGCCCGAAATCGCTGGGCAGTGCGTGGCGGTGATATCCGCTGCGCCACACGACGCGATATTTGCTCGGCACCGTCCGCCACGGCCCGTCGGCGCGCATCATGTCGCGGCCGCAGCGGGTGCAGCGGGTGAAGAAATATCCCTCGTTCCAGATCTCGTCGCCCGGCTGATGGCCGGTCAGGTGACAGCGCGCCATGGCCCCCACCCTCGCTTACTGAAGCTTGGTTGCGGAGTGGACCAGTGCGACCAGGTGCGGATCGTCGGACTTCATCGCATCCTCGATCGACCAGATTTCGAAGGTCTCTCCGGTACCGACGAACAGCGCGACATTGGCGATGCCGGCGACCGCGCGTGCCCAGCTCGGCAGTTTCACGAATTCGTTGGGCCGCCAGAATTCCTCGCAGAACCCGAACAGGCGGCGCGACGGGGCGGGCGGCGGCGGAACGGCGCGGCGCGCGGCGCTCTCCGCATTTTCAGTCTGCTGGTCGTCGCAGTTCATCGTCAGTTGCTGCCACCACTGGACGCTCGATCCGACCAGGCAGTTCTGCGACCCGTGCAGGCCAAGAAAGATGCTCGGCCCGTCACTGGTCACGTTGCGGCGGACAAACGAGGGAAGGCGCACCAGGCCATTGGCCTTCACCGGAACAATGCAGTGACCGGCATAGGGAACGAAACCACCCATCGGACGGGGCCGCGACGGGCGGGCCGGAGGGGCCGGGGCGAAGCGACCATCGGTCGGGGCGAACAGGCTGCGGCCGTTTCCGGACGCTGCAGGCCAGGGGGCGATCCTTCCGCCGCGCGGGGCAATTTGAACGCTTTCGAACGCTACATTACGCATGACCATCTCCGTACCCGACTCACGGTCTCAACAAGCACCTTTTCCCTCGATTCATGGTTAATTTGCGATATCGGGATTCTACGATCAGAGAATCTACAACTCGTAAAATGACGATTCGACGCGCAGTCGCCATAATATTCTCTATGAAAATATTTTAGCCATCTCGGGAATTATGTATTATAGTGCAATGACTATACATAGATATACACAGCCTGTGCTTTGCGATTCTAAATTTATCCTTAAAAACATCTATAAAATTCTTGGGCACCAAAGAGACGCATCAACGCGAGCGATTCTCATCTTGATGGCTGGCAAATGAAGGAATCATCGCAACTCCGCGAGTCGCGGCGGTCGACATTGGGAAAATACGGAGCCGCAGGACCGTCCGATCCGGGCAGATTTCCGGGTCGGAAACGAAAGTAATTTCTCCCGATTGCGCGCCCCGCCTGCGACGCATCACAGGGGAATCGCGGTCGCTCAAAGACATGCCGCAGCTTGGGGAAATTTAACGCTTCGGCGTTAGGCCATGCGCGTGATCCAGGGTCAGCAGGAACGGCAATGAACGCGGTAACCGCTATTGACGCAGCAAGCGCTCGCGCGCCTGCGCGCACTGCGCCCCGCGCCGGGCGCGCGACGGCGCGGGTCGAGATACTGCCGCTCGGCACACCCGGCCCCACGCTCGCTGCGGATTGGGATGCCCTCGTCGCCGACGCCGCCGAGGCCGATGTGTTCGCCGAGCGCTGGTTTGCCGAGGCCAGCCGAACCCTCTCGCCTGCCGGTGTCCGCCAGTTCCTTGTCCGTCGCGGCGATCAGCTGATCGCGCTGATGCCCATCGTCGCCGCGAGCCGCTATGGCCACATCCCCATGCGCCACAGCGAGAATTGGGCCCACTACCACCGCTTTCTCGGCGCTCCGCTTCTCCGCCGCGGGGATGAAGTCGAGGCGTGGACCGCAATTCTGGGCGCGCTCGACGCCGACCGCGATGCGGGTGCGCTGCTCCATATCAGCGGAATGGTCGAGGGCGGCCCCGCGCATCGCGGGCTGATCGAAGCCGCGCGACAGCTGGGTCGGCCCTGCGACACGGTTCATCGGATCGAGCGCGCGATGCTGTCGAGCACGCTGTCGCCCGAGGACTATTACGCGGCCACGGTGCGGAAAAAGAAGCGCAAGGAACTGGCGCGGTTGCGCACCCGACTGATGGAGCAGGGCAAGGTCGAAACTCGTCGCCTCGCTCCCGATGCGCCGGTGCAGCCATGGATCGACGCCTTCCTCGCGCTCGAACGCGCCGGATGGAAGGGTGAGGCCGGCTCCGCGCTTGCATGCACCCCGGAGACCGCAAGCTTCTTCAACGAGGTCGTCGGCGGCGCGCATCGGGCGGGCAAGCTCGACATGCTGCGCATCGATCTCGATGGAGCGCCGGTCGCGATGCTGGTCAATCTGCTCGCCGCGCCCGGTGCCTTCTCGTTCAAGACCGCGTTCGACGAACGGCTGTCACGCTTCTCGCCCGGGGTGCTGATCCAGATCGAGAATCTTCAGCTGCTGGCGCGCGGCGATACTGGCTGGATCGACAGCTGCGCGGTCGAGAACCACCCGATGATCAACAGCCTGTGGGGCGAACGCCGCGCGATCGTCCGGGTCTCGGTGCCGCTCGCGGGCGCGCGCCGGCGCGCGATGTTCACCGCAGCGCGCGGGCTGGAGAAGGCCGCCGCGAGCCTGCGCCGACTCCGCACCCCGCACCCTGCCCCCGTCGTGGAGAGCGACACATGACGACCCCGATCTTCGACGCCGAAGCGCGCTCCGCCTTTTCCGCCCTCTATCCCGAGCGGTCGGGCGTGTTCGGCCATCAGCTGTGCGGTCACGAGTTGTTCGAACTCGATGCGCTGGTCGCGCTGTCGCAGCGCATCCGCCCGGTCGATGTCGAACAGAATCTCGCCAACATTCCGGTCGGGATCGACCCGTCCGACCTCAAGTCCAACGGGCTGTCGGTCGAGGAGTCGATCCGCTCGATCGAGGAAAATGGCTCATGGATGGTGCTGAAATTCGTCGATCAGGACCCGCTCTACCGCAACCTGCTCGACACCGTCCTAGACGAAATCGAGCCGCTGGTCGCGCGCAGCACCGGCGCGATGCTCAAGCGCGAGGCGTTCATCTTCGTCTCCTCGCCCGGCGCGGTCACACCCTTCCATATCGACCCGGAGCACAACATCCTGATGCAGCTGCGCGGGGAGAAGGTGATGACCGTCTTCCCGGCCGCAGATCCTGAACTGGTGCCCGGCGCGCTGCAGGAGGCGTTCCATGAGGGCGGACATCGCAACCTGCCGTTCCGCGACAGCTTCGCCGCCAAGGGCACGCCACTGCGCCTGACGCCGGGCGATGCGCTGTACGTGCCGGTCAAGGCACCGCACTGGGTGCAGAATGGCGACGCGATGTCGATCTCGCTGTCGGTCACCTGGCGCTCCGAATGGAGCTATCGCGAGGCGGACGCGCATGCACTAAACCGCCTGCTGCGCAAGGCTGGGCTCGACCCGGCAATGCCCGCACGTTTTCCGAGCCAGAACCATCTCAAGTCGGTCGCCTGGCGCGGCATCCAGAAGGCGCGACGCATGACGGGCCACGCCGAATGACCGCGCATTTCCCGCTGATCGAGGCCGCATCGGCGCGGGTTGAGGCACGCATCCTCGACTCGCTTGACGCACTGCGCATCGATGCGGCGGGAATGCTCGACCGCCCGTTTCAGTGCGGCCAATATGATCGGATCGACTGGCTGGCGCTGACCGCCCGGCACCTCTGGCCCGACGCGCCGCTCGCCGTCGCGTCAGCGCGGCAGGGACCGCATGCGCTGTGGCTCCCGCTGCGGGATATCGGCACGGGCCGGGCGCGCGGCTTTGCCAGTTGGTACACACTCGCCTTCGCACCCATCGCGACCCCGGGCTGTCCGGCGGGGGTCCGCGCGACGCTGCTCGCCGCGCTGGTCGGTGAAGTCGCCAGGCGCTTCGGCGCGCTGACGCTGTGGCCGCTGGAACCCGATGTCGCGGCGCAGTTGCAGGCCGCGTTCCGCAGCGCCGGCTGGGTCGCAATCGACCGGGTCGAGGCGGCACACTGGGTCGCCCATACCGGGGGGCTTGATTTCGACGCCTATTGGGCACGTCGCGGCTCGAAGCTGCGCAACACCGTCCGCCGTCGTGCCAGGAACAGCCCCGTCGAGACGATGATCTTCGACGGCTTCGATGCCGAGGCGTGGGCGGCCTATGAGGCGGTCTATGCCGGAAGCTGGAAACCGAACGAGGGCTCGCCCGCCTTTGTCCGCGCCTTTGCCGAACAGGAGGGCGCGGCGGGCACGTTGCGACTCGGCATTGCGCTGCGCGACGGCCAGCCGGTCGCCGCCCAATTCTGGACGGTCGAAAATGGCGTTGCGACCATTCACAAGCTTGCACATCTGGAGAGTGAACGCGCCCATTCGCCCGGCACCCTGCTGTCCCATGCAATGTTCCGCCACGTCCTGAACCACGACCGCCCCGACCTGATCGACTATGGCAATGGCGACGAGGGCTATAAGGCCGAATGGATGGATGAACGCCGTGCGCGATACCGACTGCGGCTGTTCAACCCGCGCAGCCTGAGCGGGCTGTCGGCGGCAGCGTTGACGGGCGCCCAGACGCTGCTGCGTCGCTTCGGTCGCTGACATACTGGTGCGACCGGACGGTGCACCCTAAAGCCGCGATATGCGCGCCGCCGACCATCGCCTTCCGCTGATCCTGCTGCCGATCGCGCTGTTCGGGATCTTCTTCCACTGGCAGATCCTCGACATCGCCAATGTCGGCTGGCTGCTGCGCGGCACCGACAATGGCGAGAATGCGCTGGGGCTCCATGCCTGGCTCCACGATCCCGCGCCCGGCTTCCTGCGCACCACCCTGCTCGGCGCGCCGGAAGGGACGCCGTTGCTGTTCACCGACAGCAACCCGTTGCTTTCGGCGATCGGGTTTCTGCTGAAATGGGCGCTGCCCGCCGATGCGCAGCTGATCGGATGGTGGCTGCTCGCCTGCATGTTCCTCCAGGTCTTCTTCGCGTGGTTGCTGCTCCGCCGCTATGCGCCCGGCCCGGTCGCCCTGTGGTGCGGCGTGCTGTTGCTCGCGGCGCTCCCGAGTTTGTTCAATCGCGTCATCCATGTGAACCTCATGGCGCATTGGCTGATCCTGTGGGCGCTCTGGCGGTTCGACGATCCCCAGCGCTCGGCATCCAATCGCGGATGGGCGGTGCTGATCGCACTCACCACCTTCGTTCACAGCTATCTGCTAGTCATGGTCGCCGCGATCTGGGCAAGCGCGATGCTCGAGCGGCTGGGCAGGGATCGCAGCGCCGCGCCGCGGCTGATCGGCGAGGGGGCCGCCATGGTCGCGATGGTGCTCGCGATCGCCTGGACCCTCGGCGTGTTCGGCGACTTTCAGGCCTCGGGGAATTACGGTGCCTTCGCGATGCCGCTCGATGCATTGTGGAACCCGGCCGTCGAGACCTATTCGACGTTCCTCCCCGCGATCGAGCAGCGGCCCGGACGCGCGTTTGAGGGGTTTCAGTATCTCGGCCTCGGCCTCCTGATCCTCCTCCCCGCCGCTGCGTTGCTCGCGCGTCGCCTCCCCCGCCCCGGACCAGATGCCACAGAGAGCCTCACGCGCTATCGCTGGCTGATCCCGGCGCTGGTCGCGCTTACCCTGCTGGCAATCAGCACCTATCCCGATATCGCGGGATACGCGCTTCCGAGACTCCATCTGCAAGCCGACATTGCCAACGCGCTCGACGCGGTGCGCGCGTCAGGGCGGCTGTTCTGGCCGGTCGCCTATGTGCTGATCTTCGTCGCGCTGCGGATCCTGTATCGCCTGCCCGAGCGTACCGCGCGGCTCGCGCTGATCGCCGCTACAGTCATTCAGGTCGCCGATCTCGCCCCGATGGCCGTCGCGATCCGCGCGCAGTCTGCAGAGGCGCGCCGCGCGCCACTCTATATCCGCACCGCTTCGCCCGAATGGGACCGCATCATCGCCCAGGCCGACGACATCGCCTTCGTCCCCGGCGACGTGACCAAGGGACTCGGCCATTTTCAGGAGATCGCCTGGCGCGCGGCAAAGGCCGGGGTGCCGGTACGCAGCGTCTATGTCGCGCGCGTCTCCCACGCCAGCGCGGCACGACAAGAGGCAGAATCAGCCCGCTTCCGTGCCGGAGAGGTCGTTCCCGGCCGCCTCTACATCCTGATCGACGGCGAGCGGGTGCCACCGCCGCTGATGCTCCAGGCACGCCCGCTCGACGGGGTCACGATCGTGTTCGAACCAAAGCGCTAGAGTTTGTTTCAGCAGCGCTGAATCCGACTCAAAGGTCAGTCCTTCATCGCCGCCAGCACGTGCTTCACCTCTTGGCTGCGCCCGCGCGGCAGGATCAGCACATCGTCGCCATCGACCACCACGATCAGGTCCGACACACCGACCAGCGCCACCTTCTTGCCCTCGCCGGCGCGGACCAGACAATTGGCGGTGTCGATCGCCACCACATCGCCGCGACACGCATTGTTGCTGGCGTCACAGGCACTGATTGCGTGGAGCGCATCCCAGCTACCGACATCGGACCAGCCCATCCGCACCGGCACGACCGCGACCCGGGACGCCTTCTCCATCACCGCATAGTCGACCGAATTCGACGGCGATTTGGCGAATTCCACTGCGTCGGGAAGGATGCGGTTCCCGTCCCGCACCGCGCGGTCCATCGCCGCCTGCGACGCTGCCAGCATCTCCGGCGCGAACTGCGCCAGCGCATCGAGGAACACGTCCGCGCGGAACAGGAAGATACCCCCATTCCAGAAATAGTCGCCACTCGCGACCATCGCCTCCGCCGCTTCGAGCGCCGGTTTCTCGACAAAGCGTTGCACGCGATGGATCCCGTCGCCGATGGCCTCGCCGCCTCGGATATAGCCATAGCCGGTCTCGGGATGGTCGGGGCTGATTCCGAACGTCGCCATCCACCCGTCGCGCACAGCCGGAAGCGCGGTCTCGATCGCCGCATGGAATGCCGGAATGTCGGCAATGACATGGTCCGACGGCATCACCAGCAATGGCGAGGACCCGCCGACCGCCAGCGCAGCAAGCGCGATCGCGGGCGCGGTATTGCGACCCATCGGCTCCAGGATCATTGCCTGAATAGCTTCGATCCCGCCCAGTTGCTGCTCGATCATCTCGGCATGCAGCGCGTTGGCAACCACCACCGGCGCTGCGAACCCCGCCTCAGTCGGCGCGCGCCGCGCGGTGAGCTGGAGCATCGTCTCATCGGCGGTCAGCGCCAGCATCTGCTTGGGCCGTTCGGGCCGCGACATCGGCCACAGCCGGGTACCCGATCCGCCCGACAGGATCACCGGAACGATCGCTTCGATCTCGCTCATTGACTGCCTTTCCGAACCCGCCGCCATCGACCCATAGGCGGCACGCGCCGCCCCAACCAAACACTTATGTGAACAGCAGTTTCCGCCGTTCAGCATTTCTTCGTCAATTTCGCCGACATGCGGGTCTAGTGTCGGATTTGTTTACACTCGCGCATTAGGGTTGGGCCACCATGATCCGCCTGTTCAAACATTATATCCCGAATGCGGTGCTCTTGCTGGCGCTGTTCGACCTCATTCTGCTGTTCGCAGCGGCGGAGTTCGGCTGGCTCTATCGCGCGCAGCAGATCGGGATGGACGTCGATCCGATCGTCACCCGCATCCCGCAAATGCTCAGCTTCGTCGCCAGCCTCGAGCTCGCGATGATCGCCGTCGGGGTATATGGGGCCGACGCGCTCCAATCGAACCGGGTCGCGACCGCACGGCTGCTGGTCGCGATATCGCTCGGCACGATCTTCTTGTCGGTGATCTTCTTCCTCGTCCCCTCGCTGACCTTCTGGCGCTCGAACCTGCTGTACGCGATGCTGGCGTCGTTCGTGGCCTTGTTCGCGCTGCGCATCCTGCTCGGCAAGACTCTGGGCAGCCAGGTGTTCAAGCGCCGGGTCGTGGTGCTGGGCGCAGGCGCGCGCGCGGAGCGCTTGAAGCAGCTCTCCAAAAAGCCCGGATCGGGCTTCGTCGTCGTCGGCTATGTGTCGATGAGCGAGGCCAACCGCGTGATCCCGGAAGCGATCGCGCGTGATGCAATCTATAATCTCGCCGACCATGTCGTGCTGCTCAACGCAAGCGAGGTGGTGCTGGCACTCGAAGAACGCCGCAACGCGCTCCCGCTCAAGGATTTGCTGCGGATCAAGACCACCGGCGTCCACGTCAACGAAATCTCGACCTTCCTCGAACGCGAAACGGGCCGCGTCGACCTGCAATCGGTCAACCCCAGCTGGCTGATCTTCTCCGACGGATTCTCATCAGGGCGGATGCTGTCGAGCATGTTCAAGCGGCTGTTCGATATTGCGGCCAGCCTGATCCTGCTCGCGCTGTCGCTCCCGCTGATCCTGCTCGGCGCGCTCGCGGTGAAGCTGGAAAGCAAGGGCCCCGCCTTCTACCGCCAACGCCGCGTCGGTCTGTACGGTCAGGGTTTCGACATCATCAAGCTCCGCTCGATGCGACAGGATGCCGAGATCGCGGGCAAGGCGATCTGGGCCGAAAAGGACGATCCGCGCATCACCCGGGTCGGTCGCTTCATTCGCAAGGTGCGGATCGACGAATTGCCGCAATGCTGGAGCGTACTGAAGGGCGAGATGAGCTTTGTCGGCCCGCGCCCCGAACGGCCCCAGTTCGTCGAGGATCTTGAGCAGCAGCTGCCCTATTATGCCGAGCGCCACATGGTAAAGCCGGGCATCACCGGCTGGGCGCAGATCAACTATCCCTATGGTGCGTCGATCGAGGACAGCCGGCAGAAGCTGGAGTACGACCTCTACTACGCAAAGAATTATTCGCCCTTCCTCGACCTGCTGATCCTGCTCCAGACGATCCGGGTGGTGCTGTTCCCGGACGGAGCGCGGTAACTTCATGCTCGCGACGCTGATCCTGTGGGGCCACGCGCTCGCCGCCCTGTTGTTCGGCGCGATCGGCCTGTGGGCGTTGCGCAGCGACGGGGCGGCGATGCCGCGCGTGCCGCTGGTCTCGGCTCTCGCGGTAACCGCGCTCTGGGCGCTGGCGGTAGCGGGGATCGGCGAAGGCGACCTCGTGACCCAGATCGCCGCAGCAGCGCGCAATCTCGCCTGGTTCGGCTTCATGGTCGCGCTCTACCGCAGCGGCGCGATCGACCGCCCGCCCGCCGCGATCGGCACGGTCTTCGGCGTGGTCGCGGTGGTGATCGTCATGGCCGCAACGCTCGACGTGCTGACCAGCGCCGCCAGCAACCTGCCGCGCCCCGTGCTCGACGCCGCGCTGCTGCTCAAGATGCTGGCGACGGTCGCCGCGCTGCTGCTGGTTCAGGGGCTGCACAGCGCACTCGCCCCGCGCCAGAGCCATGCGGTACGACCGGTGATCCTCGCGCTCGGCGCGATGTGGCTGGTGGACATCAATCTGCTCGCCGTCGCATGGCTGGTCGAACGCTGGCCGCTCCAGCTGGTCGCAGTGCGCGGCTTTGCGATGGCGCTGATCGCGATGGCCATCGCTTCCGGCCTCCAGCACCGCGGCGAACGGCCGGTGCAGATGTCGCGGACAATGGTCTATCAGGCGCTCACTCTGGTCGCGATCGGGGTCTATGTCGCGTTGCTAGCCGCAGCCACCAGTGCGCTGGCCGCGATCGGAGGTCCCAACGCGCGTCTGCTCCAGACCGCCTTCGTCTTCGGATCGACCGCCGCGATCCTGACGTTGGTGTCCAGCTCGTGGCTGCGCGCCTGGATCAAGGTCAAGCTCGCCAAGCACTTCTTCCGCCACCGCTACGATTATCGCGCAGAATGGATGCGCTTCACCGAAACGCTGGGCGAGCCCGAGGGTGCCGCCTCGCTCGACGAACGAATCGTCAAGGCACTCGCCGATCTCACCGACTCTCCGGCCGGAGTGCTGCTGCTGCCGCAGGGCGACAACCTGACGGTCGGCGCGGGATGGAATGTCGCGCGCGCCGATCTGCCGACTGGCTATGGCGAGAGCTGGCAGCTCGACCGCGTCGATCCCTCGCTTGTGGTCGAACTCGACACCGGCGCGGGTGCGGACGCGGTGCCGCCGTCGATCCGTGCATGGGATCAGGCATGGGTCGTGGTGCCGCTGCCGCATCAGCAACGGCTTGCCGGCGCGATCGTGCTCGCCCGCCCGCCGGTACCGCGCGCACTCGACTGGGAGGATTTCGACCTGCTCAAGGCCGCCGGCCGTCAGGTCGCGAGCCATATCGCCGAGGAACGTGCGCAGGAGGCGCTCGCCGAAGCCGAACGGTTCGACGAATTCAACCGCCGCTTCGCGTTCATCATGCACGACATCAAGAATCTGGTGAGCCAGCTGACGCTGGTTGCGCGCAACGCCGAACGCCATGCCGACAATCCCGATTTTCGCGCAGATATGGTCGCGACGCTTCAGGATTCGGCGGGGCGGATGAACGACCTGCTCGCGCGCCTGTCGCAGCATCATCGTGCGCGCACCGATCCGCCCGTCGCGATGCCGCTGACCCCGCTCCTGCGCCGCATCGCGCGCAGCCGGGAAGCGACTCATCCGATCGAAGTGGTCAGCAAGGGCGATCCGATCGCCATCGCCGATCCGACGCGGCTCGAAACCCTGATCGGCCACCTTGTCCAGAACGCGATCGACGCCAGCGAGCCGGACGCGCGCGTCACTCTGGCCATCGTCGAGCTGGGGGATGCCGTCGCGATCGACGTGATCGACCGCGGCTGCGGCATGTCGCCCGCCTTCATCCGCGAAAAGCTGTTCCGTCCCTTCGTCTCGTCCAAGCCCGGCGGGTTCGGCATCGGCGCGTTCGAGGCGCGCAAGCTGGCCGAGGATATGGGCGGACGGATCGACGTATCGAGCGCGGAGGGGCGTGGCAGCCGCTTCCGCGTCACCCTGCGCGCCGCGCGCGCCGACACCAACGCACTTGGAAACGCCGCATGACCGACAAGCCCGCCGCCCTGCCGAAACTGCTCGTGGTGGAGGACGACCCCGGCCTTCAGCGCCAGCTGCGCTGGGCCTATGAGGGCTATCAGATCCTGCCCGCGAGCGACCGCGAGAGCGCCATCGCGCTGCTCCGCGCCGAGGAACCGGCGGTGGTCACGCTCGACCTCGGTCTGCCCCCCGATCCCGACGGCACCAGCGAGGGGTTCGCGGTGCTCGAAGCCATCCTCGCGCTCAAGCCCGATACCAAGGTGATCGTCGCCTCCGGCCATGGCGCGCATGAATCGATGCTGCGCGCCATCGCGATGGGGGCGTGGGACTTCTACCAGAAGCCGATCGACATCGACGCGCTCGGCCTGATCGTCGCGCGCGCCTTTCACGTCCATGCGCTCGAAGCCGAGAACCGCCGCCTCGCCGCGCGCGAGGAACGCGGCAACGCGCTGGGGGGATCATCACCGGCGCGCCCGAGATGCTCAAGGTCACCCGCACGATCGAGCGCGTCGCCCCCGCCGACGTTTCGGTCATGCTGCTCGGCGCGAGCGGCACCGGCAAGGAACTGCTCGCGCGCGGACTGCACGAGGCAAGCGGGCGCAAGGGTGCGTTCGTCGCGATCAACTGCGCCGCGATCCCCGAAACCCTGCTCGAAAGCGAGCTGTTCGGCCATGAGAAGGGCGCGTTTACCGGCGCGGTCAAGACGACCGAGGGCAAGATCGAACAGGCGCAGGGCGGCACCCTGTTCCTCGACGAGATCGGCGACGTGCCGCTCCCGCTCCAGGTCAAACTGCTGCGCTTCCTGCAGGAGCGCGTGATCGAGCGGATCGGCGGACGCAAGCCCATCCCCGTCGACACGCGCGTGGTCTGTGCGACGCATCAGGACATCGACGGTATGGTCGCGGCGAACAGCTTCCGCGAGGACCTCTATTACCGCCTCGCCGAGATCGTCGTGCGCATCCCCAGTCTGGCCGAGCGCCCCGGCGATGCCGGGCTGCTCGCGCGTCACCTGCTTCACAAACATGCGACCGCGATGAAACTGCCCGCCAAGAGCTTCGCCCCCGACGCGCTCGACGCGATCGATGCGTGGCACTGGCCGGGCAATGTCCGCGAGCTGGAAAACCGAGTAAAGCGCGCGACGATCATGGCCGATGGCAAGCTCGTCACCGCCGCCGATCTCGACCTCGCGCCCGCCGAGGTGGCCGAACCGATCAACTTGAAAGCGATCCGCGAAGCCGCCGACCGCCGCGCCATCGCGCATGCGCTTGCCCGGGCCGAGGGCAATATCTCCGGCACTGCGCGCCTGCTCGGGATCAGCCGTCCGACCCTCTATGACCTGATGAAGGCCTATGACCTCCAGCCCTGAACCCCGCCGTCGCCGCCGTTCGGGCGAAGTGCGCGCGCGGCGCGGCGTCACGCTGCGCCGTCTGGTCGTGTTCGGCCTGTGCCTCGGCGCGTTCGCGGTCGCGCTCTTCGCGTTCAAGTCGGTCGTCACCGGCGGCCCCGATCCCGCCGCCGCGCGCGAGGCGCTGGCGCGCAGCGAAGCCTATCTGAAAGCCAGCAACGCCTCCGCCGCGCGCAGCCAGGCGTTCAGCGCGGTCCGCGCCGACCCGGCATGGGGCGAGGCGCATCTCGCGCTCGCCCGCGCCAATCTCGCGCTCGACGAAGGCGTCGCCGCCGAAGCCGCGCTCCGCCGCGCGCTCGACAGCGGCATCGCCCCGGCGCGCACCCATGCGCTGATGGCGCACGCGATCCTGTTGCAGGGCGACCCGCGCCGCGCGCTGGTCGAAAGCCGCAAGGCGCCGGATGCCGACCGCCTCTACGCCCTGCGCGTCCAGACCCGCGCCTATGTCGCGGGCGGCAACCTTGCAGCCGCGCAGGAGGCGGCGCTCGCAGCCGTCACCCTCGCCCCGCAAAGCGCCGACGCCTGGACCGAACTCGGCCGCTTCCGCTTCAACGCCGGCGACGTGGTCGGCGCGATCGAGGCGAGCGCCAAGGCGGTCGATCTCGACAAGGGCAATACCGACGCGCTGCTGCTGCGCGGCGAGCTGGTGCGCACGCAATATGGATTGGTCGCGTCGCTTCCCTGGTTCGACCGGGCGTTGCAGCGCGACCCCTATCGCCACGCGACGCTGATCCAGTACGCCGCGACGCTCGGCGATGCGGGCCAGACCCGCGCAATGCTCGACCTCACCCGCCGCGCGATGGAGGTTCGCCCGCGCAGCCCGCAGGCGCTCTACCTTCAGGCCGTGCTCGCCGCGCGTGCGCAGCGCTTCGACCTTGCCCGCCAGCTGCTGACCCGCGCCGGCGGCGGTGTCGGCCAGCTTCCCGGCGGGCTGTTGCTCGGCGGCGCGCTCGATCTCGAGGAAGGTGCCTATGCCCGCGCGATCGAAAAATTGCGCACGCTGATCACCCTCCAGCCGATGAACATCAATGCGCGCAAATTGCTCGCCGCCGCGCTGCTCCGCGCCGACGCGTCGAAGAACGGCATCGACGTGCTGCGCCCGGTCGTCGCACGCGGCGACGCCGACACCTACGCCCTCACCCTCGTCGCGCGCGGCTATGAGCGGATCGGCGAGCGGGCCGAGGCGGCACGCTATTTCGACCGCGCCGCGCTCCCCGTCCGGGACAATCCCGACTGGTTCAGCTCGGACGATTCGCTCCCGATCCTTGCCGCTGCGGCGGGCAAGGCGGGCGGCGACGATCCCAAGACGCTGATCCCGCTGCTGCGCGGCCTGATCGAGGGCGGTCGCGGGTCCGAAGCCCTGACCCGCGCCGAAGCCGTGGCGCGCCGCAACCCCGGCGCGCCGGCATCGGCCAGCCTGGTCGGCGACGTGCTGATGCTGCTCAAGCGTCCCGGTGACGCGGTGGCGTGGTACAAGACCGCCGCCGGCATCCGCTTCGACGAGCCCGCGATGCTGCGCCTGGTCGAGGCGCTCGACCGCTCGGGCCAGCGCCAGACCGCCTCGACCACATTGGCGCTGTTCCTCTCGCAAAACCCGTTCAACCTGTCCGCGCTGCGCCTGTCCGCGCATTGGCAGGCTGCGGCCGGCGATTTCGACGCGGCGATCGATTCTGCTCGAAGCGATCCGCCTGCGCATCGGCAATCGCGACGCGGCTTTGCTCGCCGAACTCGCCTTCGCCTATGCCGGTGCCGGCGAGCCCGACCGCGCCGCACGCTATGCCGAGGCGGCGTATATCATCGCCCCCACCAACCCGGCGGTTGCCGGCGCGATGGGCTGGGCGCTGGCACAGGGTGGCGATCATGCGGGCGGCATCGAGCTGCTGCGCAAGGCCGTGACCCTCGCCCCGCGTCACCCGATGCTCCGCTGGCAGCTGGCACAGGCTTATGCCGACGCCGGCCGTAGCGCCGAAGCCGTCGCCGAAACCCGCGCCGTGCTGGCAATCCCTGGCTTCACCGACAAGGGCGCGGCGGAGGCCCTGCTGGCCAAGCTGGCATAACCCGCCTCTCTTCGTCGTCCCGACCCTGCGCCGGGACAGGGCTTTCTTGCTTTGGACAGCGTGCAAGGAAGTCCGGTCCCGGCTCAGGGCCGGGACGACGGTGTAGCTTGCCAACCCCCGCCCCACCCCCTAGCCCTCGGGCCGATGACCGACCCGCTGGACCGCATTGCCGCCGCGCTCGAACGGCTCGCGCCGCCACCGCCGCCCGCGCCGGACCTGACCGCGCACCCGGCCTATGTCTGGCACCGCGGATATCTCCAGTCTGCCCGCGCCTTCGCGCCGCTCCCGCTCGCCGAACTCGTCGGGATCGACGCACAGAAAGCCACGCTGGTCGAAAATGTCCGCCGCCTTGCCGCGGGCCTGCCCGCGCACGACGCATTGCTGTGGGGCGCACGCGGCACCGGCAAGTCGGCGCTCAGCAAGTCCGCAGTCGCGGCAGTACAAGCCGAAGGCGGAGCGGTCGCGCTGGTCGAGGCACAGGCCGACGCGCTCGACACGCTCCCCGACCTGTTCGCCACACTCGCCGAGGCACCCCGCGCGTTCGTCGTCTTTCTCGACGATCTCGGCTTTGACGCCGCCTCGGACGGCCGCGCGCTGCGCTCCTTGCTGGAGGGCGGGGCCGAGGCGCGCCCGGCCAACACCCGCCTCTTCGTCACCGCCAACCGCCGGCACCTGATCCCCCGCAACCTCGAGGAACAGGCGAGCGCGATCAACCCGCGCGACAGCATCGACGACAGCCTCGCGCTCGCCGACCGCTTCGGGCTCAGCCTCGGTTTCCACGCGATCGATCAGGACACTTATGTCGCGATCGTCCAGACCTATGCGCAGGACCACGGCCTGCCCTTCGACGCGGCGGAGGCGATCAACTGGGCAACCCGGCGCGGCAGCCGATCGGGCCGCGTGGCCTGGCAATATGTCGTCGATCTGGCGGGACGGAACGGCAAGCGCCTGTGAGGGGCCAGCTCGCGATCCAGCATGTCCATATCCATTGGGACAAGGCGGCGCGGGGGATGCCCTGGTCGGGCGTGCGCAATGCGCTGCCCCGCGAACTGCCCTTCGATCCGCCGCGCGCCAGCGAGCGCGGCTGGTATCAGCGCATCGATTATCAGGCCCGCGACAGCTTTGTTCCAACGACCAGCTATGGCGAGCTGGGCGAGATCGAGGACTGGCGCGTCCCGCTCGCCACGCGGATGGAGGGGAAGGATCACCTCTGGATGCGGTTCAGCGTCGTCAACCGCGAACCCCGTCGCCCGAATCTCGACGAGTGGATCGTCCGCCTACCCTACGGCCAGCGCGTCACCTTGCGCAGCAATTCAAAGTCGGACGGCGACCATGACCGCTGGTATTTCGAGGATGTGATCCATGTCGGCTGGGCCGACACCGCAACCCTCGACCTGCCGGTATTCCGCGAGATCGACGAACGTGCCCTGCTGTTCTGACGGCGCGATGGACCTTCCCGGCCCGCACGCGGTTCTTGCGCCATGACAACGCCCCTCCCCGTCCCGCGCGAAGCCGTATTGATCGTGAACGCCAAATCTCGGCGCGGCGCGGCGCTGTTCGATGAGGCACGCGAAAAGATTGCGGCAGCGGGCATCCGCCTGATCGCCGCACACCCGGTTACCGATCCCGACCTACTCGACGAAACCGTCCGCGACGCGATCCGCAGCGGCGCGCCGATGGTGATCGTCGGGGGCGGCGACGGGTCGCTGTCGGGCGTCGTCGACGACGTGGTGGGCAAGGACGTGGTGTTCGCGGTCCTGCCGCTCGGCACTGCCAACAGCTTCGCGCGCACGCTCGGCCTACCGCTCGACCTAGACGGCGCGATCCAGGCCATCGCCACCGGCAAGCGCCGCCGCGTCGATCTCGGCATGATCGACAACGACTATTTCGCGAACGCCGCTGCGATGGGTTTGTCACCGATGATCGGGAAGACCGTGCCGCACAATCTGAAACGGTATCTGGGCCGGGTCGGCTATCTTGCCTGGGCGCTGTGGTGCTTCGCCCGCTTCCGCCCGTTCCGCGTCACCGTCACCGACGCGCGCGGCGCGCACCGCATGTGGGCGAGCGAGGTGCGCATCCTCAACGGCAAGTTCCATGGCGGCGTGGTGATGAGCGACGAGGCCGGTGTCGAGAGCGGCGAGATGATGATCCAGGTCGTTACCGGCCGAAACCGCTGGCGGCTCGCCTGGGACTGGTATCTGCGCTTTTTCCGCCTGCGCAGCGCCGAGAAGATGGTCGAGGAATTCCGCGGCACCGAGTTGAAGGTCGACGCCCGCCCCCGCCGCAGCATCTCGATCGACGGCGAAGTGCTCGCGCGCGTGCCCGTGACGGTGCGGGTGGCCGAGCGCGCAATCGACGTGGTTGTGCCGTCCGGAACTTCGGACAGCTAGTCGAGTGAGCAAACCCTAGGGTCGGGACCCATAAACGGGATTCCCTTGGCGGCTGGGATGTGATTCATGCGCTGCGCCAGCAGGAGCGTGGATTTGAGCGAGTTTTGGTTGAGTGAAGCCCAGTTCGAGCGGCTGCGTCCGCTGCTGCCGGACAAGGTGCGCGGTGTGGCGCGGGTCGATGATCGGCGGGTGATCAGCGGCATCATTCATGTGGTGAAGTCGGGCGGGCGCTGGGTCGACGCGCCGGCCTGCTACGGGCCGAGGAAGACGCTCTACAACCGGTTCGTGCGCTGGGCGGCAAAGGGTGTGTGGCAGGAGCTGTTCGTCACGCTCGCGGCAGCAGGCGGGCCGCCCGCCGAGGTCCTGATCGACAGCACGCATATGAAGGCGCACCGCTCCGCGGGCGGTGGAAAAGGGGGCGCTCGTCCAGGCGATCGGGATCAGCCGGGGCGGCCGCAACAGCAAGCTCCACGCGCTCACCGACGGCGAAGGTCGGCCGCTCCGCTTCCTGCTGACCGGTGGCCAGGTCGCCGACTGCCGCGCAGCCGATGTGTTGCTCGATGATCTCGCGCCGCGCACCATCGTGCTCGCGGACAAGGCTTACGACAGCAATGCGATCCGCGACCTGATCGAGCGGCAGGGTGCCGTTCCGAACATCCCCTCCAAGACGAACCGCCGCTGGAAAAGCTGCTTCTCCAAGACGCTCTACAAGGGCCGCAACGCCGTCGAGCGCATGTTCTGCCGCCTCAAGGATTATCGCCGCATCGCCACCCGCTACGACAAGCTCGCCACCAACTTCCTCAGCGCCATCTACCTCGCCGCAGCCGTCACATGGTGGTTATGAGTCCCGACCCTAGCTACATTCCGCACAAAATAGGGGGCACTATGGCGGAAGCTCGTATCTTCATCAGCATGGGAACGCCATACACTGACGAACAACGGCGCTTCAGAGACGATCTGGAGACCTTCTTGCGCGATACTTGCGGGGTCAACCCCAGGATTATCGGAAAGAATGAATACCCGGATGGCAACCCGCTAACCAAGATAAAATCTGTCATGTCGCAGTGTCACGGCGTGATTGTTGTCGCCTACGAACGAAAGTTCTTAGAAACCGGAAAAGAGAGGCGGGTCGGACCGACACCGTCCGATTTGACGCAACGAGCCTACACGACGCCATGGAATCATATCGAATCGGCGATGGCATATACCCTCGGGATCCCTCTTTATATTCTGTGCGAAAATGGCCTGACAGAGGAAGGTCTGATTGAGAGCAAGTTAGACTGGTACGTACAACGGATCGCGGTTCGATCTGACGAGTTAGCCCGTCCGGACGTTCGCCAATCGCTTCAAGGCTGGGTTGCAAATCGCGTTGCGCCACTCAGCCGCCGCCCGCGAATACTTCGGACCATCGAGGGCAATGTAAAGCTCTCCGATATGACACCGAAGGAAATGCTTGGCGCCTTGGCGATCATTGTCGCTGCATTCACAACAGGTGCCACAGTGGCAACGCTCGTCCCGCAATTGTTCAAGTGAACTGCAGACGAGGCCCTCAGCCCAACCCCTCGGCCATCTCCGCCAGCTCCAGCCAGCGCAGTTCCGCCGCATCCTTCTCGTCGCGCGCCTTGGCGATCGCCGCCATCAGCGCATCAAACTTCTTCGGATTCCTGGAATACAGGTCCGGGTCGGCCAGCGACGCCTCGTCGCGCGCAATCGCCGCGTCGAGCTCCTCGATCCGCTTGGGCAACAGGTCGTAATCGCGCTGATCCTTGTAGCTCAGCTTGGTCTTCGCCTTGGGCGTCTCCGCGACCGGCGCGACCTTCACCGCCGCCTTCTTCGCCTCGGTCCGTACCTTGCGCTTGGCTTCCCAGTCGGCATAGCCGCCGACTACCATGTCGACCGTCCCCGACCCGTCGAGCCCGATCGTCATCGTCACCGTGCGGTCGAGGAAATCGCGGTCGTGGCTGACGATCAGCACCGTGCCGTCATAATCCGCGATCACCTCCTGCAGCAGGTCGAGCGTCTCGAGATCGAGGTCGTTGGTCGGCTCGTCCAGCACCATCAGGTTCGAGGGGCGCGCGAATTCCCGCGCCAGCAGCAAGCGCGAGCGCTCGCCGCCCGACAGCGTCCCCACCTTCGCCTCGACCATCTCGGGCGCGAACAGGAACTCCTTCAAATAGCCATGAATATGCTTGCGCACGCCCAGCACATCGACCCATTCGCCGCCATCCGCGACGACCTCGCGCACCGTCTTGTCCGGCTGCATCCGGCTGCGCTGCTGGTCGATGATGACCGGATCGAGCGTCTTCGCCCGCGTGACGCTGCCGCTGTCGGGCGCGATCTCGCCGGTCAGCAGCTTGAGCAACGTCGACTTGCCCGCGCCATTCTTGCCGACGATGCCGATCCGGTCCTTGCGTGTGATGCGCAGCGTCAGGTCGCGGATGATCGTGCGGTCGCCATACGCCTTCGACGCATGCTTCGCGTCGATCATCACCTTGGTCTTCGAATCGTCCGCCGCCGTGGTCAGGTTCGCCGCGCCCTGTGGCCCGGTCATCGCCGCCCGCTCGGCGCGCATTTCCAGCAGCTTGGTCAGCCGTCCCTGGTTGCGCCGCCGCCGCCCGGTCACCCCGCGCTGCAGCCAATGCTCCTCCAGCTTCAGCCGCGCGTCGAGCTTCTCGACCGCCCGCTGCTCCTCGGCATAGACCTGATCGGTCCACGCCTCGAACCCGCCGAACCCCACTTCCGCCCGCCGCATTGCCCCGCGGTCGAGCCACAGGGTCTGCTTGGTCAGGCGGGTGAGGAAGGTGCGGTCATGGCTGATTACCACGAACGCGCCGCGATAACGGGTCAGCCATTCCTCCAGCCATTCGATCGCATGGATGTCGAGATGGTTGGTCGGCTCGTCGAGCAGCAGCACATCCGGATCCTGCGCCAGCGCCCGCGCGATCGCCGCGCGGCGTCGCTCGCCGCCGCTCGCCGTCGCTGCCTCGCGCGTCAGATCGATGCCCAGCTGGTCGGCAATCGCCTCCGCCTCATGCTGCGCGGGCGCGTCGTCGCCCGACAGGACATAGTGCATCAGCGTGGCACAGCCGGTCATGCGCGGCTCCTGCTCCAGCATCACCACGCGCGTCCCCGGCTGGATCGTCCGGCGTCCCTCGTCGCTGTCGATCTGTCCCGCGATCAGCTTGAGCAGGGTCGTCTTGCCTGCGCCATTGCGCCCGATCAGCGCGAGCCGGTCGCGTTCTCCGATATGGATGTCGAGGTTGCGAAACAGCCAGCCCGATCCCTGGATCAGGCCAAGCTTTTCATAGGAAAGTACGGGTGCAGCCATGGCGGGGGCAGGTAGGGCCATGCCGCGATCCGGGCAACCCGTTGCGCACGGCGATCCTGACAGCCACCTTTCCGCCGCATTCACGGGCTGTTCAACGCGCCAACCCTATGCCATCCCCGTTATGAAGATGATTGGCGTTCTTTGTCTCGGCGCGTGTCTCGCCGCCGCCGTCCCGGTACACGCTTCGCCGCAAGATCGGCGCAGCGACCAGGAGGCTGCGCGCGAAGGGCGGATGCAGGGCAAGCTGTTGCCGCTGCGCGTGATCGAGGCCCGGGTGGTGCCGCACATGGTGCGACAGGGCGCACAATATCTCGGCTTCGACTTCGATTCGGGAACCGGCATTTACACGCTGAAGTTCCTGCGCAATGGAAACGTCATCTGGGTCGATGTCGATGGCCGCACCGGTCAGGTGATGAGCCGGTCGGGCGGCTGAGCCGGCGATAAAGAGGGAAACACCGATGCGCGTTCTGATCGTCGAGGACGAACCCAATCTCCGCAACCAGCTCCAGTCCACGCTTGAGGGCGCGGGCTATGCGGTCGACACCGCGAGCGATGGCGAGGAAGGCCATTATCTCGGCTCGACCGAGGCCTATGACGCGATCGTCCTCGATCTCGGCCTGCCCGAGGTGGACGGGCTGACCGTGCTCGACCGCTGGCGGAAAGAGGGCAAAACCACCCCCGTGCTCGTGCTCACCGCGCGCGACAGCTGGTCGGACAAGGTCGCCGGGCTCGATGCGGGCGCGGACGATTATGTCGCCAAGCCGTTCCAGTCGGAAGAACTCATCGCCCGCCTGCGCGCGCTGATCCGCCGCGCATCGGGCAATGCCTCGGCCGAATTGATCGCGGGCGACATCCGCCTCGACACCCGCTCGGGCAAGGTGACCAAGGCCGGCGACCCGGTGAAGCTGACCGCGCAGGAATACAAGCTCCTGTCCTATTTGCTCCACCACAAGGGCAAGGTGGTCAGCCGGACCGAGCTGATCGAACATATCTACGACCAGGACTTTGACCGCGACTCGAACACGATCGAGGTGTTCGTGACGCGCATCCGCAAGAAACTGGGCGCCGACGTGATCACCACCATTCGTGGGCTCGGCTACAGCCTCGAGGAACCGGCGGAGGCCGGTGCCTGACCTGCCCTTTGGACTGACGCTGTCGCGATCCTTCCCGTTCGTGCGCCGCACGCCGGCGCAGGACGTGGCGGCACCGGTCGAAACACGCCCCGGCGACCCCGCGCCGCGTATGTACACCCCCAGCACCGGATCGCTCAGCCGCCGCATGATCCTGATCGCGGCAGCGTGGATCACGTTGCTGCTCGCGGGCGGCGGCTTTGCGCTCGATCGCGTGCTGACCGGGGCGATCACCCGCAATTTCGACGACCAGCTCGAATATTTGCTGACCTCGATGATCGTGTCGGCGGAAATCGACGCAGAGGGAAATGTAGCGTTCAACCGCGCATTGGGCGACCAGCGGTTCCTCGAGCCTTATTCGGGCCTCTACTGGCAGGTCGCGGGCAAGGGGGTCGAACCCTTCCCCTCGCGTTCGCTATGGGACCGTCGGCTCGACACCGCCCGCGTCCATGATGGTCGCGACCTCGAAACCTATGATTCGATGCAGTTCGACCAGCGGCTTCGCGTCGTCGAGCGTGACGTGACGCTCCCCGGATCCCCGGTGCGCTGGCGCTTTCAGGTCGCCGAAACGCGCGAGGTGCTCGACGCGCAGATCGACGCGCTGCGCAAGACACTGGTACGCAGCTTCCTGCTGCTCGCCGCTGGCCTGATCGCGATGGCGGCGCTCCAGACCTGGTACGGCCTCCTCCCGCTGCGCAAGCTGCGGCTGGCGATCCAGAAACTGCGCACCGGCGAGACCCCCCGAATCGAGGGCGCGATGCCCGCCGAGGTCGCGCCGTTGGTCGAGGAACTGAACGGGCTGGTCGCGCATAACGACAAACAAGCCGAAGAGGCGCGACGTCACGCCGGCAATCTCGCACATGCGCTCAAGACGCCGCTCACCGTCATCATGAATGCCGCGACAGCGCAGTCCGACGACCTCCCCGCGACGGTGGTGCGGGAGGCGCGGACGATGCGGCGACAGGTCGACCATCATCTCGCCCGCGCCCGCGCGGTCGGTCGCCGCGGCAGCGCACACAGCCGCGCCGCCGTCTGGCCCAGCGTCGAATCGGTCGAGCGCGCGGTCGCCCGCCTCTATCCCCATGTCCGCATCGACACCGACGGGGCCAAGGATCTGGTCGCGCATATCGAGCGTCAGGACCTTGACGAGATCATGGGCAACCTCGTCGAAAACGCCGCCAAATACGGCGGGGGCAGCGTGTTCATCACCGTCCGCATCGAGGCCGGCTTCGTCGAGATCCTGATCGAGGACGACGGCACCGGCATTCCCGAACCCGACCGTATCCGCATCTTCGACCGCGGCGTGCGGCTCGACACCGGCAAGCCCGGCACCGGCCTCGGCCTCGCCATCGTCCGCGATGTCGCCGAAATCTATGACGGCACCGTCACGCTGGAGGAGAGCGAGGATCTCGGCGGGCTGATGGTGCGGCTGCGGCTGCCCGCCGCGACCGCTTAACCCATTACGCCAACGAACCGCCACCGCCCCGTCACCGGGCTCAACACCAGATCGCAGCCGCAATCTCGGCACTGGGTTTCGAACTCGCCCCGGCCGGGACGGTCGCGGCGGCGCGGGCGGTGGATGCCGAGATGGCACCGGACGCCGGGACGCGCGGACGGGGTTGACGCATTCATCGTCAGTCTCCTGTTCCGGCCCCTGTCGATCCACTCGTGGCGGCCAATTCAGGCGGGATTCAGGCGTCCAGATGGCGCATCGCGGCGGCGGCGATCGACAGGCTCTTCTTGCGCGCTTCGGGATCGAAGATGGAGCTGGTCAGCATCACCTCTTCCACCCCGGTCCGCGCGATAAAGCTCTTCAACCCCGCGCGGATCGCCTCCGGACCGCCGATCGCGGTGCATTCAAGGACATGGTCAAGCATCGCCCGTGCCTGGGGCGGCAGACCTTCGCGATAGCCCGCCACCGGCGGCGGCAGTGGCACGCCGGTCCCGGTGGACCGCAGCGCGACGAACGCCTGCTGCATCGAACTGGCGAGCAATTTTGCTTCCGCATCATCATCCGCCGCGAACACGTTGAACCCGGCCATCGCATAGGGCTTGTCGAGTACCGCCGAGGGGCGGAACTGACGGCGATAGACATCCAGCGCCTCGTCGAGCGCGCTTGGCGCGAAGTGCGAGGCGAATGCATAGGGCAACCCCAGTGCCGCAGCGAGCTGGGCGCCATAGAGGCTCGACCCCAAAATCCACAGCTGCGGCTTCGCGCCCCCGCCCGGCACCGCGCGGATACCGGTCTGCCCGTCATCGGCGAAATAGCTTTGCAGCTCCATCACGTCGCGCGGGAACCCGTCCGGGCTGCTCTCCAGCGTCCGCCGCAGCGCCCGCGCCACGGTCATATCGCTCCCCGGCGCACGCCCCAGCCCCAGGTCGATCCGCCCCGGAAACAGCGCGTCGAGCGTGCCGAACTGTTCGGCGATCACCAAAGGCGCATGGTTGGGCAGCATGATCCCACCCGCGCCGACGCGGATCGTCGAGGTTGCCGCGCCGACATGCGCGATCACCACCGCCGTCGCCGCACTCGCGATCCCCGCCATGCCATGATGCTCCGCCACCCAGTAGCGAGAGTAACCCTCGGCTTCGGCATGGCGTGCGAGATCCGCGGCGCTGGCGAAGGACTGGCTTGCCGACCCGCCCTCAAGGATCGGGACGAGGTCGAGCAACGAATAAGCGGTCATACACGCCCAGATAGGTGCGCGAAGCTAGAACCCAAGGGTAAAGCGCATCGCGACGCCCAGATCGTCGGGCAACACGGCGAAATTGCCGGGGTCGCGGCGATAGAACAGGTTCGCGCTGACATCGCCGAACCGCAGCGTCCGGCCATAGGCGAATTCGACGTCGACCTCCCCGCCCGGTGGGGGCAAGGTTCAGCCGCTGCGCGCTCCATCCGTCGACCTGCTCGCCGTCATAGGTGTAGCTGCTGGGCAGCAGCAGATCGAGCCCGCCGGTGGCGACACGCAGCGGCTGTGTAATCCGCAACCCTGCGTGGTCCCACCGGTCGAATATCCCGCGCTTCACCAGATCGACCGAATAGGCGCTGGTACGCAGCAGCCCGCTCCCCTCCACCCCGCCGCGCAGACGGGCGTGGGTCCAGCCAAGCCGTGCGGTGCCACCGAGTTGCCAGCCACCACCCAGATCCCACTGCGCGCCGCCGTCGAGGAAGGTCGATCGCGCCCGCGCCGCACCCAGCGCGCCGCCGAAACGCGCACCCAGCACCGTGTCCGCTTCCACCAACAGGGTCGCCCCCGCCTGAAGCGTCACCGGACCCAGCGTCCGGTCGACCGCCAATGCCCATTGACCATAGCCTAGGCGACGCTCGCGCCCGAACCGGGCGAGCAGCGGCGCTTCATAGGATCGACTGATCGCCGCGCCGCTCTCCGCGCTTGCCGTCACGCCGAAACTGCCGACCATGTGGCGCAGCGCCACCGCGCCGTGCACGTCGCTCACAAATCCCGCACCGCCCGATTCCGGTGCCACGAGAAATGCCGGGCCGGAGCGGATCGTGCCGCCGACGCGCGCGGCCAGCGCATTGCCGCGCTCCGACGCCCCGATCGCGAATGAGGTCCGCGCGCCCAGCCGGCCCGTGACGCTGCCGGCGATCGCGCGCGCGCGCTCCGCGTCGTGGCGACCGATCGACATCCGGTCGATCCGCGTCTCGCCCGGCCCCGGCACGATCGTGACCGCTACCGCCATGTCCTTGACCCCGACAGACAGACTGCGGTGGCGTGCGCGCAATGCACCGTCCAGCCGGCGGGCCGGACCGCTGCGCTGGATCGTGCGGGCAAGATCGAGCGCATAGGCGCGGTCGAATCCGTCGAGCACGATCGCGCCGAGGCTGGCGGTGGCGGCGTCACCCATTGCCGCCGACAGTGCCGCATTCGCGCCTTCCGACGCGGGCGCGCGCGATCCGGCAAGCGACAACGCCCCGATCGGCTGGAACGCACGGGTCAAATCCATCACCCCGCGCCCGTAGACCGCGTCCGGACCCGGCGCCCCCGCGTCGCGCGCCGAGGCATAGAGCAACGCGACGATCTCGGCTCCGGTCAGGTTCGGGAAGGCCGATGCGAGCAACGCGACAGCGCCCGAGATTTGCGGTGCGGAGAACGACGTCCCCGACCACAGAAAGGGCGTGTTGTTGTTGTCCGGAGCTCTGACCTGCTCCCCCACTGCCGACAGATAGAAGTTCGCGCTCGTCCCAGCGCGGTTCGAAAAGCTCGACATCTGGTCCGACGCGCCGACCGATCCGGCGATGATGACCAGCCCGCGCGAGATCGCGTCGTTGGTCGCAGGAGCAGTGAACGGATCGGGCTGCGCGGCACCGTCATTGCCCGAGCTGATCACGATGATCACCCCTGCCTGGGTCGCCCGGTTGATCGCCTGGTTCAAGGTGTTGGTGGCGCTTCCCCCGCCCAGCGAGATGTTGATCACCCGCGCGCCATTCTGTGTCGCGACGTCGATCGCGCTGGCGATGGCGGTGGTTGAAAAGCTGCAACCATCGTCGTCACCGCTGGTGGTCGAACAGCTTCCCGGCGTGTCCGCCCTCAGGGCGATCACCGTCGCCTCAAAGGCGACTCCGTGCGTGCCCGCGCCATTGCGTCGGCCCGCTGCGGTGAAAGCCACCGCCGTGCCATGACCGTCTTCGTCGTCGGCGCTCGGCGACCCTGCGGTCGAGCGTGACGCCGGATCGATCCGACCGCCAAATTCGGCGCTGTCGAGGTCGATTCCACTATCGATGATGCCGACCTTCACGCCCTGGCCCCGACCGCCGGCATTATAGGCGGCGAGCGCGTTCATCGAAACGGCACCGCCGGTCGCGCGATATTCGCTCGTATCGAAATTGGTGGCCGGCGGCGTCGGAGTAGGGGTTGGGCTGGGAGCGGGGCTCGGACTCGGACTCGGACTGGGCGTGGTCACCGGGGGAGCGGGGCTAGGTCCGCCGCCGCCGCTGCTGCACGCCGCCAGCCCCGACGCGACCGCAAGCAGCGGAACCACCGGTGTCGAGATCAAGAGGCTGAACCGGATACGAATCCCGATCGAACGCGCCATGTTACTCTCCCTGTCCTGACCGACAGAATGACCCCTTATAGTTCACAAGCCATTGTCGCGCGCGTCCAAGTTTCACCTCCTTGCGGGGCGTCCGAACCGAACCTACAGGCGGTCGGGCATGCACCCCGACCTCGCCCATATCGACGCCTGGTTGTTCGACCTGGACAACACGCTCTATCCGGGCAGCGCCGACCTGTTCCCGCAGATGAACGCGCGCATCGGTGCCTATGTCGCTCGGCTGCTGAACCTCGATCCCGAAACCGCGCACCGCGTGCAGAAGGACTATTTCATCAGCCACGGTACCACGCTCGCCGGGCTGATGGCCGACCACGGCATCGACCCCTATGAATATCTGGCCGATGTCCACGATATCGAGATGGACGTGCTCGAACATAACGCGCCGCTCGCCGCCGCGATTGCGAAGCTGCCGGGGCGCAAGCTGGTCTTCACCAATGCCGACGCGCCTTATGCCGAAAAAGTGCTCGACCGGCTCGGCATCCGCGAGCATTTCGAAGCGATCCACGACGTCCACGCCAGCAGCTACCACCCCAAACCGCACCCGCACGCCTATGCCAGCGTGTGCGAGGCGTACCGCATCGAGCCGAAGCGCGCATTGTTCGTCGAGGACATGGCGCGCAACCTCGCCCCGGCCAAGGCGATCGGGATGACCACCGTCTGGGTCGACAATGGCTCGGAACAGGCGCCGGACGCCGACCGCAGCTTCATCGATTTCATCACTCACGACATCTGCCACTGGCTCGAAACCATTCAGGAGCAATCATGACCGACCTCGCCGCCACGATCGACGCCGCCTGGGAAGACCGCGCCAACATCTCGCTCGCCACGACCGGCGCGGTGCGGGAGGCGGTGGCCGAGGCGCTGAACCTGCTAGACAGCGGTGCCGCGCGCGTTGCCGAGCCGACGGCAAGCGGCTGGCAGGTCAATCAGTGGCTCAAGAAAGCCGTACTCCTGTCCTTCCGGCTCAACGACAATGCGGTCGACCATGGCGGCTTCGACAAGGTGCCGCTCAAGACCGCGGGCTGGGACGATGCCGCCTTCCGCGCCGCCGGCTTCCGTCAGGTGCCGGGCAGCGTCGTCCGCCACGGCGCGCATATCGGTCGCAACGTCGTGCTGATGCCCAGCTTCGTGAACATCGGCGCGTTCGTCGGTGAGGGCACGATGGTCGACACTTGGGCGACCGTCGGCAGCTGCGCGCAGATCGGCAAGAACGTCCACCTGTCGGGCGGCGTCGGCATCGGCGGCGTGCTCGAACCGCTTCAGGCCGACCCGGTCATCATCGGTGACGGCGCGTTCATCGGCGCGCGCGCCGAAGTGGCCGAGGGCGTGCGCGTCGGCGAGGGCGCGGTGCTGTCGATGGGCGTCTATCTCGGCGCGAGCACCAAGATCGTCGACCGCGCCACCGGCCACATCTATCGCGGCGAAGTGCCCCCCTATGCCGTCGTCGTCCCCGGCACCCTACCCGCCGAGGATGGCAAACCGGGCCTCTACTGCGCGGTCATCGTGAAGACCGTCGACGCCCAGACCCGCAGCAAGACCGGGATCAACGAACTGCTGCGGGATTGAGCGGCACGCGGGGCGCAGAAACGATTTTCCTACAAGGCATGCGATGCGCTAACCCGTATCGCATGCGACCAACCCCACCCCCGCCCCGGCTGACACTGCCCGCACACACGCATTTTTTGTCAGCATTGTCGTCAGTTTCGTCGGAGGGGCGGCGGCATGACCGAGCCGATGACCTATGGGCGCTACCTTGCGCTCGACCAGCTGCTGACCGCGCAGCATCCGATCTCGGACGAGCATGACGAGCTGCTGTTCATCGTCATCCACCAGACCAAGGAACTCTGGCTCAAGCAGATGATCGCCGAGCTGGAGGTCGCGCTCGACCTCGTTCGCGGCGACCGACTGGTGGAAGCGTATAAGGGCCTCGCACGGGTCAGCCGGATCCAGGCCGTGATGACGCTGTCTTGGGAAATCCTCACCACGATGACGCCGAGCGATTACACCCGCTTTCGCGATGTCCTGGGGTCGAGCAGCGGGTTCCAGTCGGACCAGTTCCGCGCGGTCGAAACCTTGCTGGGGGTACGCGGCGGCGGGGTGCCGGGGCCGTTGACCGAACTATATGGCGCACAGCCGAGCTTGTGGGACGAAGCCAACGCCGCGCTCGCCCGTGCCGGGTTCGAGCTGCCAGAAGCGGCGCTTAGCCGGGACTGGGCCAAGCCCTATGAGGCCGATCCGCAAGTCGAAGCGGCATGGGCGAAGGTCTATCGTGAACCGGGCGCGAATTGGGAGCTGTACCAGCTCGCCGAAAAGCTGGTCGACATCGACGACGCGCTCGCCACCTGGCGGCACAAGCATGTGCTGACCGTCACCCGCGTCATCGGCATGAAGCCCGGCACCGGCGGCACGCCGGGCGCGTCCTATCTTCAGTCGACGCTGACCAAGCGCGCCTTTCCCGAACTCTGGTCGCTGCGGACGCTGCTGTGACCAGCTACAAACACCTCTTCCAGCGTTCGATTGCCGCCGCCCCCGATCGGCTGCACTTCGCCGCGCACAGCCACCACCTTTGGCCCGACGCCTCCTTCGTCGGCCATCAGGCCGCATGGCAGGACGCGGCGCGCCTCGCCGACCGCAAATGGGACCGGGTCATGGGCGAGATCTGGCCCGCAGCCCAGGCCCATGTCGCCGCCGAGTTGGCGCTACCCGACCCGGCGTCGGTGGTGTTCGCCGGAAACACGCACGACCTGATCCTGCGCATCGTCTCCGCCCGCGCCGAACGCCCGCTCCGCGTCCTCGCCAGCGACGGCGAATTCCACAGCTTTCGCCGCCAGTCGCAACGCTGGATCGAAAGCGGGCGGATCACCCTCAACACCGTCGAGCGCGGTCCCGATTTCGACGCGCGTTTCGTCGCGGCGGCCCACAGCGGCGACCACGACCTGATCTTCGTCAGCCAGGTGATGTTCGAAACCGGCGCGGTGTTCGACGCCATCGCCGATCTCGCCGCACTCGCTCGCCCCGATGGCCCATGGGTGGTGGTTGACGGCTATCACGGCTTCATGGCGATCGAGAACAACCTGTCGGCGGTCGCGGACCGCATCTTCTACGTCGCCGGGGGCTATAAATACGCCATGGCGGGCGAAGGCGTCGCCTTTCTCCACTGCCCGCCCAGCTTCGGCGCGCGGCCGGAGATTACGGGCTGGTATGCCGAATTCGCCGACCTCGAAGCCCCGCCGCCCGGGCAAATCGGCTATGCCGCCGATGCGATGCGATTCATGGGATCGACCTTCGACCCCAGCGGCCTCTACCGGCTGGTCGCCGTCCGCGACATGCTGCGCGAGGAAGGGCTGACCACCGCCGCGATTAACGCCCATGTCGCCCCGCTCCGCGAACAGCTTCTTGCCGGACTGAACGGCACCCCGCTCGCCGATGCAGAGCTGCTCAACCCCGGCACTGACCCGCGCGCGCGTTTTCTCGCCTTCCGCTCGCCGCGAGCCGCAGCATGGAAAGCCGCGCTGATGGAGCAGGATATCGTCACCGATGTGCGCGGCGATGTGCTGCGGATCGGCTTCGGCCTCTACCACGACGAGCGCGATGTCGACCGGCTAGTCGGCGCCCTGAACGATCTTGGAGACGCCTAGCCGAGGGATGTCGATCGCCGGACAGCGGTCCATCACCACCGTCAGCCCCGCCGCCTCGGCCCGCGCTGCCGCCTCGTCGTTGATGACGCCCAGCTGCATCCACACCGCCTTCGCCCCGACCGCAATCGCCTCATCCACCGCCTCGCCAGCCGCGATCGGGCGGCGGAAGATATCGACGATGTCGATCGGCTCGCCGATTTGCGCGAGCTCGCGAAACACGAACTCGCCATGAAGATGCTCACCGGTGATCTGCGGATTGACCGGAATGACGCGATAGCCATGCTCCTGCAGCATCGCCATCACCCGAAAGCTTGGCCGGTCGTGCCGGTCGCTCGCCCCGACCAGTGCGATGGTCCGCGCCCCTTCGAGCAGCGCCTTGATGTCGGCATCATCGGTCAGCGGCATGGCTCAGCCTTTCTGCGTCTCCAGCCAGGAAAGCACCTTCCCGGCCATCTCAGCAAACGCCGCGCCCTCGACCCCGTTCCCCGCAGCCGGCGGGGTGCCAGCGTCGGACGCGGTGCGAATCGCGATATCGAGCGGGATGCGCCCCAGAAACGGCACGCCCAGCCGTTCCGCCGCAGCCTCCGCCCCGCCCTTGCCGAACGGGTCCGATACCTCGCCGCAATGCGGACAGGCATAGCCCGCCATATTCTCGACGATCCCGATCACCGGGATGCCCGCCTTGGCGAACAGGTCGATCGCCCGGGTCGCGTCGATCAGCGCCAGATCCTGTGGGGTCGAGACGATCACCGCACCCGCTGGTCGATGCTTCTGGATCATCGTCAGCTGCACGTCGCCGGTGCCCGGAGGCAGATCGAGCACCAACGTGTCCGCCGCGCCCCAATTGGCATCGACCAGCTGGGTCAGCGCCCCCGCCGCCATCGGCCCGCGCCACGCGATTGCCTGCCCCTCCTCGACCAGCCCGCCCATCGACAGCATCGGCACGCCGAACGCGGTCGCGAGCGGCACCAGCTTCTTGTCGTGCGCGACCGGCTTGCGACCCTCGACCCCCATCAGCTTGGGCTGGGACGGGCCATAGATATCGGCATCGACCAGCCCCACCTTGCGCCCGGCACGTCCCAGCGCGATGGCGAGATTGGCCGAGACGGTGGATTTCCCCACCCCGCCCTTGCCGCTCGCCACCGCGATCAGGCGTCGACTGACGCGCTGCGCCGTGCGGGCGATTCGCACTTCGTCGATCCCCGGCACCATCGCAACGGCGCGCAGATCGGCCTCCAGCGCATCCTGCGCCGCGTCTGGCAGCCCGGTGACGTCGAGGATGATGCTGGCGCGTGCCCCCTCGACGCGCACCGTGGCGCGGCCAGCGGCGATGGGGGCGAGGAGGGCCTGAAGTTCGGTCTGATCGGTCATGCCGCGCGACATAGGACGGCTTTCGACTAGTGCCACTGTAAATCCGCCGCGCGGTCCCTATAAAGACCGGTATGGCGAGACTGAAAGGCTGGATCGCGCGCGCTGCCGGAGTCGGCGGAGTGCTGTGGAACGAGAACAAGGGCCCGTGGGGCGGTGGCAGCGGCGGGAGCGGCGACGACGACGGCAAGGGCGGCGATGCCGGCTCGGGCGGTAACGGCGGCGGGCCGCGCAATCCCTGGGCATTCCCGCCCGAGGGCAAGCGTGGCGGCAAGTCCAATGTCAGCAGCCTCGACGATTTCCTGAAGCGCGCGCGCAAGGGCGGCGGCGGAGGCGGGGGCCGTGGTGGCCTGCCCACCGGCATGCCCGGCCGGCCGGTCGTGCTGATCGCGATCGGGCTGCTCGTGCTCGCCTGGATCGCCTTTACCAGCGTCCATGTCATCACCCCGGAACAGCGCGGCGTGGTGAAGTTGCTCGGTCGCTACTCCCACACGATGGAGCCAGGCATTGCCATGACCCTGCCCGCACCCATCGCGACGGTCGACAAGGTCAATGTCCAGAAGATCACCAATGAGGATTTCCCGCAGGGCAGCGGCGAGAATCTGATGCTGACCCAGGATCAGAATATCGTCGACCTCGCCTATGCGGTCCGCTGGGACATCGCCAATCCGGAGGATTTCGTCTTCCAGATCGCCGAGCCCACGACGACCGTGCGTGCGACGGCGGAAAGCGCGATGCGTGCGGCGGTCGCCGGGGTCACGCTCAACGACGCGATCGGTCCGGGTCGCACGGTGATCGAGGCGCGGGTACAGCAGACGATGCAGACGATCCTCGACGAGTATAATTCCGGCGTCCGCGTTCGCGGCGTTTCGATCAAGAACGCCTCGGCCCCGGCTGCGGTGGATGAGGCATTCAAGCAGGTCACTGCCGCGCAGCAAGCCGCAGAAGGCGACCGCAACCAGGCACGCGCCTATGCCCAGCAGGTGCTCGCGGGCGCGCAGGGTGCCGCGACCGAGTTCGACAAGATTTACGAGCAGTACAAGCTCGCCCCCGAGGTTACCCGCCGTCGACTCTATTACGAGACGATGGAAGCGGTGCTGGCCAAGTCGAACAAGACCGTGATCGAGACGCGCGGCGTGACCCCCTATCTTCCGCTCCCGGCGGCGCGCGGCAATCCCGCACAGCCACAGGTTCAGCAAGGCCAGCAGGCGCAACCTGCCCAGCAAGCCCAGCAACAGGGAGGCGCACAGTGAACTCGATCCTCACCCGCCCCGTCCTGTTCGGGGGGCTCGCCCTCGCGCTGCTCTTCGTGCTGCTCAACACCGTTTTCATCGTCGACGAGACCAAGCAGGCGGTGATCCTTCAGCTCGAGCAGCCGGTCCGCACGATCAACAAATATCAGCCAGGCGAGCAATTCGGTCGCAGCACTGGCGCCGGCATCAAGGTCAAGGTGCCGTTCGTTCAGCGCGTGGTTTGGGTCGACAAGCGCGTGCTCGACATCGAGCTGGAGAACCAGCCGGTGTTGTCGACCGATCAGCTGCGGCTGGAAGTCGATGCCTTTGCCCGCTTCCGCGTCGTCGATCCGCTGCGCATGGTGGTGACGGCAGGGACCGAGCGTCGCGTCGCCGACCAGCTCCAGCCGTTGTTCGGGTCCGCGCTGCGCGCCGAACTCGGCAAGCGCACCTTCGCGTCGCTGCTCAGCCCCGAGCGCACGGCGGTGATGGACAACATCCAGGCCGGCCTGCAGCGCTATGCCAGCCAATATGGCGTCGAGATCGTCGACGTCCGGATCAAGCAGGCCAACCTGCCCGAGGGTAGCCCGCTGCAATCCGCCCTCAACCGCATGGCGACCGCGCGCCAGCAGGAAGCGACGACGATCCGCGCCAACGGCCAGAAGGACGCGACGATCATCCGCGCCGAAGCCGATGCGAAAGCGGCGGAAATCTATGCGGCCGCGTTCAACAAGGATCCGCAATTCTACGATTTCTGGCGCGCGATGCAGTCCTATCGCACCACCTTTCTCGGCAATGGCCGTGATCCGATGGGCGAGACGTCGATCATTCTCTCGCCGGACAATGACTATCTGCGCGAATTCCGGGGCCAGGGCCGTTAGGCTCTGGTCACCACGTGTCAGGAACCAACCGGACCCCAACGGCTGTCGGTTCGTTCATATTCAATCGCCGTTCAGCTATCTCAGGCGAGTAATACACCGATGACCGAAACTTCGCCCGGCAAGGGCCGCAACTCCAAGGGCCAGATGACCAAAGGAACCACTCAAGTGCGCTATGCCTATGCGATCACCTCCGCGCTCCTGATCGGCGGCGCGAGCGCTGCGCTGGTGCTCCAGAACCCAGCCGGTGCCCAGACAGCACAGAATGAGCCGGGCGCAATTCAGGCATCGGCGCCGCGCGCCGGCGCGCCGATGAGCTTTGCCGACATGGTGGCAAAGCTCCAGCCTGCGGTGGTGAACATCTCCACCACGCAGCGGGTGCAGGTCCAGGCCAATCCGTTCGCGGGCACGCCGTTCGGTGACCTGTTCGGCGGCCAGCAGGGCGGCGGCGGCCGACCGGTGACGCGTCAGGCCGAATCGCTCGGCTCGGGCTTCCTCATCTCGGCCGATGGCTATGTCGTCACCAACAACCATGTGATTTCGGCGGGCCAGCGCGGCGCAGTGGTCGAAACGATCAAGGTGACGCTGGCCGATCGCCGCGAATATACCGCCAAGCTGATCGGCCGCGATCCCGCCACCGATCTCGCCGTGCTCAAGATCGAGGGCGCGAACCTGCCCTTCGTCCGTCTCGGCGATTCGAACCAGTCGCGCGTCGGCGACTGGGTGATCGCGATCGGCAACCCCTATGGGCTGGGCGGTTCGGTGACTGCGGGCATCATCTCGGCGCTGCATCGCGCGACCGGCCAGGGCGGCCCGCTCGACCGCTTCATCCAGACGGACGCGTCGATCAACCGCGGCAATTCCGGCGGTCCGCTGTTCGACCTCAGCGGCAACGTCATCGGGATCAATTCGCAGATCCTGTCGCCGACCGGCGGCAATGTCGGCATCGGTTTCGCAATCCCCTCGTCAGAGGCAAAGGCGATTATCGAAACGCTGATGAAGGGCAGCAGCGTCGAGCGCGGCTATCTCGGCGTCGGCATCCAGCCGCTGACCGACGATCTCGCCAAGTCATTCGGCGTGCCCAAGGGCAAGGGCGAGCTGATCAGCCGGGTCGAACCGGGCGAGGCTGCGGCCAAGGCCGGGATCAAGCAGGGCGACATTATCGTCAAGATCGACGGGAAGGACGTCACCCCCGACCAGACCCTGTCCTACCTCGCCGCGCGCGTTGCGCCGGGCACGCGCATCCCGGTCGAACTGATCCGCGACGGCAAGCCGATGACGGTGCAGGTGACCGTCGGCAAGCGCCCGCCCGAGGAGCAGATCGGTGGCTTCGATCCGGATGCCGATGAAGGCGCGCCCGGTGGCGACGACGCAACCCAGGCCGGCCCCGCTTCGCTCGGCGTCAGCGTGACCGCGCTGACCCCGCAGATTGCGCGCACCATTGGCGTCGATCCGGCAACCAAGGGCGTCGTCATCGTCGGAGTCGACCCGGCGAGCGACGCCGCACAGAAGCAGCTGACACGCGGCCTCGTCATCACCTCTGTTAACCGTCAACCGATCGAGACGCCGGCGGACTTCGCCCGCCTGGTCAACGCGGCCAAGGCATCGGGCGCGGACTCGGTCGTGCTCTACATCATGGCGCGCGGCGGCGTCGGCACCTATCGCGCGGTCGCATTCGCCCGCTGATAGGGGCTGGCCTCGGCACGCATTCTCCCTAATGCTGCGCTTCTGATCATCGGGAGCGCAGCATGTCGGACGAGAGCGATCTGTTCATTGGTCTGGGCGGGGGCGAACGTCAGGCGCTGGTCCTCAAGCGCGCCAACCGGCATGGCCTTGTCGCGGGCGCGACCGGCACCGGCAAGACGGTCACGCTTCAGGGCCTCGCCGAAAGCTTCAGCCGCGCAGGCGTTCCGGTGTTTGCCGCGGATGTAAAGGGCGATCTTTCGGGTATGGCGATGGCCGGATCGCCGACCGCGAAGACCCACGAGCCGTTCACCAAGCGCGCCGTGGAAATCGGCTATACCGACTGGCAATATGCCGCAGCGCCAGTGCAATTCTGGGATCTGTTCGGCGAGCAGGGGCACCCCGTCCGCACCACGGTCTCCGAAATGGGGCCGCTGCTGCTCGGGCGGCTGCTCGGGCTCAACGACACGCAGGAAGGCGTGCTCGCCATCGCTTTTCAGGTCGCGGACGATGACGAGTTGTTGTTGCTCGACCTCGACGACCTTCAGGCAATGCTCGCCGCATGCAGCGAGCGGGCGGATGAACTGAGCGCGCGCTACGGCAATGTCGCCAAAACCAGCGTCGGCGCGATCCAGCGGCAATTACTCCAGCTGCGCAGCCAGGGCGGCGAACATTTCTTCGGCGAACCGGCACTGTCGATTCAGGATTTCATCAAGACCGACGACAATGGCCATGGCGTGGTCAACATCCTCGCCGCCGACAAGCTGATGGCCTCGCCCCGGCTCTACGCCACCTTCCTGCTGTGGCTGCTGTCCGAGCTGTTCGAATCGCTCCCCGAGGTCGGCGATCCCGACAAGCCCAAGCTCGTCTTCTTCTTCGACGAGGCGCACCTGCTGTTCGAGGAGGCACCAAAGGCGCTGCTCGACAAGGTCGAACAGGTCGTTCGCCTGATCCGGTCGAAGGGCGTCGGCGTCTATTTCGTGACCCAGAACCCGATCGACATCCCCGAGGACGTCGCCGGCCAGCTCGGCAACCGCGTCCAGCACGCGCTGCGCGCCTTCACCCCGCGCGAGCAGAAGGCGATTCGGGCCGCCGCTGAAACCTTCCGCGCCAACCCCGACCTCAATGTCGAAACCGCGATCACCGAACTCAAGGTCGGTGAGGCGCTGGTGTCGGTGCTGATGGCCGACGGCGCGCCCTCTCCGGTCCAGCGAACGCTGATCAAGCCGCCACGCGGTCGCGTCGGGCCGGTCACGCCGGAGGAGCGCAAGATCCTGATCGAGACCGATCTGGTCGGCGCGAAATATGACGCACTGGTCGACCGCGAGTCCGCCGAAGAACTGCTGACCGCCAAGGCGACCGAAGCCTCCGCCGCCGCTGCCGAAGCCAAGGCGCAGGACGCGGCCGAAAAGGCTGCGCTCGCCCAAGCCAAGGAAGAGGCACGCGCCGCCAAGGAAGCGGAGCGCCAGCGCCTCGCTGCACAGCGCGAAGCCGACCGTCAGTCGCGGCTGGAGGAAGCGGCGAAACGCAAGGCCGAGCGCGAGGCCGCGAACAATCCATGGAATCGCGCAGTCAAATCCGCGACCCAGTCCGCCTCGACTGCCGCCGGTCGCGCAGTCGCGGGCGAGGTATCAAAGGCGATCTTCGGCAAGAAATCCGGCGTCGGCGCCAGCGTCGTCGGCGGGATCGTGCGCGGGATTCTCGGCGGCTTGTTCAAGGGGCGGTGAACCCGCCCCCTACATCACCGCCAGCAACGACTTGATCGACACGAAGGCGAAGGCAACCGAGCTGTCGGCGACACCATAGGGGATGAAGATAGAATCCCCATGGCGGAGCGCGCCGCACGAATAGACGACATTGGGAACATAGCCCTCGCGGTCCTCGCTCGCCGCCGCCAGGATCGGCTCGCTGGTGCGACCGATGACCTTCGACGGATCATCCTTGTCGAGCAACGCCGCGCCGATCGAATATTTGCGCATCGCCCCGACCCCATGGGTCAGCATCAGCCAGCCCTCGTCCAGCTCGATCGGCGGGCCGCAATTGCCCATCTGAACCAGTTCCCACGGGAATTTGGGGGTGATCAGCTTCACCCCTTCGTCCCAATGGGTCAGGCGATCGGATTCGATCAGGAAGATATTTTCCCCATCCTGTCGCCCGATCATCATGTACTTGCCGCCGACCTTGCGGGGGAACAGACCCATGCCCTTGTTGCGCGCGGCGCTGCCGGTCATCGGGACCAGATCGAACTCGCGCCAGTCGCGGGTGCGCAGCATCTCCGACTGGATCTGCGACCCGTTATAGGCGGTGTAGGTCCCCAGCCACTCGTCGCTTCCGTCGTCATGGGTGAAGCGCGTCAGGCGCATATCTTCCAGCCCGTTGGACTGGGCGCGGGTGATCGGGAACAGCAGCGTCCCCGACAGCGTCGAATCGCGGTGGCGATAGACCTTGACCGGCCCCTCCGGCGCGCGCTCCTCCGCCTCATGGGCGTCGGCAGAGGTCGCGAAGGGCGGTTCGGGCGCGAGCGTCAGCTCGTTCTTGTCGGTGATAATCCCCTCGCGAAACGCGACCGAGGAGATATGCCCCTCCCCCCACCGCACGCAGGCTCATCAGGATGCGCAGGCTGCCCCTGGGCATTCCCGACTGGTCGTAATGTGGCACCGCGCTCGGGTTCATCAGCGCGGCGGCGGCATAGCTGTACTCGTGGCAGAAATAGGCACCGATCAGCTGGCGTTTCTCGTCGCCAATGCTCGCGCCGTCGAGGCCCAACTGTACCTCGATCTCGTCATAGCGGGTCATGAACACGCGCCGCGTCTGCCAGTGGCGCGCCTCGAAATCCTTGAGCACTGTCTCGAGCTGCGCGCGCGCCTCGCCCGGCGACATGTCGAGCACCGCACGCACCAGCCGCTCGGTCCGCGACGGCGCGCCATTGGTCGACTGCCAGCCGATGTGAAACGGACGCACCACCACCCGCGAGGGGTCGGCGTGAAGCCGCAGCGGATGATGATACAGGTCGAGCATGCGTCCCCCCGGACTCTTCAGCGCGGTCGCCATGACTAAGCGACGGCTTTTCCCGGGTCTGCCACGAATTGCGCGCGACGCGAAAGGGCGGAAATGGCGCAATTCGCCAGTTGGAGTGCCAGGATCGATTCGGCACCTTGGTTGCGGTTGAGCCCGTGCGGGGTCAGCCCATCGAAACAGCCGCCATCCGCAGCGCTGGCGAGCGGCAGGTCGAGGTCGTTCTGACCGAGATACCAGCGATAGGCGCGATGCGCCTCATCCACCCAGCGCGCTTCACCCTTCGCGTCGAACGCAGCGGCGCAGGCATCGATCGTCGCCTGTGCCTCCAGCGGCTGCTGGTCGAATGGCATCGGATCGGCATAGGCGCGCCCGAAGCTCTCCGTGCCAACCGCGCGGAAGCGCCCCTCGGGCGAGGTCTGCTGCCCGACGATCCAGCTCAGCGTCGACAGGCCGCACGCAACGAAATCGGGTCGGTCGAGCGCGCGTCCGGCACGGATCAGCGCCTCAGGGAGTCGGGCATTGTCATAGGCGAGGACGATCTCGAACCATTCCCATTCGGGCCGGCGCGCGGCGTCGAGCAGGCTGACCAGCTCTTCGCCAAAGCGTTCGAGCAGCGTCCGCGACAATGCATGCCCCGGATGCGCGTCAAGCATCGCGGCGGCACCCAGCATCGCAAAGGCGCGGGCGCGCGGGCTGCCGAAATCGAACGCGATCGACGCGGTCTGGTCGAACAGCACCCGCGCCCAGTCGCGATATTTGACGTCGCGCGCCTCAGCAGCGGTGACGCCAAGCGCCCACAGCGTGCGACCGTTCGAATCCTCCGATCCCTCGTCCTCGCACCAGCTGCGGTCGGATCGCATGAAATTGCGGAAGCGGCGTGCATCGGGGTTCCACGCAAATTGCACGAACGCGGCATAGATGCTGGTCCAGCGGTCGCGCTCGCTCGCGTCGATCGGGTCGATGCGATGCATCAGGATCAGCGCGCGGGCATTGTCGTCGATGCAGTAGCCGTGACGCCGGTCGGGCACGGCATAGATCGAATGCTGGAGCATCCCCGTCGCATCGCTCATCCGCTCGACCGCGCGGAAATCGCCCGCCAGCACGGTCGCGCGCGACGTCGGATTCACCACAAGGCGCGGCGGGCGCGTGTCTCGCACCGCATCGATCAGGGTCGCTACTGCCTCCGCGATCCGCGGCCAGATCATCGTCCGCCCGCGCGCATAGGCGCGGCGCGCCATTTCCGCGCGCGCATCGCCGTCGTCGAGCAGTGCACCGATCGCTTCCGCGAACGCGCTGCTGTCGCCGAACGGGACCAGCACACCATGATTGTCGGCGAGGATCTCTGTGGCATGGACATAGGGGGTCGACACCACCGGCTTGCCCATCGCCACGGCATAGGACAGCGTCCCCGACGTGATCTGCGCCGGGTTGGGATAGGGCGTCGCGTAAATGTCCGCCGCCTGAAGATAATCGAGCAGTTCGTCCTGGTCGACAAAGGCGTTGACGAAGGCGATGTGCCGTTCGACCCCCAATTGCGCGGCCAGCGCATGGAGCCGGTCGCGATACGCCTCGCCCTCATGCGCCACCAGATTGGGGTGGGTCGCGCCGAGAATCACATAGAGCGCGTCAGGATGCTTCGCCGCGACTTGCGGGAGCGCCTCGATCACCGTCTCGATCCCCTTGCTGGGGGCGAGCAGGCCGAACGTCAGGATGACCTGGCGCCCGTCCCAGCCGAAGCGGCTCTTCATTGAATCGGGATCGACATAAGCGCGGTCTGGCACCCCGTGGGGGATCACCACGACTTTGCGCGGATCGACGCCATGCGCGCGGCGAAGAATGTCGCGCCCCTTCTCCGCCATCACGATCACGCGCGCGGCGCGACGCAGCAGCGCTTCCATCACCCGGCGCTCGTCGGAATTGGGCGCTTCGAGCACCGTGTGCAGCGTCGCGATAACAGGAAGGCCGGTGCGGTCGAGCAGCGCGATCAGATGCTCGCCCGCCGATCCGCCATAGATGCCATATTCATGCTGGACCCAGATCGCCTGCGCGCCCGAGGCATCGATGGCGCGCGCAGCGTCGAGATAGGCGGCACGGTCGTCCTGCGGGATCGTCGCAGTGACGGCGGGTGGGAAGGCATAGGCCCCGGGCCTGTCGTCCATTGCGTAGACATCGACCCGCATATCCGGGAAGCGCGTACGCAGCGCCTGGTAACAATCCGTCGTGAAGGTCGCGAGCCCGCACTTGCGGGGCAGGAAATTGCCGACCAGCGCAATATGATCGACCCGATCAGGCAACGGCGACGTTCGCGTCATCCCGACATCCTTCGCAACAGCAACATGGGTTAGCCCGAATGCCGGGCAAGCAATCTCCAAACGTTATCGTGACATTATGGTTGCAACCATGCTGCGATGCAACATCGTTGAATCGGTCGAAATCACCCGCGCGCGCGGTAGCCCGGGACGTCCTGTGCCGGGATCCACACGCCCTTGGGCGGCTCCCCCGATTGCCAGAAGACATCGATCGGAATGCCCCCGCGCGGATACCAGTATCCGCCGATGCGCAGCCATTTGGGCTGCATCTCGTCGAACAATCGCTGGCCGATGCCGACGGTGCAATCCTCATGGAACGCGCCATGATTTCGGAAGCTGCCGAGGAACAGCTTGAGCGACTTGGATTCGACGATCGTCTCGCCCGGCACATAATCGATCACCAAATGCGCGAAATCAGGCGCGGCGGTGATCGGGCAGAGCGAGGTGAATTCGGGCGCGGCGAAGCGGATCAGATAATCGGTGCCGGGTCGCGGATTGGGGACGTAATCGAGCACCGCCTCTTTGGGGGAAGCGGGAAGCGCGCTGGTTTGGCCGAGATGCTTTGGAGTCATGTCGGCCATTTAGGCGTTCGTGCGCGATTCGGAAACTCGACGCGGCACCCTGCGCGGATTAGGGTGAAACGATGGACGCGCTGGTAACCCCGCAATGGCTGGAGGACGCGCTCGGCGCGGCCGACCTCAGGATCCTCGACGCGACATGGTTCCTGCCCGATGCGGGACGCAACGCGCGCGCGGAGTTTGAGACGGGGCATATCCCCGGCGCGGCGTTCTTCGACATCAACGCGATTGCGGACAGCACCAGCCCCCTCCCGACGATGCTCCCAAACGCCGGACAGTTCGCAACGCAGCTGGGCGCACTGGGCGTCGGAACGGGCGACCGGATCGTGCTGTACGACAATGCCCCCCACCATACCGCGACGCGCGCCTGGTGGATGCTGCGTGCGTTCGGGATCGAGGCGGCTTTGCTCGACGGCGGCTTTGCCCGCTGGGTGAAGGAAGAGCGTCCGGTCGAGACCGGCGCCGCCAACCCGGCCCCGGCAACACTTGCGGTCACCCCCGATCCGGCGCGGGTCCGCACGCGCGATCAGGTGCTGGCCAATATCGTCAGCCATGCCGAGCAACTGGTCGATGCCCGCTCTGCCGCCCGCTTCACCGGCGAAGAGAAGGAAACCCGGCCCGGCTTGGCCAGCGGCCATATTCCGGGCAGCGCCAACATCCCCTATTCATCCTTCTTCAACCCCGACGGGACGTGGAAGCACCCGACCAGCCTGAGGTTGGCGTTCGAGGATGAGGGGGTCGAGGTCGAGCGACCGGTGATCGCCACCTGCGGATCGGGGATCAGCGCGGCGGTGATCGTGTTCGCGCTCCATTTGCTCGGCCATCCCGCCGCGCTCTATGACGGCAGCTGGGTCGAATGGGGTGCGCATCCCGACACGCCCAAGGCGACGGGCGCGGCATGAACAATGGCGAGGGCAAGGGCGACGGGACGAAGGTCGTCGGCGCGGGACGGCGGCCCGAATGGACCCAGGGCATCGTCAACCCCCCGGTGTGGCGCGCGTCGACCATCCTCTACGACAATGTCGCGCAGCTGCGCGCGGCGGCGGGGCGCGACACCCACCACCGGCTGTTCTACGGCCGCCGCGGCACCCCGACGCAGTGGAGCCTCGCCGAAGCGCTGACGGAACTGGAGCCGGGGGCGGAGGCCACGTTCCTCTACCCTTCCGGTGTCGCCGCCGTCTCCGCCGCGCTGCTCAGCGTGCTGTCGCCCGGCGACGAGCTGCTGCTGGCGGACAGCGTCTATGACCCGACGCGCAGCTTCGCGACCGGCTTCCTGACGCGGTTCGGCGTGACCACACGCTATTACGACCCGATGATCGGCGGCGGCATCGCCGACCTCATCGGCGACAACACCCGCGCGATCTTCATGGAAAGCCCGGGCAGCCTGACCTTTGAGGTACAGGACGTCCCCGCCATCGTCGCTGCCGCCAAGGCGCACGACGTGACGACGATCATCGACAATACCTGGGCGACACCCTTGCTGTTCCCGGTGATGGCGCTGGGCGTCGACCTGTCGATCCTCGCCTGCACCAAGTATGTCGTCGGCCATAGCGACGTGATGCTGGGCAGCGTCACCGCCGCGCCGTCGCACTGGGCAAAGCTGCGCGACACCAGCTTCGCGCTGGGCCAGACCGCGAGCCCCGACGATGCCTGGCTGGGCTCGCGCGGCCTGCGCACCATGGCGGTGCGGCTCAAGCATCATGGCGCAGTGGCGCTGGAGATCGCGCGCTGGCTGGAGACGCGGCCCGAGGTGGCGCAGGTGCTGCACCCAGCCCTCCCCTCCTGCCCCGGCCACGACCGGTTCGTCCGCGACTTCAAGGGGTCGGCGGGACTGTTCAGCTTCGTTCTCAAGGGCGGGACCGAGGCGTCGCGCGCCGCGCTGATCGACGGGTTGGAGCTGTTCGGCATCGGCTATAGCTGGGGCGGATTCGAGAGCCTGGCCATCCCGATCGACCCGCAGCGCCACCGCAGCGCGACAAAGTGGGAGGCAGCGGGGCTGGCGGTGCGATTGCAGATCGGACTGGAGGATTCCGCCGACTTGATCGCCGACCTTGCCGCCGGGCTCGACCGGTTCCGGGCGACGACGTGATTCCGCCCGCGCTTGCCCGCTGGCTCGCCGACAGCGGATTCGGTGCGCCGAGCACAGCAGAGCTGATCGAAGCCGCGATCGCTGGCGGCATCGCCATTGCCGTGCTCACCGCCGGCTGGCTGGCCGGACGCCGGCTGGGTCCACCTATTGCGACATTATGGCAGGCGCGCGTGGGCAATCATGTCGAGGGGCTGGCGCACCGGATGAATGCGCTGGTCCGTCACGGCAGCGCGGCATTATTGCTCGCCATCGTGCTCAATTCCTGGACCTGGACACGTCTGGCGGAGGCAGGGCTGGGCTTCGCCCTCGCATCGGCCAGCGCGATGACGGTGCTGGTATTCATGCGTGGGCTGCACATGCCGCGATGGAGCGCTTGGGCGGTCGCAACGACCATGTTCGCCGCGATCCTGAGCCATGCGATCGGCGGGTTCAACGTCATCACCGACACGCTCGACCGGATCGGCATGGATGTCGGGACGCGGCGAATCTCGCTGCTCGCGGTGGTGACGATCCTGATTACCGCCATCGCGCTCTACGCCGCCGCGCGCCTCGCCAACCGCGTCATCGCGCATTCGATCGGCCAGGCGCGGGGCTTCGACGCGACCCAGAAACTGCTGGTGCAGAAGCTGGCCAGCATTGCGGTGATCGTCGTTGTCTTCCTGCTGGGCATAGACCTGCTCGGGATCGACCTGACCAGCTTCGCGGTCTTCTCCGGCGCGATGGGCCTCGCGGTCGGCTTCGGCCTGCAGAAGACCGTCGGCAACCTGATCGCAGGGATCATCCTGCTGATGGACCGGTCGATCAAGCCGGGCGATGTCATCGTGGTCGGCGACAGTTTCGGCTGGGTCAACAAGATCGGCGTGCGCGCGGTGAGCGTCATCACCCGCGACGGCAAGGAACATCTGATTCCGAACGAGAATCTGATGACGCAGGAGGTGGAGAACTGGTCCTTCTCCGACCGCAATGTCCGTGTCCGCATTCCGGTCGGCATCGCCTATGAGTCCGACGTCAAGCTGGCGCAGAAGCTGATGCTCGATGCCGCCCTGGAAAGCCCGCGCGTGCTCGACACCCCCCCGCCCCAATGTCTGGCTCACCTCGTTCGGCGACTATGCGCTGGAGCATGAGATCCTCGCCTGGATCAGCGATCCCGAGGGCGGCGTCGGCAATGTGAAGTCGGACGTGCTCAACCGGCTATGGGTCAAGTTTCAGGAACACGGCATCGAAATCCCCTTCCCGCAGCAAGTGCTTCACTTCCGCAGCAGCAAGGGCGACCGCATCGGCAGCGTCGCGGGCGTGCGCAGTGAAGCGCCGCTTGGCGGAAACGAGGACGCTCCCTAGATCGGACCCGTGCCAGAGACTGTTTCAGCCCGCATCGCCGAAGGAGTCGCGTCGATCCCGGCGACGCAGTGGGACGCCTGTACGGGTCGCACCAACCCCTTCCTGTCGCACGCTTTCCTGTCGGCTTTGGAAGCATCGGAATCTGTCGGGGTCGCGGCGGGGTGGCAGGCGCTGCCGATCGTGATCGAGGACGCGGACGGCGTCCCCGCGGCCATCGCCCCGACCTATGCCAAGAGCCACAGCCAAGGCGAATATGTGTTCGATCACGCCTGGGCCGATGCCTACGAGCGCGCAGGCGGCAAATATTACCCCAAGATTCAGGTCGCGGTGCCCTTCACCCCCGTACCGGGCCCGCGCTTGTTGCTGCGCGATCCGGCGCTGGCCCCCGCGCTGATCGCGGGCATCCGCGCGTTGACCGACAATAACCGGCTGTCGTCGGCACACGTCACTTTTGTCGACGAGGGCCAGCTTCCGCTGTTCGAGGAAGCCGGGTGGCTGGTCCGGGCGGGGACGCAGTTTCACTGGCACAATCGCGATTATGCGGATTTCGACGCCTTCCTCGCCGTGCTGTCCTCACGCAAGCGCAAGGCGATCCGCAAGGAACGTGAGCGGGCGCTGGATGGCCTGACGATCCGCCACCTGACCGGCGGGGAGATCACCGAGGCGCATTGGGACGCCTTCTGGGCCTTCTATCAGGACACCGGCAGCCGCAAATGGGGCCGCCCCTATCTCACCCGCCCCTTCTTCTCGATGCTGGGCGCGGCGATGGGCGATCGGGTGCTGCTGATGTTCGCCGAACGCGACGGGCGGCCGATCGCGGGCGCGCTCAACCTGATCGGCGGCGATGCGCTGTACGGGCGGTACTGGGGCTGCGTCGAGGACGTACCGTTCCTCCACTTCGAGCTCTGCTATTATCAGGCGATCGAGGCGGCCATTGCGCGCGGCCTGTCACGAGTCGAGGCGGGGGCGCAGGGCGAACACAAGCTGGCGCGTGGCTATGTACCCGTTACGACCTGGTCGGCGCACTATATCCCCGACCCCGGTTTCCGCCGCGCGATCGAGGAGTATCTGGTGCGCGAGCGCGACGCGGTGGCGCGGGAACAGGAATTTCTGGGCGAAATGACGCCGTTCAAACGGGGCGGTTAGGCTTCCTTTTTCGCCGCCTTCCACGCCTCCAGCTGCTTCTGCTTGTCGCGCTCGAGAAACTCGCGCATTTTCTGGATATGGCCGCGATAGGGGCCGAGATCCTCCGGGTTCAGGATCGCGGCGGGCGTGCCATGATCGATCTTGAACAGCGCGCTGTTGCCGTCGCGCCAGACCGGGATCAAACCCGCCTCAAGCCGCTTGTCGTAATTGGGCGGGCTGATCACCCACAGATAGTCATAGGCATGGCGCGGGAAGCGCGCGAGGCTGACCGCGACCGGCCGCCACCACTCGCGCGGACATTTGGTGTCGGTGACGATCTGTGACGGGTCATGGCTGAACCCGCGCGCCTGTTTGTAGCGGACCGTGAGCAATTGCCCGCCCGCCATCGACCATTGGTCGTTGGTGTATGCCAGCTTCCGCACCATCGCCATGCCGGGCAGATGCTGGAGCCGCGTCATCGTCCATTCGTTGTAGCAAGTCTCGCCGACGAAGCTCAGCAGCCGCGCGCCTTCGGGCACATGATCAAGCGCCTTGAGCTCACGATCATAGGACTTGTCGTAAAGATAGTTGCTCCACGTCGTCGTACCCATGCGGACGAGGAAGAAGGCGAGTCCGGCCATCGCCAACAGCTTCGCGCCCTGGGTCGTCATCCCCGGCTTGGGCCGCAACGCGATCACCGCGATGGCGATCATGTACGGTGCCAGCCGCATATCGGCATAGGCCGACCCGAACACCACGCGGGGCAGCAGGATGAACACTGCGATCAGGAACAGCGCGGAGATGCCGAGATGCCGCGAATATTCGATATTGGGATCGCGCAGCCCCTTGAGCAGGACGAGGAACAACACGCCGAGGCAGGCGATGTCGAACAGCTGCCAGCGGTCGCGCAGGACCATCAGCACCCACCAGATTTTCGCACGCCAGTTGAACCAGTCGCCGGTGACCCCGCTGACATCCCCCGCGCTGCGCCACATCAGCATCAGCACTGCGGCGGGAATCAGCGACAGGCAGTGAATGCCCGCCATGAACCAGGGCACGACCCAGCTTTGCACGAAATTGGCGTGCCACGGCCCTGTGCGCGGCCCACGCATATCATGCTGGCGGATCAGCTCGGCGGCGAAGCACAGCACGCCCAGCGTGCCCCAACCAAAGGTATGCGTGACCCAGATCAACATGCCGATCGGCACGAAGATCACCGCGCGCAGCCGGATCTTGCCCAGCCGCGCCAACCGCAGCCACAGCGCAAAGGCGTTGAGCGCCAGCGCCATCGACAATGCGAAGTTCGCAAAACCGAAATGGAAGGCGTAGTTGTAGGCCAACGGTAGCGCGAACAACGCGGTCGCGGGGATGCGCCCATGCACCTCGCGCGCGATCCACAACAGGCCGGTGACGGTCAGCACCGGAATCGTGATGACGATCAGCTTGACCGCCAGCTCCAGCCCGAAAATCGGCTCGAGCGGTATGATCAGCAGATCGAGCCCGAGATTGCCGATGAGGCTCCACTCGAACTTGTACCAGTCGTTGAGCCAGGGCACCTCGGCATGGCTCAGCTGGACGCGATAGCGCGCCATGTGCCCGGGCAGGTCGACCTGCGGCGGGATATCCGGCCACAACAGCGGGATCGCCGCCGCGAACGCCGCGAACAGCACGAACCAGCGCGTCTGCCACCATTGCGGCGTTTCTGTCGGAATGCCCCCTTGCATCCGACCGCCTTTACTGCGGCGCAGCACCTGCGGGCAAGCGGCTTGCCGAACGGTCGACCGCATAGAGCGCCGACCCGCCCTGTTTCCAGACGAGAGTCAGGCCAGCGGCGGCATGTGGCGGGATCGGCGCATCGATCAGCCAGACATGCGTGAACAGGTTGTGCGGAAAGTCCGTCAAGGCATCGGCGCGGGGCAGCAGATTGGGATCGTGTGGACAGGGCTGTACGACCGAAATCTGTGACGGGTCATGCGCGAAATAGCCCGCTGGAACTTTGACGCTCAACAGCGGCGCCCCCTCCATCCGCCATTGATCATTGGCGAAGGCGGCGCGGCGCGCGGTGGCGAAGGCGGGCAAATGCGTGCGGCGGCTGTGCGCCCAGGGCTGGTCGCAGCTGTCCCCGACCAGTGCGAAGACGCGCGCCCCACGCGGGAGGTGGTCGAGCGCGACGAGTTCGCGCTGCCAGTCGGCATCGTATAGCGCGAAGCTGGTGGCGGTGGCGAGGGTGCGGACAAGGAAGAAGGCAAGTCCTGCCAGAGCGATCGCACGCACCGGTGCGCCCTCCTTCGGGTTCAACCCGGCGAGCGCCACGGCGAAGGCGAAGGGGAGCAAACGCAGATCGGCATAGGCCGATCCGAGCAGGGTGAAGGGCAGCAGCAGAAAGGCGAGGGCGGTCAGCGCGGCAGCGGCGGCCGCCTGTGGCGCGATCCGCCCAGCCTGTCCCCGGATACCGGCATAGACGGCGGCGACGACCACCAGCAGGGCGGGCAGGTCGAGCCAGATCCAGCGGTCGCGCAGCACGCTGCCCAGCCCCTTGAGCTTCGCGACCAGGTCGATGAAGCGCCCGGTCTCCGCCGCGCCCCCCGCCGCCACTCCAGACCAGCATCGCCAGCACCGGCGGTGCGAGCGGGACCGTGGCGATGGCGGCATCGAACGCGGCGCGCAGTATTGGTCTGTCCTTGGCCCGCGCCGCCCATTCGCCCGCGACGACGAACAGGCCCAGCATCGCCCAGCCCATCGCGTGGCACGTCCACACGATCAGTCCGAAGGGCATGAAGATCGCGGTGCGCAGCCCGATCCGGTTCAGGCGTCCGAGCCTAAGCCAGAACGCCCAGCCGCCGAGCGCAAGCGCCATGGCGAGGCAGTAATTCACGAACCCGAACTGAAACGGATAGCTGTAGGCCAGCGGCAGCGCGAACAGCGCCCATGGACTGACCCGCCCGGTCAACTCGCGGCTGAGCCACAGCAACGCCCCGGTCGTCAGCACGGGGATCGCGATCACCACCAGCTTGACCGCAGGTTCCAGCCCGATGATGGGGCCGAGCGCGGCCACCAACAGATCGACGCCGAGATTGCCGACCAGCCGCCATTCGAAGCTGTAATAGCGATCGAGAAGCGTCGCCTCATCGCCCAGCATCACGCGGTACCGTCCGATATGGCCGGGCAGATCGGTGAGCGGCGGCACAGCGGGCCACAGTAATGGGAGCGCCGCGAGCAGCAGCGCGGAGGCGAAGAACCACCGGCTTTCCCACCAGCGCCCGCTCATCGCGCCACCCGATAGACGCTCGCGCCCGCCGCAACCGGGGTCAGCCACTCCGGTGGCGTCCCTGCCCGCAACGCGGCGCGCAGCGATCCGGCGGGCGGGGCGCCCAGCTCGTCCCACGCACCGCCGCAGTCGGCGAGATAGTCGATCCGAAGCCGCCCCGCCTCGGCCTGTGCCCGCGCGACCGGCAAATCAACCAGCCGATAGACGGCGAGGTTGCCTTCGGCATTGCGGTGGTACGGTGCGGCGAGGATGCGGTGGCGCGTCTCGGCCAGCGCATAGGCACCCAGATCGATCGGCGCGGCGACCGTCCCGGCGGGTTGCGCCGCGAGTTGCGCGAGCACAGCCCCGCCGTCGCACTGCGCCGCTTCCGGCTTGGGCGCAGCAAGACCTCCCAGCGCGGGATAGACCAACCCCGCCGACGCGATCCATGCGGCGGCAAGCACCAGCGGCCCGCGTTGCCGTGCCTCGGCGATCAGCGCGGCCAGCGCCGGTGCGGCGAGCAAGGTCCCCGCATAAATTCCGCGTAGCTGGACCAATGCCAACGCCAGCGCCGCCAGATGGAACGCGGCCAGTACCGCCCATTCCACCGCGCGCGACTGCCGCCACTGCCACGCCGTCGCGCCAAGCCCGACCAGCGCCAGCCCGACATAGCCGATGGCACGATCCAGCGGCGCGACGAACAAGGGCTGTGCCTCCGCCACCCGCGCCAGCCACAGTCGCTCAAGCAACGGATCGACCCCGCCATAGGGGGACAGACAGGCCGGAGAGAGAGCAAGCGCGACGGCGGCCGCGACACCGCCGAGCAGGATCGCCGCGCCCACCCGTGCGCGTGGCGCCACAAGGCGGCTTCCGGCCAATGCCAGCCCGGGCGGCACAAGCGCGGCCACTTGCGCGGCGCGCCACAGCGGTGCGGCAAAGGCATCACAGCTGGCGACGTTCCACCCGCTCGTGCGGAACAACAGCGCGGCGATGCCGAGACCCGCAACCAGCGCCACGCCATAACCGAGCAGCCGAGGCCGCTCCCCCTCCCCCGCGACCGCCCAGCGCAACACCAGCACTCCGCCGCCGAGCCCAAGGAAGGGCGCCGTCTCCATCCCCACCACCAGCGAGGCGACGCTCGCCACGCCCGCCGAAACGCCGCTGCGCCACCCGCCCGGGCAGATCAGCGCGCGGACGAGGATGAGCACCAGCACCAGCTGCACCCCGTGATGGTCGATGCGGCCGGGCAGGAACAGCGCACTGGCGGGGTAGGCCAGCGCGGCGACCACCACCGCCACCGGTGCTGAAACCTCCAGCCGTCGCGCGATCGACGCAATCAGCATCAGCGCGGCTGCAAACAGCAGCATCGGCGACAGCATCACCGCGACCAGCTCCGCCCCATGCGCCCCCAGCAACGGGGTCAGCAATGCGACGATCGCCCCCGGCACCAGATCGGGCAGCCGCGACCAGTGCATTTCCAGCCCCTCGGGGCCGAGCCGATGCTGGGCAAGGTCGTTCCACCCCTGCCCTGCCAGCCAGTCGCGGATCTGCTGCAACCGCATCACATCGTCGGTATCGGGCAACTGCAACGCCGACAGCGCCGCCCAATCGCGCCATGCCCAAACGAGTGCGAGCAGGGCCGCCAGCCCAGCCGCCACCGCGTTGTCACGCCAGACTATCGATCGCCCCGCCCCCATGACGCTTCGCTATCCCATCCCGGTTAACGTTCGTCGAGCGCGATTGCGCACCCGAGCCCTACCGTTAGGCTGGCGGAATGAAACGCATCCTCCTGATCGGCCTGCTCCTCGGCCTCGCATTGGCCGGCTATGGCTATTGGGGGCGCTGCGCGATCCCACCGTGCGCACCGCGACCATCGCGATGGCGGACTGGCCGAAGGGCCAGCCGCCGCTCCGCGTCGCGCTGCTCAGCGACCTGCATGTCGCGGGACCCGACATGCCGCCCGAACGGCTCGCCCGGATCGTGACTCAGGTAAACGCGCTCAGGCCCGACCTGGTGCTGATTGCGGGCGATCTGGTGAGCGACAAACGGGTGTCGACGCACCGCTATGCGGAGACTGAGGCCGTCGCCCCACTTGGCGGGCTGCGCGCGCGGCATGGCGTCGTCGCGGTGCTCGGCAATCACGATCATTGGCGCAACACCGCCGGGATGCGTCGCGCGCTGGAGGCGAACCGGGTCACCGTGTTGAGCAACAGCGTCACCCGCCGAGCCGGGCTGATCCTCGCCGGGGCGGACGACGACTTCACCGGCCGCGCCGATCCGGCGGCGCTGATCCGCGCCGTCGCGCCGCTCACGGGACCGGTGGTCACGCTCAGCCATTCGCCCGATATCGTCCCGGACCTACCCGAGCGCTTCGGGCTGGTGCTCGCCGGGCACACGCATTGTGGCCAGGTCGCGCTCCCGCTGATCGGGCGACCGGCGACGATGTCGCGCTATGGAGATCGCTTCGCCTGCGGGCTGATCCGGGAGGGCGCGCGAACCATCGTGGTCGGCGCGGGGCTTGGGACCAGCGTATTGCCGATCCGCATCGGCGCCCCGCCCGACCTGTGGTTGATCGAGCTTACTGCCCCCGCCGCCCCAGCAACCGCAGCCGCAGCGCGTTGAGCTTGATGAACCCCGCCGCGTCCCGCTGGTCATAGGCGCCCTGGTCGTCCTCGAACGTCACGACCTTTTCGCTGTAGAGCGAGTAAGGCGACTTGCGCCCGACGACATAGACGCCACCCTTGTAGAGCTTCAGCCGCACGGTCCCGGCGACCTTTTGCTGCGAATAGTCGATCGCCGCCTGCATCATCTCGCGCTCGGGCGCGAACCAGAAGCCGTTATAGATCATCTCGGCATAGCGCGGCGCCCATTCGTCCTTGAGGTGTGCGGCGCCGCGGTCGAGCGTGATGCTCTCGATCCCGCGATGCGCGAGGTGATAGATGGTGCCGCCCGGCGTCTCGTACATGCCGCGCGACTTCATGCCGACGAAGCGGTTTTCGACCAGATCGAGCCGGCCGATGCCATGCTTGCGCCCCAGATCGTTGAGCGCCGCCAGCAGCGTCGCGGGCGACATCGCCACGCCGTTGAGCGCGATGCCATCGCCCTTCTCGAAATCGATCGTGATATATTCGGGCGTGTCCGGCGCGTCCTCCGGGTTCACCGTGCGCGAATAGACATAGTCGGGGGTTTCATCCCACGGATCCTCGAGCACCTTGCCCTCGGACGAGGTGTGCAGCAGGTTCGCGTCGGTCGAGAACGGCGCTTCGCCGCGCTTGTCCTTGCTCACAGCAATCTGGTGCTGTTCGGCGAACTCGATCAGCTTGGTGCGGCTGGTCAGGTCCCATTCACGCCACGGTGCGATGACCTTGATATCCGGGTTGAGCGCATAGGCCGACAGTTCGAAACGGACCTGATCATTGCCCTTGCCGGTCGCGCCATGGCTGACCGCATCGGCATTCACTTCCTTGGCGATCTCGATCAGCCGCTTGGAGATCAGCGGGCGCGCGATCGACGTGCCGAGCAGGTACAGCCCCTCATACAGCGCATTGGCGCGCATCATCGGGAACACGAAATCGCGGACGAACTCCTCGCGCAGATCATCGATATAGATGTGCTCGGGCTTCACCCCGGCATTCAGCGCCTTTTGCCGCGCGGGCTCCAGCTCTTCGCCTTGCCCCAGATCGGCGGTGAAGGTCACCACCTCGCACTGATATTCCTGCTGCAGCCATTTCAGGATCACGCTGGTGTCGAGACCGCCCGAATAGGCGAGAACCACGCGATTGATCTTGTCGGCCATTGCTGTTGCTCCAGAGGGAAGTTCGGGTGCGCCTCTAGGCCCGGGGGCGGGTTCCGCAACCGTGGCGAACAGCCGGGGCAGATGGATCGCGAGCAACCCGGCGCGGAAAAAGTAGCTCGCCAGCAGCGCCAGCCACAGGCCGGTCGCGCCGAGCGGGCGCAGCAACAGGTCGGTGGCGATGTAGAAGGTCGTGGCGAGGATCGCGGCGTTGCGCAGCGCTCGCCCCTGCGTCGCACCGATGAACACGCCGTCGAGCAGCCATGCCGGAACCCCGACGATCGCGGCCAGCGCGGCGAGCGGAAGGACGGCGCGGGCGGCCTCGCGCACCTCGACATTGGTGGTCAGCAGGTCGATCAGCGCGCCGCCGAACAGCAACGCGGCCAGTGTCGCGAACAGGCCGAAGCCGACCGAAAACTCCCCCGTCAGCCGGATCGCGCGCCTCAGGTCGCTGCGTGACCCCCTCCCCACCGCCTGCCCGACCCGCGATTCGGCGGTGAAGGCGAAGCCGTCGAGGACGAAGGCGAAAATGCTGACCAGCTGCATCAGCACATGGTTCGCAGCGAGCGGGACGGTGCCGAGCCGCGCCCCGGCATTGGCGAGCCACAGGAACAGCGCGAGCAGCGCGATCGTACGCACCATGATGTCGGCGTTGACCGCGAAGAGCTTTTTCCACGCTTCGCCATGGAAGAATCCGGCGCGCTGGGCGAGCAGGGCGCGCGGGCCGGCCATCCGCACGACCAGCACGATCCCGGCGATCAGCCCGACCCATTCGGCGATCGCGGTGCCCAGCCCCACGCCGCGCGCTCCCATGTCGAACTGCCAGACGAACAGGACATCCAGCACTCCGTTGACGAGGTTGACGAGGATCTGGAGCGCCAGCGTCTCGCGCGTGCGGCCCAGGCCGTAGAGCCAGCCATTGATCGCGTAGAAGCCGAGCGCGGCGGGGGCGCCGAGGAAGCGCGCCGTGACGAACTCCCGCGCCGCCGCGTCGAGCGCCCCACCCCCGGCCAGCAACGCGAACGCCGCCGGGACCAGCAGAATCTGGAGCGCCACCAGCACCGCACCTATCCCCAGCCCCGCCGCGACCCCGCGCACCAGCAGGCCATCGACTTCCGCCCGCGCGCGCCGGCCATGCGCCTGCGCGGTCAGGCCCGTCATCCCCATGCGCAGGAAGCCGAACGCCCAGAATATGAAGCTGATGATCGCCGTCCCCAGCGCCACCCCGGCCAGCGCGGCGGCATCGCCGGTCCATCCGATCACGGCGGTATCGACCAGCCCGACCAGCGGCACCGTCGTCTGCCCCAGCATGATCGGCCAGGCCTGCGCCAGAATCGAACGGCGGGTGAGCGGGGCCGATTGCATCGCCGCCCCTTGCGGCTAGACTGGCGGAAAATCCAGCGAGGTCATGCCGTGGCCGAGATCAAGACCAAGCCCACCCCCGTCGATGTCGGCGCATATCTCGACGCGGTCGACAATCCCATCCGCCGTGACGACGCAAAGACCGTCTGCGCGATGTTCGAACGGATCACCGGCGAGTCGCCGAAGATGTGGGGACCGTCGATCATCGGCTTCGGCAGCTATCACTATAAATATGACAGCGGGCACGAGGGCGACATGTGCCGACTCGGCTTTTCGCCGCGCAAGGCGGAACTGGTGCTCTATGTCCTGACCGAAGACCCCGGCCAGCCGGAGAAGCTGGCGCGGCTGGGCAAGCACAAGACCGGCAAGTCGTGCCTCTACATCAAGAAGCTGGCCGACGTGGACATGACCGTGCTGGAGGAGATCACCCGCGACGCGCTCGCCTATATGAACGCGAAATATCCGAATTGAGTTAGGCGGCACTCGCTCTGGCCGGAACGGGACGCACCCCGTCTATTCACGGCATTGCCCGAACCTCCCGCATGGAGGATAGGGAAGTATGACAGATCAACGACAGGCGCCGCCCGCACTCGAGCGGGTCCAGCAGAATTGGCTGGCGGCAAGCGAGCGCCGAATCCTCAACTGGCTGTGCGCGCATATGCCATCTGCGGTCACGCCGGACATTCTGACCGCGATCGGCATGATCGGCGCGGTGATGGTCTTCGTCGGCTATGTCGCGAGCAATTGGAGCATGGACTGGCTCGCGCTCACGCTGGCGGGCTATGCGGTGCAATGGTTCGGCGACTCGCTTGACGGCAGCCTGGCGCGATGGCGGCGGATCGAGCGGCCGTCCTATGGCTATTTCATCGACCATAGCTGCGACGGGCTGGCCAATCTGCTGATCGTCGCAGGGATTGGGCTCAGCCCCTTCGTGACGATGGACATCGCGATGATCGCGTTGGCCGGATATTTGCTGATGTCGATTCACGCCTTTCTGTCGGCGCGCGTGGTCGGCGAACTGCGCCTGTCCTATCTTGCTGCGGGGCCGACGGAATTGCGGCTGATGCTGATTGGCATGACGGTGATGATGTGGGTACTGGGGCCGGATCGCGGTCTGTTCGGCACAATTTCCGGCTTTGACCTGTTTGTCGGCGGGATCGGCACGATCCTGATCCTGCTGTTCCTGGTGCAGACGATCACGACCGGACGACGGCTCGCGGCACTGGAGCGACGGCCATGAACGTCGCCCTCGCCCTGCTCGCGTTTCAGGCACAGCCGATGGGCGTCGCCCCCGGCCCGTTGCCCAGAGCCGAAGCCGAGCGCCGCGCCGCCGAGCGCTTCGCCGATCTGGACCTCAACGAAGACGGGTCGATCGAGCGCGACGAAGTGCGCGCGCGCTTCGATTTCGAGGGGAGCGCGGAGGCGACCTATGCCGCAGCGCGCCAGTCGAAGAAGGCGAGCGCACCGCGCGCGCCGGTCAGCTCGCCGCGTACCGATTGGGCAAAGGCCGATGCGTGGTTCGCTGCGGTCGACAAGGATGGCGACGGCAAGGTGACACGTGCGGAACTCGGCACCTATCTCGGCGCAGACGTCGAGCAGATCGGCGTCCAGTAATCAGCTGCGCAGCCGCGCTTCCTCCTCTGCCATATAGTCCCGGGTGATCGGCAGCGCGGTGCGCGAACGGCAATATTGCAGCTGGTAATTGACCAGCCCGCCATTCTCGAAGCTGACCAGCGACCCGGCGAGATAATAGGTCCACATCGCGAAGAAGCGCTCGTCGTACAGCGCGACGATCTGGTCGCGCGCGGCCATTGCGCGGTCGTACCAATGCTGAAGCGTATGGCCGTAATGCAGGCGCAGCACCTCCACATCGGTCAGGAAAAAGCGCAATTCCTCATGCCCGCGCAGGATTTCCGACAGCGCCGGGATATAGCCGCCGGGGAAGATATACTTGGCGGTGAACGCATCGGTCACCCCCGGCCCACCCGCGCGTCCGATCGTGTGGAGCAGCATCACCCCGTCGGGCGTCAGCAGCTCGCGGCATTTGGCGAAGAAGGTGCGATAATGCGCCGGGCCGACATGTTCGAACATGCCGACCGACACGATCCGATCGAATTGCCCGGTGACGTGGCGATAGTCGATCAGCTCGAACCGCACCTTGCCCGCCACCCCCGCCGCCTCCGCCCCCGCGCGCGCGACTTTGAGCTGCTCCTCGCTCAGCGTGACCCCCAGCACCTCCGCCCCGGTCTTTTCGTGCAGGTAGAGCGCCATCCCGCCCCAGCCGCAGCCGATGTCGAGCACCGACATGCCCGGCTGGATCGCCAATTTGGCCGCGATATGCGCCTTCTTGTCCAGCTGCGCCTGTTCCAGGCTGTTCGCCGGATCGGTGAAATAGGCCATCGAATATTGCCGGTCGGCGTCGAGGAACAGGTCGTATAGCCGTGCCGACAGGTCGTAATGATGTGCGACATTGCGCTTCGACCGCCGCGCCATGTTCACCCGGTCGAGCCGGAAACGGACATTGTCGAACGCGCGCCTGAACGCGCCGGGCGTCAAGTTGCCGGTCTTGTCCTCCCACCGGTTGTTCGCGGTCATCAGGCGCAGCAAGGCGAGGATGTCGCCTCGCTCGATCACCAGCTGCCCGTCCATGAAGCTTTCGGCAGCTCCCAGCGCCGGATCGGTCAGAATATGACGACCCACCGATGGATGCGTAAAGCGGATCGTGACGGGTGCCAGATCAGCATCCGGCGCACCGAAACTGCGCGCGCTGCCATCCGCGTGGATCACAGTGAGCTCGCCGCGCTTCACCGCGCGGGTGAAGAAATGGTCGATCAGCGCCATGGATGACAGGCTAACGGCTCGGCACTTCTTCGCAAGTGCGAAGGGGTTAAGCCGCGAAGCTAAATCCCCGCATACCATTCGTAATCAGCGACATCCTCCCAATATCCCCCCCTTGCCGCGCCCGACACCGTCCAGCGACGCCACTGCCTCGATCCGCATGACATATTTGGCGTGCTTGTAGCCGAGCTGTCGCTCGACCCGCAGCCGCACCGGCGCGCCATGCGCCACCGGCAGGATTCGGTCATTCATTGCCCAGGCCAGGATCGTCTGCGGGTGAAAGGCGTCGATCAGGTCGATCGACTCATAATAGGCGCCACCACGCAGGCTGTCGGCACAGTGGAACACCAGATACCGCGCGCCATCGCGCAGACCCGCCGCATCGAGGATCGCCGACAGCTTCGGTCCCTGCCACTTGCCGATCGCGCTCCATCCCTCGACGCAATCATGCCGCGTGATCTGCGCGCGCTGCGGCAATGCCCGCAGGTCGTCGAGCGACAGGCTGAGCGGACGCGCGACCAGCCCGTCGACGCGCAACCGCCAGTCGGCAAAGCGGTTCGCCGCCAGCGCCTGATAGGCTGGCGTGCCGGGGTTGCGCGTGCCGTTCGACCGGAAGCGCGGCGACATGTCTTCGGGTGAAAATTCTCGCGCGAGCGCGTTGCGGTTGGTGATGACCCGCTGAAGGCTGCGATGCACCGCCTCCGCCTTGAACAAGATGTCGCGCCCTGCCTCGCTCTTCCCGACACGGTCGCATCCGGCGAGCAGCCCGCCCGCCCCCGCGACGATCAGGTTGCGGCGGGTGATGAGAGTCATGGCGCATCCTCCGGCGGCACGCGCCACTTGCCGGTGAGCATCGATCGCACCTCGTTCACCGGCCCGGCGAGGATCACCAGCGTCAGGTGGACGATGATGAACAGCGCCAACAGCATCGCGACGATGAAATGGATCGACCGCGCACTCTGTCGCCCGCCAAAGACATCGAGTAGCCAGGGCCAGGCCGCATTCATCCCCGGCGACATGGCAAGTCCGGTGAAGATGACTAGCGGGAGCAGGACGAAGATCACCGCCGCATAGCTCGCCTTCTGGAAGATATTGTACGCGCGGGGATTTTCCGGATCGTGGAAACGCAACGCCCAATGCGCCTTGAGATCGGCGCGCAGGTGCCCGCGCGACAGATCGCTCCACCGGATGCGCAGATCGCGCTGGAAATGCCGGTTGAGCAGGCTGACGATCATGTACGCCAGCAACGCGAACCCCAGCACCAGCGCAAAGAACAGGTGCCAGCGCCGCGCCAGCGCAAGATTGTAGGTCGAGGGGATCGTCAACCATCCCGGCACCCGCGCGGTGTCGAAGAACCAGATCAGCTTGAACCAGGGCCGGTCGAAATTCGCGCCATATTCGCCCCAATAAAGCTGACCGTGCGCGTTGAGGATCATCAGCCCGCTGCCCAGCAGGATGATCACGCTGATTGCGGTGACCCAGTGCCAGATCCGCGTTGCCAGCGCGTGGCGACGAATCACCGTCGAGGAAGGATCATCCATAGGCACGGACGAAGAATATCACCGTCGTCGCCGCCGTCACCAGCAACGTCCAACCGCGCACGACGCCCGGCGACATCCGCTTGCCGATCGCCGCGCCGCCGAACCCGCCCAGGATCGAACCGGCCAGCATCGGCAGACACGCGCGCCACTCGACCATCGCGAAGCCGATGAACACGAACGCGGCGGCGAGGTTGGCGACCGCGAGCATCAAGGTGCGGATCGCGAACAGCCCGCGCGGCTCGATATTCGCGAGCAGCCCGTAGATCGCGGTGGTCATCAGCCCCACTCCGCCACCGAAATAGCCGCCATAAATGCCGAGCAGCCCCTGCGCCCCGATCAGCGTCCGCCGCCCGATCGTCACCCGCGCGTGCAGCCAGTCCGCCGCGCGTCGCCCGAACGCCATCACGACGAACGCGAACAGCAACAACCAGGGGATGACTACATCGAACGTGTCACTCGGCGTCAGCACCAGCAACAGGCTGCCCGCCAGCCCGGCGGTGAAGGTGATGGTGGCGAGCAGCAGCACCGATAGCCCGGCTACTGGCCCCAGCTCGTCGCGAAACCCCCATGCGCTGGTCGCGGCGCCGGGCAGCAGCGCGACGTTGGAAGTGGCATTGGCGATATTGGCGGGCAGGCCCAGCGCGATCAGTGCCGGAAGCGTGGCGAACGTACCGCCCCCCCGCCAGCCCGTTCATCGCGCCGCCCAATATGCCGGCCCCGGCGGCAAGGAATAGTCCGGCCATATCCATGTGCCGCCTCTTGCGGGATGCCGCCAGGCACCACAAGTCCCGCACGGACAAACCGGGGGATATGATGAAGCTCGATCTGGTCGACGTATTCGGGGCGGACGGAAACACCGGCAACCCGCTGGCGGTCGTGCACGACGCCGCGGCGATGGACGCCGATGCGATGCTTGCCCTGACCCGCTGGCTGGGCTTTTCGGAAACGACCTTCCTGATCCCCGCCACCGATCCGGGCGCGGATTATCAGGTCCGCATCTTCTACCCCGCGGGCGAACTGCCCTTTGCCGGACATCCCACGCTTGGCACCTGCCATGCCTGGCTTGAGGCAGGCGGCGTACCGCGCGATCCGGCGCTGATCGTCCAGCAATGCGGCGCGGGGCTGGTCCCGATCGCGCGCGACGGCGAAATGCTATCCTTCCGCGCCCCGCCGCTGATCCGGTCCGGTCGGCTCAGCGACACCGAGCGCGCCGAGGCCGCACGGCTCGCCAATGTGCCAGCCGAGGCGATCGTCGATGCGGTTCACGCGAATAACGGGCCCGGCTGGCAGCTGTTGCGGCTGCGCACGGCGGCGGATGTGCTCGCGGTCGATCCGCCCGCGCGCGCGCCGGTCGGCACCGATATCGGGCTGGTCGGCCCGCATCCCGACGGTAGCGACATCGCGTTCGAGCTGCGCGCCTTCTTCACCGACGGCAATGGCCGACTGGTCGAGGATCCAGTGACCGGCAGCCTCAACGCAGCGACCGCGCAATATCTGTTCGAAGCCGGGTTGGCGCAGGGCAGCTATACCGCCGCGCAGGGCCGAATGACCGGATGTGATGGGCGAGTCGCGGCACGGATCAATGCCGACGGCCATGTCTGGATCGGCGGACGCACCGCGACCGTTGCCCGGGGCGCATCCTTAGCCTAGCGCCGCCTGCTTTTCCTCGGCCAGACGGTCCAGCTCGGCGCGGCTCTTCTTCTCGCTCGCCGTCTTGAGCTGACCGCAGGCTGCATCGATGTCGCGCCCGCGCGGGGTGCGCGCCGGGGCGGAGATGCCGGCCCCGAACACGATCTCCTGAAACGCGCGAATCCGCTCGGGCGTCGAGCATTCATAGGGCGCGCCGGGCCAGGGGTTGAACGGGATCAGGTTGACCTTGGCGGGCAGCTTGTACTGCTTGATCAACCGCACCAGCTCACGCGCATCGGCATCGCTGTCGTTCTTGTCACGGAGCATCACATATTCGAAGGTGATCCGCCGGGCATTGTTCGCGCCGGGATAGTCGGCGCACGCCTGGAGCAGCTCCTCGATCCCGAATTTGCGGTTCAACGGCACGATCTCGTCGCGCACTTCCTTGGTCACCGCATGGAGCGAGACGGCGAGGTTGACCCCGATCTCCTCCCCGCGCGCGCCATCATCGGCACGACGCCGCTGGTCGACAAGGTGATGCGTCGCTTCGACAACGCGATCCCGTCGCCGTCCATCACGATCTTCAACGAATCGCGGACATTGTCGAAATTATAGAGCGGCTCGCCCATCCCCATCATCACGATGTTGGTGAGCATCCGTCCCTCGGGCTGGCTCGGCCACTCGCCCAGCGCGTCGCGCGCCAGCATCACCTGCCCGACGATTTCGCCGGGTTCGAGGTTGCGGACGAGCCGCATCGTGCCGGTGTGGCAAAAGCGACAGTTGAGCGTACAGCCGACCTGCGACGATACGCACAGGGTGCCCCGATCAGCGTCGGGGATGAACACCATCTCGTAATCTTGACCGTCGTCGGACCGCAGCAGCCATTTGCGCGTTCCGTCGGTCGATACCTGCGCTTCGACCACCTCGGGCCGCGAGATTACGAATCGCTGCGCCAGCCAGGGCTGCATCGCCTTGGAAATATCGGTCATCAGCGCGAAATCGGTGGCCCCGCGATGATAGATCCAGTGCCACAATTGCTTCGCGCGCAACTTGGCCTGTTTCGGCTCAAGCTGCGCCGTCTCCAGCGCCATGCGCAGGTCCGCCTTGGACAGGCCGAGCAGGTCGATGCGCCCATCGGCACGCGGTTTCAGGCTGCGCGGAACGGGCACGGGATCGATGTGCCCGGGGATGGGCATGGGAGGCGACGAGACTGACTGCATGGCGCGCCTATAGCGGAAGTGACGCCGCATTTCCATGCCCCGCCCATCCCGGGGGAGCCACGGCCCGCCGAGGAAGGGTTGCGCATCTGGGTTGGGGTCTCAAATTCTTGTGGTGCGCGTCCCAGACGCTTTGTTTCCAATGACTTTGGAGTTTCACCTTGACCCATTTGACCCGCTGGGCGCTGGCCGCGTCCGCTTTGATCGCCTCGCCTGCCATCGCCCAGACCGCCGCGCCCGCAGCTCCGCCTACCCAGACCGAAACGGCGACCCCCGCCCCGGTCACCGACGCCGAGATCAAGATGTTCGCCAAGGCTGCGCTCGCCGCCGATGCCGTCACCAAGGATGTGTCGATTCCCGCCGCCGACAAGACCGCCAAAATGACTGAGGCGGTGACCGCTGCAGGACTTGAAACGGCGCGGTTCAACCAGATCGCTACGCTCGCCCAGAGCGACCCGACGGTGAAGGAGAAGGTCCAGGCCGAGATCATCGCCGTGCGCGACGGGCAGCAGACAGGCGCTCCGGCACCGACGCCAAGCCCGACGCCAGGCCAGCAGCAATAATCGGCCAGCGCGCGGCCTTACCGCCGCGCGCAACCCATCGCGGCGGCGTCGATCGCGGTCGCCGCGCCCTTGAGCGCATAGACATCGGCAAAGGCGCCGCCGCCGCGCGCGACGCTCTCGACGCTCATCGACCGGCTTGAACGGATCGCGGCGACGATTGCGCGATCGGTGCGCGGATCGGGTGCCCAGGCATCGCTTGCCCCGGCGATCAGTTCGAACCGCCGCTCCCCGATCGCCAACGTCACCTTGGCACGCGGATCGCGGGCGCGGCTCAGTCGAACATGGAACTGGTTGCGCGCGCCGGATCGCGGCCAGTTGGCGATGCTGGCAAATGCTCCAGCTCTGCCCCGTACTGGCTGGCCGATCGCGTAGCAGCGCGCCGGCGCTGCGTCGCGGAACGCCCCCCAGCCGTCGAACACGCCGAGAGACTCGCGTCCCTGCCCCTGCACGGCAAACGCAGCGGCGAGCAGCAGCGCGATCATGCCGGCGCTCGCCCGGTGCCCAGATGCACGACCGTCTCCACTCCGCGCTCGATCATCACCACCGAACCTTGCGGCAGGCCCGGCGCTATCGGGGTCGCGAATTCAGGGTGCGCGCCCTGCCCCGTCATCACCCCGCGCAGCACCCGGCTGGAAATGCCGTGCATGACGATCAGGCGATCACCGGGATCTTCATCCGTGTCGCCGAGCCAGGCCGAAACGCGCGCCGCAATCTCGGAATAGCTCTCGCCATCGGGGGCGGGGTAGAGCAGCCCGGTCGCGGCGAGGACTGGCAGATCGCCCGCAACCAGTTCGTCATAATAGCGTCCACCCCAGCACCCCATGCCGATCTCGGTCAGCCGTGCATCCTGCCGCGCCGCGTGCCAGTCGAGCTCGAGATGCTCGGCCATCACAGCCAGCGTCTGAAGCGCGCGCCCAGTGTTCGACGCCCATAATGTCAGCGCCGGCGCGGCCCCGAGCAGACCGGCGAGTGCGCGGCCCATCTCGTCCGCCTGCGCGAATCCGGCGCGGGTCAGCGGGGTGTGCGGGTAATCGCCCTGCAACCGCCGCGCCGCGTTGAACACCGTCTCGCCGTGCCGTGCAATAAAATCGCGTCCCTTGCGCATAGCCGCATTGCTTGGGTTCCGTGTGGCCAAAAGGCAACGGTTTTCCGCGTTTATCCGGCGTTCATGCAACTTGTGCGGCGCAGCGCCATTTGACCTCCCGACCCGCAAACGGGTCCAGTACAAGGAGTTTTGTATGCGTTACGCAATCGCCGCCGCACTGGCCGCATCGACCATGATCGCGGCTCCGGCTCTCGCCCAGGACAGCACCGACCCGACCTTCACCGGCTTCCGCGTCGGCGTCGTCGGCGGCTATGACATCATCCGTCCGGGCAGCACCGAGGACAGCGATATCGATGGCGACGACCAGAATGTCGACGGCTTCCTCTATGGCGTCGAG